>NZ_JBNGZG010000029.1:0-12913 GCF_052049815.1 Candidatus Pelagibacter sp.
GAATCTTCTAAGTCTATACAGGATAATTTTGAACACACAATATAAAGACCTAGCAAATTGTATCAGATTTTTATCAATTGATGCTGTACAAAAAGCAAATTCTGGACATCCAGGAATGCCTATGGGAATGGCAGACGTTGCTACAGTTTTATTTAAAGATTTTTTAAAATTTAGTCCTTCTAACCCTAGCTGGATTAACAGAGACAGATTTATTTTGTCTGCTGGTCACGGATCGATGTTGCTTTACTCCTTGCTTTACCTAACTGGATACAAAAGCATATCGCTAAAAGATATTAAAAATTTTCGTCAACTTGACTCTATCTGTGCTGGCCACCCTGAGTACCACCCAAATACAGGAATTGAGACAACAACTGGACCTCTAGGACAAGGAATATCAAATGCTGTTGGTTTTGCAATTGCTGAGGAAATTCTAAAAAGTAAATTTGGTAGTAAAATTATCAATCATAAAACTTATGTCCTTGCAGGAGATGGATGCTTAATGGAAGGTATTAGTCATGAAGCGATGAGTTTAGCTGGACACCTAAAACTTAAAAATTTGATAATGTTGTTTGATAATAATTCTATTTCTATCGATGGTCCAACTGATTTGGCTGTTTCTGATAATTATAAAAAAAGGTTCGAAAGTTATGGTTGGAATTATATTAATGTTGATGGACATAATTATAGTGAAATTAAAAAGGCAATAAAAAAAGCACATTCTACTAAATCTCCAACTGTAATTTCATGTAAAACAAAAATTGGCTATGGTTCTCCAAATAAATCTGGCAAAGCTTCTTCTCATGGAAGTCCATTAGGATCAGAAGAAATAAACTTAGTGAGAAAAAAATTGAATTGGAAATATAAACCTTTTGAAATTCCAAAAAATTTATTAAATCAATGGAAAAGTTTTGGCTTAAATGGATTAAAGATTGAAAAAAAATGGAATAGGATATTTTTAAAAAAAAAGAAACAATACAATAATTTTATAAAAATAAATTTTAACAAAGGTATTAAATTAGAAAAAATTTCTGCAATTAAAAATCCAAAAGGCCTTGCTACACGAAAGGCTTCAGAGTCAGTTTTAAATTCAATTACTCCAGATTGTAAGAATATTATTGGTGGATCTGCTGATCTAGCAGGATCAAACAATACAAAAACAAAATTTCATGAAATATTAAAACCAAAAAAATTTAATGGGAATTATATTCATTATGGTGTTCGTGAACATGCCATGTGTGGAATAATGAATGGTCTTTCGTTACATAGTAATTTAATTCCTTATGGTGGTACTTTTTTGATTTTTTCAGATTATTGCAAACCTTCTATTCGGTTATCAGCATTAATGGAACAACAAGTAATTTATGTGATGACACATGATTCAATTGGTTTAGGAGAGGATGGACCAACACATCAACCTATAGAACAATTAGAAGGTCTCAGAGCAATACCTAATTTAAATGTATTCAGACCTGCTGACAGATATGAAACAATTGAATGTTGGGAATTAGCTTTAAAGAATAAAAAAACTCCCTCAATTCTATCATTGACAAGACAGAATTTAAATCCTGTCAGATATAATATCTCAAAAGTTAATAAATGTTCTTATGGGGCTTATGAAATATCTAGGACTAATAAAAAAATTCAATTAACTATTTTAGCAAGTGGTTCCGAGGTTAATTTGGCTTTAGACGTAAGCAATGAATTAAAAAAATATAAAATTAATTCAAAGGTTATTTCTGTACCTTCACAAGAAATTTTTGATAAACAAAGTAAAAATTATAAAGATAAAATATTGAATGAAACAAAACTTAAAATTTCAATTGAAGCTGGATCAAAAACATCTTGGTACAGATATGTGGGTGATAATGGAATGACATTTGGTATTGATGAATTTGGAAAAAGTGCGCCTTATAAAAAAATATTTGAATATTTCGGTTTATCTACAAAAAAAATAACTACAAAAATAAGAAATAATTATAGGACTTAATATGACAATTAAAGTCGGTATCAATGGAATGGGTAGAATTGGAAGAATGGTATTAAGATCTATTTATGAAAATAATTTTAAAGATATTAAAGTTGTGCATATAAATAATAGATCAAATTCTGAAACTTGTTCTAATTTGATTAAATACGACTCTATTCATGGAAAATTCAATGTGGATATTAAATTTGAAGCTAATAAATTAATCATAAATAATGATAACATTTCCTTTAGTCAGCATTCAAAATTAGAAGATATAAATTGGGGTGAACTAGGAGTGGATATAGTTTTTGAATGTACAGGAAAATTTAATTCAAAAGAAAAATTAGAAACTCATATTAAAAATGGTGCTCAAAAAGTTATAGTTTCAGCTCCATGCAAGAATGCTGACAAATCAATTGTTTATGGAGTAAATCAAAATATTCTTTCAAAGGATGACAAAATAATTTCTGCTGCATCTTGTACTACTAACTGTTTGGCGCCTGTTGCAAAAGTAATTAATGAAAATTTTGAAATTGAAAAAGGTTTTATGACTACAATTCATGCATTTACAAGTGATCAAAGAATTTTGGATAATTCACACAAAGATCCAAGAAGAGCAAGATCTGCTAGTCAATCAATTGTACCAACTTCTACGGGTGCATCAAAAGCAATTGGAGAAATAATACCATCATTAAAAGGTAAATTAGAAGGTGTAGCTATGAGAGTACCAACTCCAAATGTTTCTTTAGTTGAATTAGTTTTTTCAACAAAAAAAGATTTAACAATTGGGTCAATCAATTCTGCATTTGAAATTGCATCAAAAAATGAATTAAAAGGAGTGTTAGAGATTACAAATGAAAAGTTAGTTTCAATCGATTTTAATCACAATCAAGCCTCCTCAATTGTTGATGGATCACTAACTAATGTTGTTGGAAAAAACATGGGAAAAATTTCATCATGGTATGACAATGAGTGGGGTTTTTCCAACAGAATGTGTGATATAGCAGTTTATTTAAAGAAAAAATTTAACTAACAATCAAAACAATGAAAAAAATTGAAGATTTTAAAGATCTTTATCAAAAAAAAGTTTTAGTCAGATTAGACCTTAATGTTCCATTAAAAAATAATCAAATAATGGATACAACAAGAATAGATAAAATTTTACCTACACTAAATTTTTTAATTCAACAAAAGTCTAAAATAATAATAATATCTCATATCGGTAGACCAAAAGGTAAAACAAACCCAGCTTTGTCTATGGCACCAGTTTGTGAATATTTATCAAAAAAACTAAGTAAAAAAGTAGATCTTTTAAATCAAAATTTGTTCGAAATTAAACCAGAGGAAATATTTAATAAAGGTGATGATAAAATAGTTTTTTTTGAAAATATAAGATTTTATGAACAAGAAGAAAAAAATGATGAAGAATTTGCAAAAATGTTATCTAAATTTGGTGAAATTTTTGTTAATGATGCCTTTTCATGTTCACACAGAGCACATGCTTCCGTAGATAAAATTGTAAAATACTTGCCATCTTACTGTGGTTTGCAAATGAGCACTGAAATTGATGCATTAAAAAAAGTCACTTCTGATATTGATAGGCCAATTACATGTATAATAGGAGGTTCTAAAATTTCTACAAAAATAAGTGTTATAAAAAATTTAATACCTAAATTTGAAAACATTGTGATAGTTGGAGGTATGGCTAATAACTTTTTAGAATATAGCGGTCATAAAATTGGAAAATCACTAAAAGAGGATAACTGCAATCCAATTGTTGAAGAAATATTATCTTTAGCGAAAGAAAATAAATGCAATGTTTTAATTCCTACCGATGTTTCTGTGGGCAAAAATCTTGAAGATAGTAAAACAATCAAAAGATTAGGTGAGATAGAGGAAGATGATTTAATATTAGATATTGGTCCAGAGACAATCAAACTAATTTGTTCTTTATTAGAGAATAGCAAAACTGTCTTATGGAATGGACCTCTTGGATATTTTGAGAATTCTAACTTTGCCATAGGAAGTATTGAAATTGCAAAAAAAATAGTTGATTTAAAAGATAATATTTACTCAGTTGCAGGTGGTGGAGATACTATCGCAGTATTAAATAAGGCAGGTGCCTTTAAGCAATTAAATTTTGTTTCAACTGCTGGGGGAGCCTTTCTAGAGTATCTTGAAGGTAAAGAAATTCCTGGTATAAAGGCTCTCAATTGATGTCTGAATTAAACAAAATAGCCTTAAAAATTTTAGAGAATGGTAAGGGTATCTTGGCTGCTGATGAGAGCACAGGTACCATGACTAAAAGATTAGAGAGTGTAAATGTAGAGTCTACGGTAGAAAATAGAATTAAATTTAGAGAAACTTTATTCTCAGCAAATGGAATGAGTGAATGTATTGGTGGAGTTATATTATATGATGAAACTATTAAGCAAAAAACTAATTCAGGAAAAGAAGTTCCAAAGCTTTTATCTGAAATGAGCTCTATTGCAGGAATAAAAGTTGATACAGGAGCAAAACAATTAGCTGGAAGTCCAAATGAAAAAATTGCTGAAGGCTTAGATGGTTTAAGAGACAGGTTAAAAGAATATTCAAATCTTGGAGCTCAATTTACAAAATGGAGAGGTGTTTATAATATTTCAAAAGAATATCCTAGCAGACTATCAATTCATTCTAACGCACACGCTCTTGCTAGGTATGCTGCTTTAGTTCAAGAGTGCAATATGGTTCCAATAGTTGAGCCAGAGGTATTAATGGATGGTGATCATTCTGCTGATGATTGCTTTAAAAAAACCTCAGAAGTAATTAAAAAATGTTTTGATGAACTACTAATACATAAAGTGGATCTAACAGGTGTAATTTTAAAACCAAATATGATTCTTGCAGGATCAGATTCTGATAATCAAATTTCCAATGAAGAAACAGCAAAACTTACAGTTAAGTGTTTAAAGGAATCAGTTCCTAGTGAGGTACCGGGTATAGCTTTCTTGTCTGGTGGTCAAACTGAAATTCAAGCAACAGAGAATTTAAATTTAATAAATAGATTTAATGATACAAATTTTATTATGTCATATTCTTATGGTAGAGCATTGCAGCAAAGTGCTCTTAAACATTGGGCTAAAGACATTAATGATGTTGAAGGAACTCAAGCAGTTTTTGATCATAGAGCTAAAATGTGTACTTTAGCAGCTCAAGGAAAGTGGTCAAAAGATTTTGAAAATATCTAATTACAAAAAAAAATTTTTATATTTAATTTCACCAAATAAAATAAAAAAAGATTTTTATTTAAACCTTAATAAAATTTTAGCCTTTAAAAAAGTAAAGTTTTTTCAATTAAGAATAAAAAATAATTCTCTTAAAAAAAAAATAGAAATTGGTAAAAAAATTAAACCAATTTGTAAAAAATATAATGTTAAATTCTTAGTGAATGATGATCCAATACTTGCAAAAAAACTTAATGCGGATGGATGTCATTTAGGACAAAAAGATATGGACATTATTTCAGCAAGAAAAATTTTAGGAAAAAAAATTATTGGAATTACTTGTCATAACTCAATCTCGATAGCAAAAAAGGCTTTAAAAAATAATGCAGATTATTTGGCTTTTGGTGCTTTCTTTCCAACTAGCACAAAAAAAGTAAAATTTAAGGCAAATATTTCAGTTATAAAAAAAATTAAACGATTAACAAATAAGCCAATCATTGCAATTGGTGGGATTAATAATAAAAATTACAAAAAACTTTTATTGAACAATGTGAACTTTTTGGCTATTTCAAGCTACATTTTTAATAATAAAAAATACAAACCAGTTGAAGCTATAAAAAAACTTATATGAAAATAAATGCAAGTGAAATTAGGGTAGGAATGCTTTTAGAGTACAAAGATGATTTGTGGCAAGTTTTGAAAACTCAGCATGTAAAACCTGGCAAAGGTGGAGCTTTTGCCCAAGTTGAAATGAAAAGTTTAAATAAAAACACAAAACTCAATGAAAGATTTAGGTCAAGTGAAACTGTTGAAAAAGCAGCTCTAGACGAAAATAATTTTAATTATTCATATGATGATGATGTAAATTACTTTTTTATTGATCCAAAATCATTTGAACAAATTGAAGTAAAAAAAGAAATTGTGGGTGAAAAAGGGAAATTATTAACAGAAAATTTAGAGGTCAAAATTAGTTTTTATAACGAAAAACCAATATCTATTGAGCTTCCAAATCAAATACAATGCAAAATAGAAACAACTGATGCTGCATTAAAAGGTCAAACTGTTTCATCTTCATATAAACCTGCAACTTTAGACAATGGTTTGAATATACAAGTTCCGCCTTTTATTGAATCTGGAGATGAAGTTATTATTGATACAAGAAATCTAGAGTACATAAAAAAGATTTAAAAATGCAATCAATTTCACCACATCTTAACATTATGATAAAAGCAAGTGAGAAAGCTTCTAAAGTTTTAATAAGAGATTTTGGTGAGGTTGAAAAATTACAAGTCTCCAATAAAGGTCCATATGATTTTGTTACAAATGCAGATTTAAAAGCAGAAAAAATTATAATTGAGGAATTAAAAAAAGCTAAACCAAATTATTCAATTTTGAGTGAAGAAAAAGGATTAGAAAATAATAAAGATAGCAAAACTTGGATTATTGATCCAATAGATGGAACGATTAATTTTTTACATGGAATTCCACATTTTGCTATTTCAATAGCTCTTAAAGATAATAATGAAATAATTGCAGGTATAATTTATGATCCAATAAAAGATGAAATGTTTTATGCAGAAAAGAATAAAGGTGCGTTCTTCAATAATCAAAGAATAAGAGTTTCAAAAAAAAATAATATCTCTAAATGTTTGTTTGTAACAGGAGGAAAAATAGAAGTTAATTATGATTTTTCATTTCGTAAATCAGGAAGTGCTGCACTTGATTTAGCATATGTCGCTGCTGGAAGGTACGATGGTTATTTTCAAAAAAAATTGAATTTATGGGATATAGCAGCTGGTGTTGTAATCTTAAAAGAATCTGGCGGTATAATAAATGAAATAAATATTTCAAATACCAAAGATATTAACGTTATAGCCACAAACTCTGAAATAAATGCTAAATTAAAGGAAAAATTAATTAATTTTTAATTGTTTTAGAAATTTCTTTTGCTATAAAGCCGCTATGAAAAAAAACATACATCCAGATTATCACTCTATTAAAGTCGAAATGACTGACGGCACTCAATTTGAAACTAAATCAACTTGGGGGAAAGAAGGCGAAATCCTAAAATTAGAAATCGACCCAAAATCACATGCTGCCTGGACAGGTGGAAAACAAAAACTTATGGATAAAGGTAGAATAAGTAAATTTAATAAAAAATTTCAAAATTTTAAATCAGAAAAGAAAAATTAAATGTCAAACACTCCTTTAATGCCAATGGCAACAGCGGTTTGGTTGGTAGAAAATACATCATTAACTTTTAGACAAATAGCAAACTTTTGTGACTTACATGAAGTTGAAGTTCAAGGTATTGCAGATGGTGAAGTTGCTAGAGGAATAAAAGGATATAATCCAATAATGGCTGGTCAACTTTCAAGAGAGGAAATTGATTTATCCTCAAAAGACGAAAATAGACCACTTCAAATCAAAGGAACCGACATAGAAATCTCTAATGATGAAAAAAAAATTAAAAAGTATATTCCACTTTCAAAGAGACAAGACAAGCCTGACTCAGCATTATGGCTAATCAAACAACACAATATTTTAAAAGATTCTCAAATTGCTAAATTAGTTGGAATAACCAAGAATTCAGTTACATCAATAAGAAATAAAAGTTATTGGAATTATAATAATCTAAACCCAAAAGACCCTGTGGCTCTAAATCTTTTCACTCAAAAAGATTTGTTGGATGCTATTGAAAAAGCTGAAAGAAGAATTAAAAGAGAAAAAAAGTTGAAGGAAAAACAGCAAAAATTAAATTCCAATTAATGAACAATATTAATAGACATATAAATTTAAAAGTGATAACAAACATTTTTTTTGGAGGTAGTTATTAAAATAGAAGTCAAAGATAATAATGTAGAACAAGCATTAAGAGTTTTAAAAAGAAAACTTCAGCGTGATGGTTTTTTCAAAATAATAAAACTTAAAAATACTTACGAAAAACCTTCAGAGAAGAAAAAGAGAATTTTGCAAGAAAATATCAAAAGAGTAAAAAAATTAAATAAATTAAAGAATAGAATTTAAATACCGCGGGGTGGAGCAGTCTGGTAGCTCGTCAGGCTCATAACCTGAAGGTCGGCGGTTCAAATCCGTCCCCCGCAACCAATTTATTGCTAATGTTATTTAATCAATCTTATTAACTTAAAATCTTAAATTTTTTAGATTAATAAATAATTTTTTTTTTATTTGTTTAAAATTAAAGATGTTTTTCTAAAATTATAAGTTTTTAGTAATGTCTTCAGTCATTTTTTTTGCATCAGCAAATAACATTAATGTATTTTCTTTGTAAAATAGATCATTATCTATGCCAGCATAACCAGGAGATAAACTTCTTTTAACAAATAAAACAGATTTACATTTTTCAACGTCTAGTACTGGCATTCCATAAATAGGACTTTGAGGATCTGTTTTAGCTACTGGGTTCGTTACATCATTTGCACCTATAACAAAAGCTACATCAGCATTTGCAAAATCGTTGTTAATTTCCTCCAATTCAAAAACTTCATCATAAGGAACATTTGCCTCTGCAAGTAAAACATTCATATGACCTGGCATTCTTCCTGCTACCGGATGAATTGCGTATGAAACTTTTATTCCATTTTTTTTAAGAGTATCTACCATCTCTCTTAATGCGTGTTGCGCCTGCGCGACAGCCATGCCATAACCAGGTACTATTATCACTGAAGATGCATTTTTCATTAAAAAAGCTGCATCATCTGCATTACCACTTTTTACTGGTCTCTGTTCTTTGTTTTGATTATTGTCTGATTGTTCAGGTGCTCCAAAACCACCAAGAATTACACTAAAAAAAGATCTATTCATCCCTTTACACATAATGTAAGAAAGTATTGCTCCAGATGAACCAACTAAAGCGCCAGTTATTATTAAAGCAGAATTTTCTAATGTAAACCCAATGCCAGCAGCAGCCCATCCTGAATATGAATTTAACATTGAAATTACCACAGGCATGTCTGCTCCTCCAATTGGAATAATCAATAAAAAACCTATTAAGAAAGAAATTCCAATTAAAATCCAAAATAAATTAGATGATTGAGTCGAGCAAAGAAAATAAGTCAATACAACAATTGATAGAAGGATTAGTCCGTTTAATATATGTTGACCTTTAAATGTGATAGGTGCTCCAGACATTATTCCTTGAAGTTTTAAGAAAGCAATCACTGATCCTGAAAAAGTTATTGCTCCAACCGCAGCCCCAATAGACATCTCTATTAAACTTGCAAGTTTAATATTCCCTGGAATTCCTAGATTAAATGCCTCTGGATTAATAAAGGCAGAAATTGCAACAAACACAGCTGCTAAACCAACTAAACTATGAAAGCCAGCTACTAATTCTGGCATTGCTGTCATTGGAATTTTATAAGCTATAAAGGCTCCAATTGATCCACCAATAAGCATGAATAAGATTACATAAATAAAGCCTGAAGAAAAATTACCCACTGATAAAAAAGTTACTGTTACAGCAATAATCATTCCAATAATCCCAAAAAGATTACCTTGTCGTGAAGTTTCAGGAGAAGATAGACCTCTTAATGCTAAAATAAACAAAACACCTGAAAAGAGATAAAATAAAGCTGAAAGGTTTGCAGTCATATGTTAATTTATTTTTTTTTCTTTTTGTACATTGCTAGCATTCTCTGTGTAACTAAGAAACCACCAAAAATATTAATTGCTGCTAAACAAATTGCTAGCAAACCAAAAACACTAGATGTGTTGAATATTTCATTATCTGTACCAGCCAATGCTGCAATTATAGCACCTACAATAATCACTGACGAAATTGCATTCGTAACAGACATCAAAGGTGTATGTAAAGATGGGGTCACACTCCAGACAACATAATATCCTACAAATATTGACAAAATAAAAATGCTAAGCCTAAATATAAATGGGTCAATTTCCATAATTATTTTATTAATGTTTTTTCTATAATCTCATCTTCAAGATTAATATTGATTTGTTTTTTTTCTTTATCATATAAATTTAGCACAAAGTTATAAATATTTTTTGAAAATAGGTTTGATGCTGAAACTGGTAGCTTATTAAGTATATTTGAATCACCCATTATTTTTACACCTTTTCTCTCAATTATTTCATCTACCTTAGATACAGCTGTATTACCACCCTGAATTGCTGCTAAATCATAAACTATTGAACCTGATTGCATGTTATCCAGCATATGTTCTTTTATAATTATAGGAGCTTTTTTACCTGGTATAAGTGCAGTACAAATTACAATATCAATTTTTTTTAATGTCTCACTTAAAAGATCCTCTTGTTTTTTTTTAAAATCATCTGAAGTTTCTTTTGCATAACCACCCTCTGTTTCTAAATTCTCTGAACCTTCTACAATTAAAAACTTTCCACCTAAACTTTCAACTTGTTCTTTTGAAGCCATTCTTACATCTGTAGCAAATACGATCGCTCCCATTCTTTTTGAAGTTGCTATCGCTTGAAGTCCTGCTACACCTGCTCCGACTATTAAAACTTTTGCAGCCGGCACTGTGCCTGCAGCAGTCATCATCATTGGGATTGCTTTTTCAAATTTTCCAAATGATTCTACCACAGCCTTATATCCAGCTAAGTTAGCTTGAGAAGAAAGTACATCCATTGATTGTGCTCGAGTAATTCTAGGAAGAAGATCAAGAGAAAAACAATTTATCTTTTTATTCACAAGTATATTTAAATCATCTTTATTTTTATAAGGATTTAATAAACCAATTATGATTTTATTTTCTGTAAGTTTGTCTGATACATCTTTTTTTGGTAGGTTTAGCTGAGCTAGAATAAAAGAATTTTTAATTACATCTTCTTCTTGATCATAAAAATTTACATTTAAGCTTTCATATTCTTTATCTTCAAAACCTAAATGTGTTGCATAATTTTTTTGAAGATTTATTTCAAACCCATCCTTAATAAATTTTTTAGCTATTTCAGGAGTAATAGCCACTCTTTTCTCTAAAGATATATTTTCTCTTAATGAGCCAATTTTCATAGACTAGTTTTATAATAAAAAAATAGCCATTAAAACTAAAACTAAAACTACGGCTATTGTTCCCCAGGTCACAAATTTAGTAAAATTATTCCAAGTATCTTTATGGCTATCATTATCCATAATTATTTTTGTCTTGCTTTAAATTTAGGTTTTTTTTTATTAATAACATAAACTCTACCTCTTCTTCTAACTAGTTTAGAGTCTAAGTCTCTTTTTTTAACTGATTTTAAAGAACTTTTAATTTTCATAAATTTCACCTTTAATAAACGAAGTTACATAATCTTTCAAATTTATTTTTCCATATCTTTTAATTATTCTATTATTTAGAGAAATTTTGGTTAAAGCAGAGGCGTATCTTTCGCCTGGTCTCTCTTTCAAATATTTTATGGGTTTTTTAAACATTTTTGCAACTTCTAATATCGAATATGATTTTTTATTCAAAATACTATAATGTGCACATCTATTTTTAATCCAAGCTTCATAGCAGACCTTAATAGTATCATTAATATGTGTAAATCTTCTTGTTTGACTTCCTGGTTTAACAACTGTTAAAGGTTTATTCATTTTAAAGTTTTCTTCAAATATACCGATTACTGTGGCCATTGGACCTTTCTTTATTTGATTTGGTCCATAAACATTATAAAAATAAACAACTTCAAATTTAAAGTTAAACCATTTTCTTAAGTTTTCTAATAATTCTAAGTTTTTTGTTTTAGAAAATGCATAAGGTGATAAATTTTTATCATTCCCATTATTGCCTAAAGATGCGGAGGTGGCTGAATAAATTAGTTTAATTTTATTTTCTAAGCAAAATTTAAAAACAGCATTAGTCCCAATTGAATTTGATTGAAAACATTCATCAAAATTTTTAAAACTTTGATATATTCTAGCAAATTCACCAAAATGAAAAACTACAATAATTTTTTTTTTAAAGTTTTTACAAACATATTTAATGTTATCAGTATTTGATTTTAAATATCTTACTCTTTTATCTGTGATATGGTTTTTAATCGAACCACTTGAATAATTATCTAAACTAATAATTTGAAAGTTTGTTTTATTAAGTAAAAACTTGATTAAATTAGATCCAACAAAACCAGCACCACCTGTAACTAAGATTATTTTTTTCATTTGGTTAAGATCGCTAGTTATTGCCTGGCAACGTCCTACTCTTCCGTGTCTTAAGACAAAGTACCATTGGCGCTGAAAGGCTTGACTTCCGAGTTCGGAATGGGATCGGGTATAACACTTTCGCAATAATCACCAGGCAACAGCCTTATAAATAATTTTATCAAAAAGGCAAACTAATTATGATAATAAATTCGTTAATTTTTAGCATTTTATTGTAAGATATTAAAAGATTATAACTTTTCTGTAAAATTTTAGTTTATTCAATATGTATAGAATTAAAACTGCCTTTGTTACCTTTTTTCCAGTTGTACCCAATAATATGGGGTCATCTGAGGTTGTTACAAGTAGATTTAAATTTTGGCCTGGAGCTAAGCGTTTATTTCAAATTTCACATCTTTCAACAAAAAATCCAAAAAATATCCAATCGATTAATATCAGCAAAGAAAAACCATTTTACAAAATCTTAAAATTACCAATTTTAATAAATGAAATTCTAAAATATTTTAAAGATGCAAAAAATAAGATATTAATTATTGAAGGAGCTAGCTGGATTTTTTATAGTTTTATTATTCTTATTTTTACAAAATTATTTATAAA
>NZ_JBNGZG010000030.1:0-12039 GCF_052049815.1 Candidatus Pelagibacter sp.
TATAGTAAATTTATATGAAGAAAAACGGTTTCAGTATTTTAGAGCTAATGACCACAATCGGTATAATTACGATTATAGGGGCAGTTGGATTCCCGGCAGTAGACAATTTTGGGGACCAAGATAATTATGAAACTGATCTAGCAACATTAAGAGGACAATTGAGTTATGTAAGACAATTATCATTAGAGGATGGAAATGCATACACTATTCGAATTGTAAACAACGATACTGATAAAACAGCTGATATAGAAATTTGGCAGGCACAAGGTTTAAATAGATATAATGTTGAATATCATAAAGAAGACACTTCTCCTAAATGTTCTGATTTTGATGGAACTAACGATAAAGGCACTAAATTAGATAATCTAACTAAGAAACTTGAAAACATGACAGTTAAAAGATGCACATCAATTACAGGAGCGTGTTCAACTGAAACAACAGATAATAACTTTTTTTGTTTTCTTCCAGATGGTTCTTCTCCAGAAGGTGTGAGGGCGGAAATACAAGCGTCACAAAATGCAGGTGGAAAAACTGATTACTTACACACTTATGCTACAGGTTTTTTTAATAATGGAGATAGGATGTGATTAAAAAAAAATTTTTTAATCAAAAAGGAGTTTCTCTTGTCGAAGGAATGACAGCTGCTGCTGTTTTGGGTTTAGCTGTAACAGTATTCATGACACTTCAATCATATCAAGAACGTGATTTTTCAAATTTAAGAAAATTTGACAAAGCAGCTTATGCAGTTGAATTAATGTTTGAAGAACTTGCTGCAGTTTATAATCCTGTTGCTGCCCAGTATGGAAGCCCAAGAGTTTTTGAAGACACTTCTGCTGGTGCGTCGTTAAAAGTTAAAGGATTAGCACAACTTCCTGGAGATGGTGATCAAATAATAATAGAAGGTGTTGGAGGACGTTATGAAATAACAGACTCAACTGATTTTGATGATGATAATAATACTACACTTTCATTAGAAAGATCAGATGTTCCAGATGATACACCTAATAAAAACATGGCATCTGATGCAACACAAAATGCTCCAATAACTTTTATTTCTAATTCTGAAGGTAGCTTGGATCCTTATGATGATTTAGATATGACAAGGTATGAAGACACAACTTACACTGACGATATAACAAATCAAAAGGTGTTAGCTGATTTGGCTAATTGGGGAGCTCTACTAAAAAAACATTTAGGTCCAGCACGAAGTGGAGATAAAAGATTATTAGAGATTGATGATGTTGAAAGAGATGTTCCTGTTGATAAAGATAATGATGGAATAACAGATCAAGAAGATGGTGAAGATGTTTATGAAACTGTTAAAAAAAAACAAGTAACAATAATAATTAAACAGGACAATATTGAGGAAAGGTTTAGAAGGCTCTTTTTAGCAGGAACTTAATTTTTATGAAAAACATTATTAATCAAAAAGGTGTATCTTTAGCTGAAGCATTAATAGCAGTAATAGTTTCTACAATAGTTATGGGAGCAACTTATGTAATTTACAATAACTTCCAAGGAACTTTTGTAAGACAGATAAGTCATAACAACATGAAAAATGAAGCAAGATTTGCAATTCATACGCTTCAACACGATAGTAAAATGGCAGGATTTAAACATGCCGATAGTAAAAGAGGTGAAGTACAGGTTCCTGTAAAAGTTTTAAATACTGATGGTTCAGAAGTTTCAGATCAAACTGAATATGGTGAAATTGTACAATTTTGTTTTGATACTGAAAATAATCCAGTCGATGCAAATAATGATGGTGATTACACTGACAGTGGTGATACGCCTTTAATTATTACAAGAAAGGTAATAAGATACGAATTAAAAAAAGCTTATAGCTCATCCTCTTCAAAGACAGTTCTTAAAAGAAAAGTTTGGCAAACAACAAATTGTGACATTGATGACCCTTGGCCAGGACCAGATTTAGAGCTTGTAGATGCCAATGATGATGGTGATTATGACGATCCAGGTGATACTAACGATACTTCCGGCAGTAAATTAGAAAGTGATTGGGAACCTGTTGCTCAATTTTTCAGTAATTTAGGAATAAGATTAAGAAGCAAACATATAGATTTTGAAATCCAATTACAGTCTAGCGATGAAAAAGTAACTGAAACCTACTCAGCATCAGCATACATGAGAAATTTAAATTATGGAGGCAAAACTTATTATGTATTTAATGAAGAGGATCTCCATGAAAATAGAACTGCTGTAATACCTTTTACTGGAAGCTTAAAAGTTCAGTGTGCAAACAATCTAACAAGAGATATTCAATTAGCAAACTTCGTAACAGGTGATGATCTAATTGTTTTACACCAGGGTGAAAAAGTTGGATCAATGGATTTGAATAGAACTCATGATGATTTACTATTTGAAACTGAAAAACCACCAGCAATAACTGGTATTCCAAGTGTTAGTCATGATGAGATGAGACTTAAATTAGTTACAACAACACCCGATGCAGATTTACCTCCTGGTTTAAGTGTTGTTTCAAATTATGATGATGATAACAACAACAATACTGCTGACGCAGGAGAGTGGAATGGTTCTATGACTATTTCAGGGACTTTATCCAATGATGATGCAGATTATACCTTTACTTCAGATGGTTATCAAGATTTTACAGTAAGATTAAAAGCAGATCTCAATACCAACTGTGATAGTCAGGGTTGGGAAGATCAAAATGAAGCTTACAAAGATTACAAGATAAGAGTGATGAAGTATTCAGCTCCTCAATTTTCAGACGTTAATTTACATACATGGGATCCAAAAGGATTTACTTATGGAGATGCTAATTACGAGAGAAGAGGAAGTGGAAGTCATCATGGTGGACCGAATTACGACCTAACCGCAGATGGAAGATCTTTTTATATTCAACAAAATCTTGCATCTCCATCTTTTTTAGTTTCTAAAGAAGAATACGACTCTTTTGTTCTTAAGGGAATGATATGTTCAGGTGGATATCCTGATTGTAATCCACAAATGTCAGCATGGATGGATGATGATATGTTAGGTTTTGCAGCTGGCTATCAAAGACCAAGTGTTATTCAAAAAAAATGGCCTGATGGCAGAATAAGAGCTTGTGCAGGCATAGACTATGAAAGTTTAAAAGATGAATCAGATTTTGACACAGATAAATTAAGAGATTCTTTGAGAAGTGGAGACAAAAATATTTGGAATGGACTAACAGAATCTGAAAAAAATGAATGGTGGGGCGAACCTGCTGATATGGTTTATGACATGTATTTGTGGTCATGGTGGGGGGCACAAGGTAATAGATCTGCTATTCATCTACATCATTTTAAAGGATATGAATTTGATCACACAAGAAATTGTGGTTATGACGAAGGTTCTTATATTTCACATGCTAATATGAGTAATTTAATGGGTTGGTCTACACCTTCTAGTGAAGCAACATTTAATACACAAGGTTATGATAGGCTTTTTATGAGAACTGATAATACACGACCACAATTTACTGGTGATAGATTTTGTAATAATAATAGAAAGAAATCATTTTCAAGAATAAGTTATAATCCTGGAGCAACTCACAGATGGAGATGTAGTTGGGGAAAAAATACTGGGGTTAAAAATACAGTTACACTAACTTATCATCCAAACAAATTTAGAGCTAACGTTGAAAATAAACCACATGTGAGTAGCAGCTTAAGCCAAAGATTTACTGCTTTTGACTTAAGATTTGACTCATCAGGTGATTTACATGATCACACAAATTCATCTTGGCCTTTTAATGAAGTTGCAGGTGCTGATGTTACCTTACCTACAGCTAGTGATGCAACAGAAGAACTTAAAACAGAAGGATTTAAAAGATTTCAAAGAGGATCTGTTGCTATTGTTTCTTTTTCACAACCGGACAACAGATACTCAAATATTCAAATAGCTCGTTTACCACGATTTATACCTGCAAAAAATGCATCTAACAAACCAATGCCTAAAGCTCAAAACTTATATTATTATATGGATAAGGATTACTATACGATAAATAGAATTTATGGTTTATTAAGTAAATCATATGATCCAGCAGGGGAACATTTAGAAGTACTCGTTAAATCATCTGCTGCAGATACATGTGAGGAGGTCGGAAGTATTATGGGAGATCTTGCTGAGACTGGTACTCATAAATCTCAAACTGTTGATGGCTCATCAAGGTCAATGAATTGCCGACTAAGTGGAACGTGGAGAGCAAAAACAGCAGAGTGGGCAGATAATGATGAACTGCCTAAAATTGGTGAACTGTACGATGTAGGTAATAAAAGTGGTTATAGTGGAGCAAGAGCAACTGTAACAACAACTGAAGGAAACACAGTTTATGTTTTTGCTGATGGTTCTTTCAGATATCAAGCTTATGCAGACGGTTTTAATGATGGAACAGCAAAACAAGATTCTTTTTATTATGCTGTTCAAACTCAAGATACATCTAATGGAAGAATTTCAGATATTAAGAAGGTTTATATTGGTTTTAATATAGGCAACACTACTCCTACAGGTGTATCTTTCAAAGAAGAAAATGGAAATGCAATTACAAATAATGAAGATTTTGATATAGCTGAAGATGATAATAAAGATTTTGTAGTTGGTGAAATTTTTGTTAGTTCTACTCAAGATACAGATACGAACGATTTTGTCAGAATTAATTTAGGTGAAGTTCCTACTGATGACCCACATAAAGATGTAGATCATGGATCGAGATTTAGAATAGATCAGAAAGATGAGAAATTTTATTTAGTTTTAAATGATGACTCTGATATTAGATGGGCCAATCTACCTGCAGATAAACCATTTTTTTCTGTAAGAATCATAGCTACTGATTTAAGAGGAAATCAATTAGCCACAACAGAAAAGGTTTATGTGGATAGAGTAGATTGTTCAGAAACTGCAATGGAAAATGTTACAGTTTACAAAACTAAAGCGGCAATGACAATTGAGGGATATATACAAGGAAAAGAAGGAGAAAAAGTTTTTAGAAGACAAACTGTTCCTCTAACAAGCAGTTTAGATGAAGCTGTAATTACTTTTGATTTTCCAGAAAGATTAGTTCAACCATCAATTAAGATTGCTGAAGAAAATGTTGTTTTAGATGGAGAAACTGTAACTATAGGAATGTTATCTAACAGATGTAAATCAACTCATAATTATATTGGAAGACAACAGTTATGGAGTAATGAATAATGAAAAACGGTCATATTAAAAAAGAAAAAGGATTTGTTTTAGTTTTTGTTATTGCTGTCGTTTCGGCACTATCAATTATGACTGGTGCAATGTTTTTTTATTACGATACAGACTTAAAAAGTGTTTCAAGAAACTCTGTGATGCAACAAGTTCATTTAGCTGCAGAAACAGGATTACAAGAAGGACAAAAATGGATAACCGATCAATTAAACTCTAATAGTTTTTCATTAGTTGATATTCAGAACAATTTACATGTAGATGACTCAGATAATAAATGTCTAAACAGACATGGATTTACTAATTCTAACCAAGATGTTTATTACGCAAAAAAAATAGCAGCTAATTTAGGTTCTGATGATAAAAAATTTGAAGATATGTCTTATGAAGTTTTCATTCAAAGACATGCTGATGTAGTTAGATCAATTTATTTTTCTGAACAAGGATCAAAGGGAGGAAATGAAAAAGACACAACTTATTCTGATCGATCTTTTGCTTTAGTTGAAAAATTTAAAGATTTCCCAACAGATCAATTTACTATTGAAATGTGGATTAAAAATATGCAGCCAACATCGTCTTATAATATGCATGCATTTGAATGGGGAAGAGAATGGGATTTAGTTTTTAAAGTCCAAAATGATGAGTGGTCTCCAAGGTTAGGTGAAGTTGTATTAGATAACCAAGGTGATGTCGGTGATCCTGTAAAAGATGAATGGGTTCATATTGCTTGGGTTTGGGACGGTGGTACTCCAGGTGTTACAGACTCTAACAATGTAAAAATTTATCAGAATGGAACTTTATCCGGAACATTTAATGCAAATATAGGAGCAAGAGCAAAATCAAACTATACAAACCCACCTGAAATATTACCTGAAGGCGATCATTGGCCTTTAGCTATAGGAGAAGGTTTGCATGGTTTTTCACCAAACAGTTATTTAACTGGTGATGTAAAAATTCAAAGTGTTCCATGGCTCGGAAATATAGCTGAAATGAGAATATGGAATGTCTCAAGATCAGGCACTGATATTGCAAACAATAATAGAAAAAGATTAACTGGTTCTGAACCAGGATTGGTAAGTTACTATAAATTTAATGAAGGCTCTGGAAATACAGCTCTAGATTATAATACATCAAGAGGAGCTGACAGAGTAAATGATGCCACTATTTATGGAATAGGAAACAAAGGTACTTTATGGAAAACAGAGTTAGTAAAGTATCCAGTAATATCTACAGTTGATGACACTGCTCCATCAATAAATGTACCTCCCGGTGAAGATGTTGTTTATTATAAAATTTTATCGTGTGGAAAAGGTCCTCAAAATCAAATAGTTCCACTAGAGCTAATTGTTTCTGCACCTGTTCAAAAAGGAGATGTTGGAGATGGTAAAATTACACTCACTCCAGATGATTTAAATGATTTGAGTGGTCAAGAAGGCACACCAATTAAAACTTCTCTAAGTTCTTACATTGCACAAGATGGCGTAGACGGGGATATCAAAATACAAACAAAAAATGATGAAAATACTAATAAAGTTGCATTTAAAAGGTCTATGGAACAATGTACCAATTCTAAAACATTTACAGATTTTTCAAATTCATCTTCTTACAGTGAAAAAGATTGTGTCGAATTTAAAGATAAACTTTATTATTTAGAAAAAGATGACGGTATAAGTGCTGGTGATGGATTTAATGAAGAAGATTGGGCTGAAGTATTAGGAAGTGGATGTGATGGAATACAATTTAAATCAGCGTCAGGAGATGAAAGTTATGGTCATTATTACAAATACTTTTCAACTGCTCCAAATGTAACTTCACCAAGTGCTGGTGATCTAGGTTATGATAGAGATTCAATAGACTGGTGGGAAGCAAAAAGAAGAGCTGAACAATCCACGTGTGGTGGAATGAGAGGTTATTTAGTCTCAATAGAATCTGCTGCTGAAAATGAATTTATAAAAGATGCGGTAATGTGTGATAACAGTACTGACTCGGGTTGTACTGGTGTTACACCTTTTCATGTTGCTGCAGGAGAAACTAGAGCAAATTATTATGGAGCAAGATTAGATGGATCTGATGATCAACATTATATTTGGCTATCAAATTCAGACTGGCGTGAACCTACAAGTAATGCAGCCAACATGAGAGTAGAGTCAGGACCAAACATGGGTGTTTTAGTGAGTGATATTAATGATAGTTTTACAACACCTTGGCAAAGTGGAGAACCCAATAATTGGCGTGAACCTTATGCAGATATGGAAATAAACAGAAATAACAGAGATGATGGTGAATGGAATGATCTAAGAAGAATTCCAAATTGTCATACAGGAGGCTTGGATTGTATTACTGGATATATTGTTGAGTATGGTGGTTATGATTATTTCAACATGACTAACGCAAATGTTACTGATGATCAAGATCCAAGATATTTAGATGATGATACAAAAGTTTGTGTAGCTAGAGCGACTATTGAGAAAGATAAATATGTAGGTAAGAGAGATTTAAATAACGATGGTGACACAGATGATGAAGGAGAAGGAGCAGAAGATTATTTGCTATATGTTTCAGATGCCGAGGATGCACCCTCCGATATTAGTGCCGATACCTCATCTACATCTGACTCTGACACTTCTGATGACTATGATGGTTGGAACGTAAATACAGGAGTCTTGACTTTAGTTCATGATGATAAACCAGCAGATTGGAACCCAAATACCAATTATTCTGCAAATGCCTTCGTTTGGTATAATAATAGAGTTTGGAAAAATGAATCTGGCGCTCAAATTACTGGAGGTACAGGTTTAAAAAGTAGCCAAACACCAACTGTTTACAATCCTAATGTTTGGAAACTTTACTCAGGAAATGAATCTGATGCACCTTGTGGTGACTTGGAAGACTGGACTAATGCTTTTGAATCAATTCGATATGATAATACAAAAGCAGTAGGTGGTGATGGTGAGGGTAATCCATATGCATATGAAGATGGTGGAACATTAGATGCTGAAGATGAAAAAACATCTCCTTCATTAGGTGAAAGAGTAATATTGTTTTCTCTAGGACCACTTCATGTTCACAAACATCTGGATGGTTATAATCATTTTTATGAATTTTATAAGTTTCCTGTAAGAGCTAGTGGTACGCAAGATTTATATAACAATAATAACAGAAGATTTAATGAGGGTTTTCAACTTTCAAACAGGCTACATTATTTATCAAAAGCAGGATATCTTGGAACAATAACAAGTGAGGAGGAAAGTGATATTTTAACTGATAAAGCTAAAGGTAATGGATGGTTAGGAGGAATAGTTTCTACTGATAATCAAAGCACATGGTCTAATTTAGATACATGTGGAGGTCCAAGAATGAGATCTACTAGAGCAAAAGCATCTGCTGATTGGAAAGCTTTATCTGACATAGCAACTATGGAGTTTTATAGATCCAATCAAGAATTTGATGCAGAAACTCATTTTATGGATTTTGAGAGAATTTTAGGATCTGGAACTGACCATGCTACAACTGAAAAAAATATTAAAGCTATTACAAAATCTACAGATAGCGTACCTGAAACAGTTATTGAGACGACAAATAATCATAATTTAATAGATGATGATGTTATTTATATTTATAAAACTAATGGAAAAAATAGAGAGTTTTGGGGATTTGATAAAAGTTATTACAGAGTAGTCAAAACTACTAACAAGAAATTTAAAGTTGTAGATTTTGTTACAAGAGAAAATATTGATAGCTCAGGTTTTTCAGGTAATTATTCCGATGGAGATGCCAAATTAAGAGAGCTTCAAGGTCTAAGAACATCATTTTATAGAGCTAATTTACCATTCAAAAGTCAAAGAGGTGATTTAAATGGAAATATAACAAACTCAGCTACCACTATTACTTTAGACAATACAGAAGGATTTTTAGAGAGAGGAACTATCTTAATTGGTGAAGAATTAATTACTTATACAGGAATTTCAGGAAATGACTTAACTGGTGCTTCTAGAGGACAATTTGGAACAACTGCATCAGCACACACAGACTCTCATGAAACTAATGATGTTTTTCAATATATTCAAACATACTCAGGTGAAAATATAAACAGTCAATTAAGAAATGATATTAATAATTCTACAACTTCAATTCCAATTGATAGTACTTCAAACTTTCCTAGGGCAAATGATGATTTGAATAATGCTATAAATGATACTACAACAACTAATATAAGATTGGACGATGCAACTGGTTTTCCAGAATCTGGAACTGTACAAATTGGTTCAGAAAAAATTACATATACAGGTATAACATTTGGTGCTTCAAATGATACTTTAACAGGTGTAACCAGAGGTGCATTTGATACAACTGCTGCTTCTCACTCTAATAATGCAGCTGTAAGATTGGTTAATGCTATACAAATTGGTACTGAATTAATTCTTTACACACAAGTTTCTTCTAATAATTTAACAGGAATAACAAGAGGTGCTTTAGGAACAACTGCTTCCTCTCATAGTAATGATGATCCTGTATCATTAGCAAATGTGATGAAGATTTGGCAAGGTCCAAATATGGTTTGGGCTAGTGGAATTGGAAATACGCGAAATAATTGGGCGAATAGCGGAACCTCAACAGATACTCAATGTCCTAATTGGAGATGGTCAACAGGACCAGAGCAATTTATTTGGGACCATAGGGGCTTAACATTCTCCTATACAAGAAAAGCTGATAATACACCTTCAGCTAATAATGGTACTTGGACAAGAGGCAGTAGTACAGATGGACCTTCGGGCCAACAAGTCGGTGAATTATTCGATGACGGTATGCCTTTTAGAAATTTTAATGGTTCAGGATCTGACGGAGAGCCTAATAACGTAGGCAACACCGAACCCGCGCTACATATGCTTGGAGATCATTTTAGTGCATCAGCAAGGTATAAATGGAACGATTTACACAACTGGAGCCGACCTCATGGAGATGATTATGGTATTAGAGGATTAATTCTTGAATATGGTGGTATGGAAAATGATGGAGACTCAAGAGCAAGAATAGCAACAAAAAGAGTAATAAAACTTTATGATCGAAGGGTTACTAAAGCAATTGTTAAAATTAAATCTGGTTCAAAAACAGGTGACAAACTTGTTGTTGGTTCAGATCAATTAACTGATCTTGGAATAACTGCGACCAATAATGAAACAACTGAAGTAACCCTAACTGGAGATGCTAAGTGTACGAATTATTTGGATTTAATAAAATCAATGCATTTTGAGCATGATGCTTCACAAGATACAGCAGGCACTAGAGAAATAGAAGTATTGATAGGAGATGTACAAAAACCATCAGGGGCAGAACACTATTATCAATTAAATGATAATGGTCAAAAATCATATGAACAAGCTAACTTTCAAGCTAGTTATGCAAATTTATGTGGTATTCAGGGTTATTTAGCTAACGTAACTACAACTGCTGATTTAGATGCGATTAAACAACTTGGTGTATCAAATAATAAACAAGCGTGGGTTAATGGTTCAGATGAATGTCGGGGTGGTATATTTAGATCAGGTTTTTGGAGATATACTTCAGGACCTTTAAAAGATAAAGAATTTTGGAGAGTAAGAATTAACTCTACAGTTAATATTGAGTCCCAAGCAGCTTGTAATGAAACAAGTTTAAGAAGCAAACAGAGCAGTGTAAGAGTAGGTCCATTTGCATCAGCAAATTGGGTGTCGTCACATCCAGCTGCAAACAATAATGATTATCTAGCATTTCAACAAACAAACAATAGTTCAACAACTGGAATTCTAACAAGAAGTGGTGATGCACATGCAGATGTTGAAGGTTTCATAATTAGATATGGAGGGAGTGTTGGTGATTTCTCAGGCGCTGATATTGAGGAAGATGATAATAATATTGATGTAGTACTAGGCCCAATTAGAGCTGAAGTTTCTTTCTTTAATGATGGAAGTCAAAATAGTATTTTTATTAGTGATGAAGATTCTGTAAAAATTGATACATCAGGTGATATCTCTTTATCTAGTGGGTGGACTAAAACTGATTTTGTAGCAGGAAGCAATACTCCACTAAAAATATTACCACCATCCAATCAAGTTATAAGTATTGCTGAATGGAGAGAGGAATTAGAAAAAGTTTATTATCAAAATACTGATACTAGTGATTTCACACCTGGAAATAGAAAAATTAAAATCAAACTCGTTTATACTGACTCTGCTTTAAATGAAGAAATAGGAATAATTAAAACTATTGGTAGTAGAAACGCAGTAACAGTTACACCAATTTCATGGAATAACAGATAATTTAGTTTGAATTAATTTGTGTTTCTAGATTTTGTTAATTTATTAAACTCATCAACTATCATTTTTAAAAACTCCTCAGAACTTAATTTATCTAACAAATCACCTTTAGCTAGCTGACCTAGAAAACTTTGAGATTGAAGCAATCCTTGTAATTGACCCAAATCAATATTTGATTGGTTATTATTTTTCTGTAATGAACTCATTAATTCATTTAAATTTGATTCATTAACTTCTTTTCCAGACTGAAGTTGTTCCAATACTTTTTTTATTTGATCTTCATTTATTTCAGTAATATTTTCATTTTTAGGTAATTCAGCTGTCACCACTTCTGATTTAATTAATTTTGGAGTAGAACAATTTATATTTATTCCTGACAGTTCTTTATTTACTAAATTGAATTTTGGATTTGAACTATCTTTTTTTATATAAGAGAAGCCTGGCTTATGCTCTAGTCTAAAATGTTTATCTTCCGCATTGAATATAAAGTTATTTTTGTCAATAACTTTAGAAATATTTATTTTATACTTAATTTTATTATTATTTATTTTAT
>NZ_JBNGZG010000031.1:0-11901 GCF_052049815.1 Candidatus Pelagibacter sp.
TTTAGATAAAAAACCTAAAGCAGAGAATAAGCCAATTAATATACAATCTCTAAAAGTAATTATTTTCTCATTATAAATCTTCCAAGAATAATAAACTACAAGTGACCAAAAAGGTAATTGGCAAACATTTACATTAAATTCTGGAGTTGTGAAATTATAAAAATAAATAGACTCTAAAACTATAACTGACAAAAAACTCAGAGGTTTATTCTTAAAGATTTCTATTGAAAATTTATAAACAAAATAAAATGCAATTATTACAAATAATTGACTTAAAAAATAATAAGCCCAATCATTGGGTCCAAATATTCTATAGAATATTTCAGGGAAAAAAGCACTCATTGGCGGATGTTTGTTAAAGCCCCAATCTAAATTACTACCCCAAGCTAAAGCTTCAATTGTATCTAAAGGTAAGTTTTGATTAGTAAGTGTTGGTACTAATGTCCAAATAACCAAATGGAATAATAAAAAAATGTAAAATAATTTATCTATATTTTTGTAATATCTATTCATTAATCCATATTTTTTACAATAATTAGTCTTTCTTGACACTAATAATCTGCTGAATATACTCCCACAACTCAAAATTTACAGAATGCCTAAAGCAAGCAAAACAAAAAAGAAAAAAGTTACAAAAACTAAAGCGAAACCAAAAACTAAAGTTTCTACAAAACCTAAGGCTGCGCCTAAAAAAATAGTTGCACCGAAAGGACCAGTTAAAATTTCAAAAACTTATGAGCCAAAAGATACTGAAAAATACATGTGTGAAAAACATTTGGTATTTTTTAGAATGAGATTAACAGAATGGAGAAAAGAATTAGTGAAAGCTAATAACCAAGCTCTTTATAATGGAAGCATGGATGATAACAGCATATCTGCTGATATTGTGGATCAAGCAAATTCATATCTAGATAAAAATGTGGAAATGAAAGCAATTAATAGACAAATAAAATTAATTTCAGAAATTGATAAAGCTTTAATGAGAATTAAAGATGGAACTTATGGTTTCTGTTTAGATACAGCTGATCCAATTGGTCTTAAAAGGCTTATGGCTAGACCAGTTGCTAAATACACGATTGCAGCTCAGGAGAAACACGAGAAAGAAGAAAAAGTTCACGCAGACGACTAAGTTTAAATTTTTGGCACTTCCTCACCATTTTTCATTAAATCAAAACCTTTTATCACTGCTGGCCTTGATGCTATCTCAGAATACCATCTTGATAAGTTCTTGTAATTTTTAAGACCAATATCATGCCATTCATGTCTTGCAATCCATGGAAAGGTTGCAATATCAGCAATAGTATAATCTTCACCAGCTAAAAACTTTGATTGATTCAATCTTGTATCAAGCTCTTCATAAATTCTTTTAGATATTTTGAAATAACGCTGTTCACCAAACTCACTCTTCCCTGGATTGTAATGATGGAATTGATGATGCTGCCCTAACATGGGACCTACATAGCCCATTTGAGCCATTAACCACTGATTAATTTCTGTTTTATCTTTTTCGTTATAAAACTTTCCACTCTTTTCACCTAAATAAATCAATATTGCTCCAGACTCAAAAATAGTTTTATTATCTTTAATATCCTTGATCACAGGTATTTTGCTGAATGGACTTATCTTTTTAAATTCAGGTTTAAATTGATCATCTTTACCAATATCAATAAAGGTAACTTTATAGTCATAATCAATCTCTTCTAACATAATACTTATTTTTTTTCCGTTAGGAGTATTGGCTGTTAAAAGCTCAATCACTTTTTAACACCAAGTCTTTCTTGTGCTGCTTTAGAAGTAGTTGTGAATTCAAATCTCAATTTTTCATCTGGTCTTGCATATTTAAAACAACCTCTTGCAGCAAGAGCGCCTTCATGAAAACCTGATAGAATAAGTTTTAATTTACCTGGATAGGAACAAATATCTCCTATTGCAAATATTCCTTCTTTATTTGTCTCAAAATTTTCAGTGTTAACTTCAATTGTTTTTTTATTTACATTTAATTCCCATTCTAAAATTGGGCCTAATTGCATTATTAATCCAAAAAAACCAAGTACATAATCTGATTTTAATTCTTTAATTTCACCATCATCATGTTTTATTTTTATGCTATCTATTGAGCCATTTCCTTGAATGGAGTCTAATTGGTATTTTGTAAAAAGATTTATTTTTCCATTATTTGCAAGATTTTTTACTTTTTGAACACTTGCTTCTGCACCACTAAATCCATCTCTTCTATGAATTAAATTTATGTTACTTTCATTTGATAACTCCATCGCCCAATCTAAAGCCGAATCTCCACCACCAAATATGGATATATTTTTACCTTTAAATATTGATTTATCTTTTATTGAGTAAAATAAATTTTTGCCTTCAAATTTTTCACTCTCTTTTACAGAAAACTTTCTAGGTTCAAATGAACCAACACCACCTGCAATTACAATTGATGCTACTTCAAATTCTTTTTGATTACTTGTTTTTACATTCCAAATGTTTCTATTTTTTTTAACTTCTTCAACTCTATCGTTTAAATGAAATTTGATATTAAACGGCTCTATCTGTTTAATTAAATTGTTTGTTAATTCTTCACCCGTACACTCTGGAACGGCTGGAATATCATAAATTGGTTTATCAGGATAAAGTTCTATGCATTGACCACCAACCTTATCGAGGTTATCAACTATTTCGCACTTCAATCCAATTAATCCTAATTGGTGAGCACAAAATAAACCTGTTGGACCAGCGCCAATAATTAATACATCTGTTTTGATCATCATCCTTGCTTTGATGGTATATTAATTGTCAAACCTTCTAAATCATCTGACACAATTAACTGACAACTTAATCTACTGTTTTGTTTTGGCTCAAAAGCCATATCAAGCATATCCTCTTCACCATCTTCTTTTACAGGTAGCTTATCTAACCACTCTTCTTTTACATACACATGGCAGGTCGCACATGCCATACCACCACCGCAGTCAGCATCAATGCCTGGAATATCATTTTGCACAGCTCCTTCCATTACTGTGAGGCCATTTTGAACATCAATTGAATAAGTTTGATTATCGTGTGTGATGTAATTTATCTTAGTCATGAACTATATATAGTATGTAAAAAAAATAGGGCAAGTATGTGGTTACATACCTGCCCTATCTTAAAATTTAAACTTAGTAAAACTTATTACTTGGCTCTACCAGGTTGTTGCATAGCTGCTGCCCAAATGATTAGACCGAAAGCGATCTTGTTCAAGAAGTCAGCTGCGTTGTAAATCACGTTTAGTGAGTTAGCATCTACACCACCTGTTAGGTAACCAAAAATGTAACCTAATGGGTAGATCGCCCAACCTACAGTAACGATCATTCTCATCGCACCAAAAGCAGTAACAAGTGCTTTGTTTCCACTCTTAGCAGCTCTTTTACCCGCTTCACCAGAGAATACTTCATATAAGATGTATACCCAACCAGCCATACCGATTATGAAACCAAGTGTAGCGTTGATGTATCCAGCTTCTCCTAAGTATCCACCTACAAGCATTACTAATGTACCAATCATCAGTCTCCAGAAAATTCCTGAATCTGATTTGTTTACTGCTGCTAGTACAAAGTAGAACTCAAGCATTAGTAAAGGTACTGTAATTAACCAGTCAATGTATCTGTATACAGTTGGTGAGTCACCAGTCATGATCCATACATCTCTCATGTACATGTAGTGTACGAATGCAATACCAGTTACTAGACCAGCAACTGTCATTGAAACTCTCCATCCAGCTGGTACTGAACTTCTTTCTAAGAAAAAGAATACAGTAGAAGCTAAACATGCCATTGATACTAGCCAAAATGAAATTCCTACGAAATCATCCTGTGCTAACATGACAGTTTCAGCGTTTGCTACACCTGTAACACCCATAAGAGCAACAGCTGTAAGAGCAAACAATTTAAGTTTTTTCATAAAAAACTCCCTCTTTCGTTAGTTTTTATTTATTTAGTTTATATAAACTAAGCTTAGGCTTCCCTAAGCCAAAGTTGGGGTTAAATAGCAAATAAATTTAGTTAATTGAAGACTTAATTTGATTATTTTTCGTTGATTTTACTTGTTTTTTAAATTTAAATACAATTTTAAAGTTAAAAACCTTAAAAATAAGCACAATCGAATCAAATTAAGTATGTCAGAAAAATTTAGTAAAATTTATGAAAAATCCATCAAAGAACCTGAAAATTTTTGGAAGGAAGCAGCTAATAATATCTTTTGGTTCAAAAAACCTTCTAAAATTTTAAATAAATCTAATCCACCATTTTATAAATGGTACGAAGATGGGATAACTAACACTTGCTATAACGCACTAGATATTCACATTGATCAAGGTAAAGGGAGGAGAACTGCTTTAATCTACGATAGTCCAATCACTGACAAAAAAAGTAAGTTCACTTACGAAGAATTGAGGTCAAAAGTTTCAAAATTTGCTGGGGCTTTATCAAATCAAGGAGTTAAAAAGGGAGACAGGGTAATAATTTATATGCCAATGATCCCGGAAGCAGTCGTTGCTATGCTTGCGTGTGCAAGAATAGGAGCAATTCACTCTGTAGTCTTTGGTGGTTTTGCTTCTAATGAGCTAGCAAGTAGAATTGATGATAGTAAAGCTAAGCTTTTGGTTACAGCGTCATGTGGTTTCGAGCCAGGAAGGACTGTTGAGTACAAACCTCTTGTAGATGAAGCAATCAAACAAGCAAAACACAAAATAAGTAAGATGATTTTGTTCCAAAGACCAGGTCATGAAGTAAAGCTCAATACTCCATTAGAAATTAGTTGGGAGGAATCACTTTCAAATGCAAGTGATCATGATTGTGTAGAAATAAATTCTAATGACTATGCTTATATACTTTATACATCAGGAACCACAGGAACTCCAAAAGGTATTGTAAGAGATATTGGTGGTCACATTGTTGCTCTCAAATGGACTATGAAAAATATTTATAACATTGATGAAGATGATATTTGGTGGTCTGCAAGTGATATTGGTTGGATCGTTGGACACTCTTATATAGTGTATGCACCTTTGTTCAAAGGATGCACCACAGTACTTTTTGAAGGTAAGCCAGTAGGAACTCCTGATGCAGGTACGTTTTGGAGAATAATATCTGAGTATAATGTAAAATCTTTATTTACGGCGCCTACAGCTTTTAGAGCAATTAAAAAAGAGGATCCTGAGGGAAAATTCTTTTCAAAATATAATTTAAATTGTTTTGAAAGTTTATTTCTAGCTGGAGAAAGAGCGGACCCAGATACAATCAAATGGGCAGAAAATTTACTTAAAGTTCCAGTGATAGACCACTGGTGGCAAACAGAAACAAGTTGGGCAATTAGTTCAAATTGTACCGGAATTGAGATGATGAAAACAAAATATGGTTCTGCGTGTAAAGCTGTTCCAGGCTACGATGTTCAAATCATAAAATCAGACCAAACTTTAGCAAAACCAAATGAAATGGGAGATATTGTTGTAAAACTTCCATTACCTCCTGGAACATTCCCAACACTTTGGAATGCAGATAAAAGATATGAGGAAAATTATATGAGTAATTATCCAGGTTATTATCAAACTTATGATGCAGGTCATATTGATGATGAAGGTTATATTTGGATCATGTCCAGAACAGATGATATCATTAATGTGGCTGGCCATAGATTGTCAACGGGTGCAATTGAAGAAGTTTTGTCAGAACATCAGTCTGTAGCTGAATGCGCAGTTCTTGGTATTGCAGATAAATTAAAAGGTCAATTGCCTATTGGTTTATTAGTTTTAAAGGCAGGTGTTGATAAAGATAATGATACTATATCTAAAGAATGTATCCAGATGGTAAGAGAAAAAATTGGTCCTGTTGCGGCATTTAAAGTTGCTATCGTAATTAAGAGATTACCTAAAACAAGATCAGGTAAAATTTTACGAGGTACAATAAGAAAGATAGCAGATAATGTTGAATATAAAATGCCACCAACTATTGATGATCCAGCAATTCTTGATGAGATAAAACAAGATCTTATAGATAATAAAATTTTAAATAATGGTTAAAACATACGCAATTTTATTAATTGCTATCTTTTGTGAAGTAGCTGGTACGATGTTGCTGCCAGTTTCAAATAACTTTACAAGAGTTCTACCTACAGTTTGTCTTGCATTATTTTATTTAACATCTTTTTATTTAATGACATTTGTCATGGATAAAATACCTATTGCTATTGTTTATGCTACATGGAGTGGACTTGGTGTATTTACAATTGCAATTCTTGGATATTTTTTCTTTAAGCAAACTTTAGCTTGGCAAGCTATTGTTGGATTATTTTTAATTGTTTTAGGTGTTATTCTAGTTAATAGTTTTGCTATAAAACTTAATTAAACTGCAGTGGAGTACCATCTGGATCTCCAATAATTTCTCCATCTTTCATTTTAATTTTGCCTGCAATAATTGTTGCGACTGGAGTTCCTTTAAACTCAAAACCATCAAAAGGTGACCAACCGCACTTGCTTTCGATTTTTTTATTTTCAATTTTAATAGTTTTGTTCATATCAACAATTGAGAAATCTGCATCATAACCTTCTCTGATAAAACCTTTGTTTTGAATGCCAAAAATTTTAACTGGATTTTCACATACTAAATTAATTAATTGAGTTAGAGATAATCTTCCTTCATTAATGTGATTTAACATTACAGGCATCAAAGTTTGGACACCTGGCATTCCAGATGGAGAGTTTGGGTACTTTTTATCTTTGTTTGCTTTCAAATGAGGAGCATGGTCTGATCCAATTGTATCATTCATATTATTTTTAACTGCATACCATAATCGATCATAATGTGATTTATCTCTTAGTGGAGGATTCATCTGAGCATAAGTTCCAAGTTTGTCATAACAATCAGGTGCGAAAATTGTTAAATGCTGCGGAGTGATTTCAAAAGTTATATCTCCTTTATGTTGTGATAAAAAATCTACTTCTTGTTTAGTTGTAACATGTAGTATGTGCGCTCTTTTTTTATATCTTTCTGCTATTCTAACTATTCTTCTTGTGGATGAGATTGCACACTCTTCACTTCTCCATACTGGGTGTGAATGAACGTTACCATTCTCAATTAATTTTTTATTTCTTATGAGAATTTCTTCATCCTCAGAATGAACTGAAACTACCTTTGAAGCATTTTGAAAAACTGTTTCTATATCTCTTTCATTGGCAACCAATAGATTTCCTGTTGATGATCCTGCAAATAATTTAATTCCACAACACCCCTCTAAATTTTTTAAATCAGCTAATTCATTTGCGTTATCAGCTGTAGCACCAAAATAAAATGCGTAATTGCAATACATTCTATTTTTTGCAAGATCTAACTTTTTTTGAAACTCCTTTTTATTTGATGTGGGTGGATTTGTATTTGGCATTTCAAAAACTGCGGTGATACCCCCAACTATTGCAGCTCTACTTCCTGTGTGTAAATCTTCTGTATCAGTTGATCCTGGTTCCCTAAAATGAGTCTGTGTATCTATACAGCCTGGTAAAACTGTTTGATTTTGAGCATCATAAATTTCATTTGCTTTTTCATCTATTTTTCCAATTTTATTGATTGAGCCATCTTTTATTGCAATATCCACTTTTTGTAGATTTCCATCAATGTAACATTCACCATTTTTAATAATTAAATCTAACATTTTATGATTTCGTTCCTATATTATAATCATCACTCATTCAATTATGAATAATGAAAAAGTTTATATACTAGAAGATAGATCAATTTTATATGTCTCAGGAGATGACTGTTATGAATTTTTACAAAATCTAGTAAGTAATGACCTATCAAAAGTAAAAGATGATAATAGTTGTTTTGCATCTCTACTAACTCCTCAAGGAAAATTTCTCTTTGAGTTTATTATAATTAAACATAAATCTGGTTATTTTATAGATTGCGAAAAATCTCAATCAGAAGAGTTATTTAAACAATTAAATCTATATAAATTAAGATCAAAAGTAGATTTAATGAATTTAAGTAATGAATTTGTAGTTGCAGCTTTTAGCTTAAAAAAATTTTTAGAATTTGATTATGCGAAACAAGTTTTGGGTCATACTATTAAATATAGAGAAGATCCAATTTTACTAGATCCAAGAAATCAGGGTCTGGGAGCAAGACTTATTATCAATTTGGAAAAACTCTATTTATCTTTAAAAAAACTCAAACTAAAAAGCTCTGATACATCTGAATATTACACTTTATCTCATAAATTGGGAATTGTTCCCTTAGGATTAAATAAATTACAAAATAAAATTTTTGGTGTTGAATGTAATTATGAAGAACTTAATTGCATAGATTATAAAAAAGGGTGTTTTGTGGGACAAGAAAATACAGCAAGAATTAAACATAAGAACAAACTATCAAAAAGATTGTTTTCTTTAAAACTCATTAATGGTTCAGTTAAAGAGAATGATATTATAAATTTTGAAGGTAAAGAAATTGGAAAAATTTTAATTGATGGAAATTACCCATTTGGATTGATTAAATTTAAAGAATTAAATTTAGATACAGCAAATTTAATTACTGAAAGTGGATCATTAAAAATAAATAAGCCAAATTGGATTAACTTTTGATATATTTTAATAAATCAGGCTTAAAATAATTAGGACCTTTCATCACTTTTCCATTTTCATTGTAAATAGGTTTTCCATCATCGTCTAATTTACTCATATTAGAATTTTGAACTTCATTAAAACATTGGTCCAAATCAATACCAAACGCATGACCAGCTCCATACGTAACATACAATATATCTGTTAATGCATCTGCAACTTCAACAATGTCTTTATCTTGTATTGCTTTTTTAAGCTCATCTAATTCTTCTTGTATTAAAGAAAGTCTTAAATTATTAATTTTTTCAGAACTCAACGATGGTTTATTTTTTACCTCTTGTCCAAAAGTTTGCATAAATATTTTTACTTTTTTAAAATTTGTCATTTTACTCCTATTAGAATCGATATATTTAATATATATCTAAGTAATATTTTTCAAAAATGAAAACTAGAAAAGAATTTGATAGCTTAGGTGACATTCAGGTGCCTTCAGAAAAATATTGGGGTGCTTCAACTGAGCGTTCAAATAAATTTTTCAATATAGGAAAAATACTAGTCAATCCATCAATCATAAAATCAATTGCAATAATTAAAAGATCTGCTGCTATTGTACATGCTAAAGATAAATTAATAGATAAAAAAATATCTAATACTATTGTTAAAGCAGCTGATGAGATCATAAAAGGAAAACTTAATGATCACTTTCCATTAAAAGTTTGGCAAACAGGGTCGGGGACTCAAACAAACATGAATGTAAATGAAGTAATTGCAAATAGAGCGATTGAAATTTTAGGTGGGAAAAAAGGAACGAAAAAACCAGTTCATCCTAATGATCATGTAAATAAATCTCAATCTACAAATGATGTATTTCCAACAGCAATGCATATATCGGTAGCTGAAGAAACAATAAAAAAATTATTACCAAGCTTAAAAATTTTAGAAAAAGAATTAAAGAAAAAAATTAAAGAGTTTAAAAGTATTATAAAAATAGGCAGAACTCATTTACAAGATGCAACACCACTATCCTTAGGACAAGAATTTTCAGGTTACCACACACAATTAAAAAAAAGTATTGAAAGAATAGAAATTGCTCTAAAAGAAATATACTTTTTAGCCCAAGGTGGAACTGCGGTTGGTACTGGAATAAATTCAAAAAAAAACTTTGACAAAAAAATAATTAAAGAAATATCAAAATTTACGAAATTACCTTTTAAACCCGCTCCAAATAAGTTTGCAGAACTTGCTGCTCATGATGCTATAGTTAATTTTTCTGGAGCATTAAATACTTGCGCAGTTGCCTTAATGAAAATTTCCAATGATATTAGATTTTTAGGTTCTGGTCCTCGAGCTGGATATGGTGAATTACTATTACCCGAAAATGAGCCTGGTTCTTCTATAATGCCTGGTAAAGTGAATCCAACACAATGTGAAGCTGTAACTATGGTATGTGTAAAAGTTATTGGAAATCATATGGGTATAACTCTGGCAGGCACTCATGGTCACTTTGAATTGAATGTTTTTAAACCAATGATTGCACACAATATTTTACAATCAATAGATATCTTAGCTGATAGCACAAAAAATTTTGCTATTTTTTGTGTCAAAGGTATTAAAGCAAACCAAAAAAAAATAAAACATCATCTTGATAATTCACTTATGTTAGTTACAGCTCTAGCACCACACATAGGGTATGATACTGCAGCAAAAATTGCAAAGACAGCTCTTAAAAACGATACTACTCTTAAAGAAGAAACCTTAAAACTAAATATCATTAATGAAAAAGAATATGAAAAGATAGTAAATCCAAAGAAAATGATTACGCCATCATAATGTAGACGCTAATTCGTTAAAAAAATTTTTAATTTCTAATTTTCTTAGTTTATCAAATTTTTTGTTTTCATATTTTTTTTGAAAACTTTTGATTACATTATTTGATCTATCATTAATTTCTAACTCTTCAACCGAAAGTTCTGATTTATCAAAATTATAAGAAAAAATAAAAGTAATCTTATTAAGTGGTTTTCTATAAATCTTTTTTGTTTGAAAAAACTTATAGAGTTTATTTTCATCTTCAATCAAAAAAATCATTTTACCAGAAAAAACATTTCCTTTCTCATTTGATTTATAAATACTTTCAACAATTTCTATCTTAACGTTATTATCAAAGTTTATTTTTGTGCCATCAAAATTAAAATTTTTTTGATTAAAAACTAAACATAAAACAAAATCACTTAATAATCTGTGGTTCTTAATTTTACTTGAGCTTAAATCAATTTTATAATTAAGGTTTGGATTATTTAAAATATTTGAATTTATTATTTGTAATAATAATCCATTTTGATTTATCAAATTTTTTAAATCAAAAACTTTTGATTTGATTTTAATATCAGAGCTAAATGGATTTAAATTTATTATACCATTATATGAGAATTTATTTTCATTTTTTTCAATTGTTTTAAAATGAAAGCCTTTGCTGCTAAATTTTATATCAGTAATGTAAGAATTTGAACCATCTAAAATTTCTAACTCGGCTTGATTCGGATCATTTAAATAATTTAGATCTATATTAATTTTTTTATTTATTTTATTTAATTCAAATTTTAATAAAGATTTCTTCCTTAAATAATCATTAGTTATAATTGCATTTATTGGAATATTAAAAATTTCTCCCTCAAAATTTAAAAAATTTTTAATTAATTTTTGGTCGAAAAATGAGATGCTTTTTCCTAACGATAATATTGCATAAACTTCTTTATTCTTATCTTTAAAAAACAATTGACTGTTTTCTATATAAAGTTTTTTTTTATTTATTTCTTTATCTAAAAATTTTAATAAATCTTTAATGTTTAAATCATGAATTTCAAATTTTGCGTTTTTTAAATTTACATTTTGAATATTAACTTTTTCTTTGTCAAAAAACTTACTGTAGGAAAGATTTAATTTCACTAAATTAACTTTACCGAGACTTTGGTTTTTATGAATTATTTCAACATTTTTTAGATGGAAACTCGGAATCGGGAACATTGAATAATTTACTTTTTCAGGAAGTAAAAACGTTAAATTAAATTCATTCTCTAGTTGTTTTTTAATTTTGCTTAAAACCCATTTATCTTGATAAAATGCTGGAGCAGAAAGATGTGCGAAAATAGAAATTAATACAACAAAAAAAGTTATTATAAATCTACGATCATAAATTAAATTTTTATGAAATTTTTTAATATTATCAAATTTTAATTGATTTAAACAATTTGCTAAAAATTTATTGAAATTATTTAATAAATTTAAAATTTCTTTTTTTGAAGGTA
>NZ_JBNGZG010000032.1:0-11892 GCF_052049815.1 Candidatus Pelagibacter sp.
TAATGAAATATTTTCTGGTTCTCTTTTTAATACTAAAAAAATAATTACTATTAATAATGCAACCGATAAAATTTATTCTTTGATAGAGGAATTGATTGAAAAAAAAGTTCAAGATGTAAAATTAATATTAATTGCAGGTGTTCTTGAAAAAAGATCAAAATTAAGAAATATTTTTGAAAAAAACAAATTATTAATTTCGGTAGCTTTTTATAGTGATGACAATCAAATTTTATCTAACATAGCTAACGAATTTTTCAAAAGTAAGAAAATTTCAATATCTTTTGAAACTATTAACGCACTTGTTAATAAATGTAATGGGGAAAGAAAATTTTTAAATAATGAATTAGAAAAAATTGAAATGTTCTTAAAAAATAGAACAAGCATTTCTATTAAAGAGATAAATAAATTAACAAATTTAGGGGAAAATCATAGTATTAGTGAACTTGTTGACAATTGTTTAGCAAAAAACATAAAAAAGATTAATTACTTAATGAATGAAAACAATTTTGGCTCCGAAGATTCTGTTTTAATTATAAGAACTTTGCTACTTAAATCAAAAAGATTACTGAATTTAATACAAAATTTTTCTTCCTTAAAAAATATTGATATAACTATTTCAAATGCAAAACCTCCAATTTTTTGGAAAGATAAAGATATAGTAAAAAAACAAATTAAAGCTTGGTCTTTAAATCAAGTTGAAAAACTAATTTTTGAAATAAATGATATAGAGCTATTGATTAAAACTAATTCTCAAAATTCAGCTAATATTTTATCAGACTTTATAATTAGTAAATCTAGATAATTAATAATTAGACTTAATGATCTCAATCAATCTATTTAATTGATCAAGATCCTTATATTCTATTTTAATTGATCCTTTATTATTTTTACTGTTTGAAATATTTACTCTAAGTCCTATTTTCTCAGTAAGAGAATTTTGTAAAAATTGAACATTTGCGTCCTTAGATTTTAAAGAATTTTTCTTACCTTTGAATATTTTAACTAAACTTTCAGCCTGACGAACAGATAATTTTTTATCAAAAATTTTATTAGCGATAAATTCAGCATTATCTAATCCTACAAGCACTTTTGCATGTCCAGCTGAAATTTTTCTTGTTTCAATTAAGTTTAGAACTTCTTTTGGTAAAGTTAATATCCTTAAACTATTTGTGATATAGCTTCTGCTTTTACCAATAAACTTTGATACCTTTTCATGATCGTATGAAAATTCATCTATTAAGCGTTGATAACTTTGCGCCTCTTCAAGAGGATTGAGGTCATCTCTTTGTACGTTTTCAATTATTGCAAACTCTAAGGACTTTAAATCGTCAACATTTGTAATTACCACTGGGACTTCTTCTAAACCTGCTTTTTTCGCTGCTAAAAATCGCCTTTCTCCAGCTATAATTTCATATTTGTCATGATCTTGATTGTGTTTTCTGACAATTATAGGTTGAAGAACACCTCTTTCTTTAATGGAGTTAGTTAATTCATTTAGTTTATTTTCATCAAAAATTTTTCTAGGTTGAAATCTGTTTTTAACAAGCTTGCTAACTTCTATTGTATTATTTTTATTAGTTGATTTAGTTTCGCCAATTAAAGACGATAATCCCCTGCCCAATCCTTTTTTTAATTTATTCATTAAGCAACACTTTCTATTTGAAATTCTTTATTTAAAAATTCGTCTGTAAAACTGAAATAAGATTTACTTCCTGGACAAGTTTTATCATAAATTAAAACTGGGACTCCATGCGATGGAGCTTCTGATAATCTTACATTTCTAGGTATTACAGTGGTATAAACTTTATCTTTAAAATATTCTCTTGCTTCTTTCTCCACTTCTGATGATAGTTTATTTCGTTTATCATACATAGTTAATAAAATACCCTGTATACCTAATTTTGGATTTAAATTAGATTTTACCCTTTCAATGGTTTTCATTAATTGAGTTAATCCTTCTAGTGCAAAAAATTCTGTTTGAAGCGGAACTAACAAAGTTACAGAAGAAACCAATGCCATCACTGTCAGCAAGCTCAAAGAAGGTGGACAATCAATCAATATATAATCATAATTTTGTTGATTTTCTTTTGAAAAATCAGCTAATTTTTCCTTTAAAATAAAAGCTCTTTTTTCATCACCAGCTGTTTCCACTTCTAAACCAGACAGATCAACATTCGATGTAATTAAATCTAAATTAGAAAATTTAGTTTTTTTTATGCAATCTAATATTGATTTTGATCCGTTCAACACTCCGTAAATAGTTAATTCAGAATCATCAGTATTAGAAAGGCCTAGTCCTGTAGTAGCATTTCCTTGGGGATCTAAGTCAATGACTAAAACTTTTTTATTTAGTTGTGAAAGACCTGCGGCTAAATTAATTACCGTTGTTGTTTTTCCGACTCCACCCTTTTGATTAATTATTGAAATTATTTTCATATTTTTTTTATGCCTTTAATATTCAAAATGAATGAGTCATTATTTGTAATACTTTTTTTTGTCTCGTAATCTAATTTCCATTTTTTCAACGTTTCAGACAAAATTTCATTTCCAGTCTTACCCATAAAGATGATTAAATTTTTAAAGTTTTTAAAATTTGTGTTAAGTAATTCTAAAACAACAGGCAAAGGTTTAAATGCTCTTGATGTGATAATCGCTTTATCATTATCAGTATGATCAAAAATATTTTCCTTAAGTACTTCTGTATTTAAATTTAGATTAGTAGATACCTGTTTTAAGAAATTAGCTTTATGAAAACTTTTTTCGTACATAGCTGTTTTAATTTTACTCCCATTGTTTTTAGAAATAATTGAAAGTATAATTCCTGGTAATCCTGATCCTGATCCAAGATCTATTATTTTTTTTTGATTAAAATCAATAAAATCAATAATTTGCATTGAATCAATTATATGCCTTTTAACTATATATTCTCTGTTTATGTTAGCTCTGCTTATCAAATTGATAACATTATTCTCTTGCATAATAAGATCAATATATTTTTCTAAATCTATACAAGTTTCACGTGAAACATTTGGGAAAACTTTTTTTAAGTTATTTTTAACTATTGAATCATCCATTAAGCTATTTGCTTAATAGACCTTCTTTTAACATGTGACAACAAAATATATGCAGCAGCAGGAGTTACGCCATCAATTCTAAGTGCTTGACCTAAAGTTTTTGGTTTAATCATCTTAAATTTAGATTTAATTTCATTTGATAATCCTGATAGGCTGTCATAATTAACATTTTCAGGGATAACCAAGTTCTCATCTCTTTTGAATGCTAATATATCAGCATTCTGCTTATTTAAATATCCTTTATAATGGCAGTTTATTTCGATTTGCTCATCAATTTCATCATTAAAGTAGGGTATTTTAGGCCAAATTTCCCTTATTTTTTTCATTTTGACTGAATTTCTTGATAAAATATCTTCAGCACTTCTAAGTACTCCATCTTTGGCTATTTTAATTTGGAATTGTTCAGCTTTAGAGGGGGAGATCTTTAGAGACTTCATAATTTTTTTTGTTTCGTCAATTTTATTTAATTTATCATAAAAGTGATTTTTTCTTTTTTCTGATATTAAACCAATATTAACTCCTCTTGCAGTTAACCGTATATCTGCATTGTCTGCTCTTAAAGAAAGTCTGTATTCTGCTCTTGAAGTAAACATTCTATAAGGCTCCGCTACGCCTTTCGTGACCAAATCATCAATCATTACTCCTATATAAGCCTCAGATCTATCTAAAATAAAAGGTTCCTCATTCTTAACAGATAAAGCTGCATTTATACCCGCAATCAGACCTTGAGCAGCAGCTTCTTCATAACCAGTCGTACCATTGATTTGTCCAGCTAAGAAAAAATTTCTAATTTTTTTTGTCTCAAGAGTTAAAAATAACTCTCTAGGATCAACATAATCATATTCTATTGCATAACCAGGTCTAATTATTTTAACATTTTCTAAACCATTGATATTATTACATATTTCTTGCTGTACATCTTCAGGAAGTGAAGTTGAGATACCATTTGGATAAATTGTATGATCATTTAATCCTTCAGGCTCAAGATAAATTTGATGCCTGCTTTTTCCCTCAAATTTTATAATCTTATCTTCCACAGAAGGACAATATCTTGGACCAACACCCTGTATTGAACCAGAGTACATAGCACTCTTGTGTAAATTCTTTTTGATGATCGAGTGAACTTTATCATTCGTATAAGTCATACGACAACTAACTTGTTGATTAGAATTTTGTTTTGTAAGAAAAGAAAAAAAATATGGTTTGTCATCTGCGAACTGTTCTTCTAAATTTGAATAATCAATTGTTCTACCGTCTAATCTTGGAGGTGTTCCAGTTTTCAATCGTCCAATTTTAAAATCAAAATTTTTTAATTGCTCACTTAATCCAGTTGTAGGTTGTTCATTAAATCTTCCAGCTGGAATTTTATTATCACCAATATGGATAAGGCCATTCAAAAAAGTGCCTGTGGTCAGTATTATTTTCTTTGAATAGATATTAGAACCAGACTGAGTAGTAAAACCACTTATATAATTTTTATTAAAAATAAAATTAATTACAGAATCAGAAAATATTGTTAAATTACAATAGTTTACGAGTTTTTCTTGCATATATTTTTTATATAGCGATCTATCAGATTGAGTTCTAGGTCCTCTTACGGCTGGTCCTCTGCTGCTATTTAATAATCTAAATTGAATACCCGATTTATCAGCTACATCTGCCATCACTCCATCTAAAGCATCTATTTCTCTAACAAGATGTCCTTTGCCCAGACCACCGATTGCAGGGTTACATGACATTTCACCAATTGTACTAAAATCATTTGTAAATAAGGCTGTGTTAACACCTAGTCTTGCAGATGCGGTAGCTGCCTCACATCCAGCATGACCTCCACCAATTACAACAACATCAAAATTTAATTCTTTTTTCATTAATCCAAACTTATATTGCTAATGTTTATTTACAAGACTAGAAAAGCCTTTTTTATTGGTATTATTTCTTATTTGCCTATACAAAAATCATTAAAAATTTTTCCAAGGACTTCTTCTACATCTACATCACCAACAACGCGACCAAGATTTCTAGTAGCTAATCTTAAATCTTCTGCTGCTTTATCTAATTCGTTAATTGAATTATTTTCTAGAAAATTTTCTAAATGAAAAATACATTTCTCTAAATTTGATCTATGTCTTTCTCGTGAAATCAAAATATTTTCATTAACAATAAATTTATTTTTTAATTTTTTTTTAATTTCACCGATTAGTGTATTTATATTTAATTCATGTTTTGCTGAGATCATTGTATGTTTTAAGTTATTGATTAGACTATCGTCGAATTGATTAGAGATTAAATCAGATTTATTTACTACAATTAACGAATTCTCATCATAAATATTATCAAAAAAGCCTTTAAAATTTGGGTTTTTTGCGTCTAAAAGAATAATTTTCAAATCTGCATTTTCGGCTTTAGTCAGCGCTATTTCCACACCCCTTTTTTCAATAATATTATTTGTGTCCCTTAAACCTGCAGTGTCTGAAATTAAAACTGGATAACCATCTAAATTCAAACTAACCTCAATTGTATCTCTTGTTGTTCCCTCTATTTCTGAAACAATTGCCACTTCTCTTTTTGATAAACAATTTAATAAACTCGACTTACCAGCATTAGTTGGTCCAACTATTACAATTTTAAAACCGTCACGTATTTTTTCACCTACTTTATTATCATCTAAAATTGATTTTATAATATTAATTATTTCTTTTGTTTCATTTTTTAAATTTTTTAAAATATCCTCTGGCAAATCTTCTTCTGGAAAATCTATTTTTGCTTCAATATTAGCTAAAGTTTTTAATATTTTATCTCGTAGTTCTTGATATTTCTTTGAAATATTTCCATTAAGAAAATTCAAAGCTTGTTTTCTTTGTAGTTCTGTCTCGGATGAAATTAAATCAGATAAAGCTTCTACATCTAATAAATTTATTTTGCCATTTTCAAATGCAATTCTTGTAAATTCACCTGGTTCAGCAATTCTACAATCTTTTATTTTTGATAAATTTGACAAGAGTGCGGCAATGACTGCCTTACTGCCATGTACATGTAATTCTGCTAAATCTTCACCTGTGTAGCTATTTGGTTGAGGAAACCACAGAACTATTCCTTTGTCTATAAGTTCATTATTTTCAACATTATAAAATTTGGATATAGAAGCAATTCTAGGACTTGGTACATTTTTTTTCGTTAATTTATTTAAAACTTCTCTAGTATAATTTCCTGATATTCTTATTATCGCTATACCAGATTTAACATTTCCTGTGGAAAGGGCGAATATAGTCATTTTTCAAATATATCTTGAATATAAATAGGGGGGAATAGTAAATTTATTTCTTATAAAGTTTTTTCATAACTTTAGAGAAATTATGAACAAAATCATCAATATCAAATAAAGGTGATTTAAGTACTTGTTGTCTTAGATTTTCAATCATCGTTTTAAGGGCGAATCTGTTCTTTGTATAAAAAATTGCTTTTTTTACGTAATCATGATGATTTTTTGCAATAAACTCATCTAAAGATAAATTTTTATTAATACTAACACCACATCTAGAATTTAAATTAAACCCTTCAAGAGTTAAAACAGGTACTCCCATTGTGTAAGATTCAAATGATGTTGTGACACCGGTATAAGGAAATGTATCTAACGCTAAATCTATTTTGTTATAATCTTTTAAATGTTCTTCGGTTGATTTTTTTTTCTTTAAAAAAATTATTTTATCTAAATTTACACCTTCATTTAAAAACTTTTTTTTTATTACATCATAAACTTCTTTGCTATAACCGTAAGAATGTTTTAAAAAAATTTGAGAATTTGAATTTTTTAAAATTTCAGACCATATTTTTATAGTGTCGTTAGATATTTTTTGAAAATTGTTAAATGATCCAAAACTAAAGATTTCAGACTTTAAACAAGGTGTTTCTTCAATATCTGGTAAATTATTAGGCTTACCCATACAATTCCAAATTTTTGGCAAGTATAGTACTTTTTCCGTATATTGATTTTTCTCGTTCTCATAAATCAAATTTGGATCTGCAATAATATAATCCATATTATCAATTCCTATTGAATTATTATATCCAAGCCAACAAATTTGTACTGGAGCGCATCTATTAGCAAAAACATTAATTCTATGGCCATATGTAAGACCAATGAGATCAATTAAAATATCAATATCCTGATTTCTAATATTTTCGATCATTTGATCATCTGTTAAATCAAATGTATCGTACCAATTATTAAAACGCTCTTTGAAATATTTTGTGAGATTATCTTGTCTAGATATTTCTAAATTACTAAAAGCTGTTAAGTGGAAATCTTTTTTATCTATCTTATCTATAAATTTTTCTAAAAATAATCCTACAGAATGCATCCTAAAATCTCCTGATACAAAACCTAATCTGATCTTATTTCTGCTTTCATTAGAATTTAATTTAACAAATTTTTTTTTTTTTAAATTTTTATTAAATAGTTCATTTAATTTTAAACACTCAGATAAGTAATCATTTTGTGTTAAGCCAGATGGATAATTCATGCTTGCGATATATTGAAATCTACCACCATCAATTTCATTGTCTGGAGTTAAATCTAAAAGTTTCTTAAAGTAATTAATGCAAACATCCATATTACCTAGAAAAAAATGGGCCCTTGCTATTCCTTCTAATACTTTCTTGTCGTTTGGGGATTGTTTTATTCTTTCATTTAATAATGGTAATATTTGATAAAATTCCTCTGCTTTCAAACTAGAAAGAATAAAATTATATAATACTTCTAGGTTTGTTTTATCCTTTTTAAAAGCCTCATTTAATATTGAATTTGAAATTAAATAATCTTTTTTTTTTGAATTTGGATTAAGTACTTTTGAGCCAGCATATCCAATTTGTAAAAATAAAGGTAATTCACTAATTTTCCCTAAACTTTCTACTAAATTTTCGAAATCTGAATATTGTTTTTTTTGGTAAAAATTTAAAAGTTTTTTTTTTAGATCTTCTTTAAGATCAATCATTAAAATTATGCTGGTTTATTCATTGAATTAAAAAATTCAGAATTATTTTTTGTATCTTTTAATTTTGAACTTATGAATTCAATTGCATCCATAGTTCCCATAGGGGCAATTATTCTTCTTAGCACATTCATTTTTTGTAAATCATTTTTATCGAATAAAAGCTCTTCTCTCCTCGTGCCTGATTTTGTTATATCGATAGCTGGATAAATTCTTTTATCTGCAATTTTTCTATCTAAAACTGTTTCACTATTACCTGTGCCTTTAAATTCCTCAAAAATAACCTCATCCATTCTGCTACCGGTATCTATCAAAGCGGTTGATATAATAGTTAAAGACCCACCTTCTTCTATATTTCTTGCTGCACCAAAGAACCTTTTGGGACGCTGAAGTGCATTTGCATCAACACCACCGGTTAGTACTTTACCTGAGCTAGGTATAACTGCATTATATGCTCTTCCCAATCTAGTAATAGAGTCTAGTAATATAACCACATCTTTTTTATGTTCAGTAAGTCTTTTTGCTTTTTCAATTACCATTTCAGCGACAGCAACATGTCTTTGTGCTGGTTCATCAAAAGTGGAGCTTATAACTTCACCTTTAACTGTTCTTTGCATATCTGTTACTTCTTCGGGTCTTTCGTCAATTAATAACACTATCAAATAACACTCTGGATAATTCTTTGCTATAGAATTTGCTATACTTTGTAGCATTATCGTTTTACCGGCTTTTGGTGGTGAAATAATTATAGATCTCTGTCCTTTTCCAATTGGGCTCACTAAATCAATTAATCTTGGTGTTAAATCTTGTTTTTTATCTGGTTTAACTGCTTCAACTTCCATTACTAATTGTTTATTAGGATAAAGCGGAGTTAAGTTATCAAAAGCTATTTTGTGTCTTGATTTATCTGGTTCTTCAAAATTAATTTTACTTACTTGCAGCAGCGCAAAATATCTTTCACCTTCTTTGGGTGCTCTAACTGGTCCTTCGACCGTATCACCGGTTCTTAAACCAAATTTTCTGATTTGACTTGGACTAACATAAATATCATCTGGACCGGGCAAATAGTTTGACTCCATCGCTCTTAAAAAACCAAAGCCATCTTGTAATAATTGTAAAACTCCAGCGCCTGTTATCTCCTCTTTTTCAGCAACTTTTTTTAATATTGCAAATATAATTTCTTGTCTTCTAAGTGTACTAGCGTTTTCGATATCAAGTTCTTCAGCTTGCGTAATTAATTGTTCAGATGTTTTTAATTTTAATTCTTGGATGTTCATGATTGAGTGTTTTTATTAAGATAGGTACAATTAATATAATGTTTCTAAATTAAATTTCAACCTTAGATTGGCTTAAAAATTACAATAAATATGATTAAAATAAGAAGCAAGGTGGGAATTTCATTTATATATCTATAAAATTTAGATGACTTGTTGTTCTCGTCAAATTTAAATTTATTCAATAAATACCCAAGATAGAAATGATAGAATGTAAGGATTGCAACAAATATAAACTTTAATTGTAACCACAAAGCTCCTAATTGATCAAATCCAAGTTTAGAAATTAATAATAATCCAAACAACCAGCTTAGGACCATGGCTGGTGTCATGATATAATAAAACAATTTATACTCCATAGTTTTAAATACTGAAGTAACAATTTCATTATTATTTTCCGAATGATAAACAAAAATTCTAGGAAGATATAATAATCCAGCCATCCAGGAGATTACTGCTATTAGATGTATGCTTTTAAACAATAAATAACTATTCATAATTTAAACAAGGACATTTTTTAAAATTATTAGGACATTGTATTTTTGGGGGGTATAAGTTTTCTGTTAATTTATTGTCTTCTTTATTGATTACCAAATTAGATAAAGAGGATATAAAATTAGCGTTAACACCAAGGGCAGGAACTCTTACATATTCCACACATCCATTTTTGTCTGCCAATTCTTTATATTCTATATCAAGTTCTACTAATGTTTCTGAATGCTCGGACACAAAAGCGATTGGTACTAAAGCAATTTTTTTCCCAATTTTAGAATTTTCTACAATTACATCTTCAGTCGATGGACCAATCCATTTTAACGGCCCGACTCTACTTTGATAACTTAAGATCCAATCTAAATTTTTTATATTCATTTTATTTACAATTTCATTTACTGATTGCTCAACCTGCCATTGGTAGGGATCGCCTTTTTTAATGTTCTTTTCAGGCAAACCATGAGCAGAAAAAATTAACTTATAATTTTTTAGATCTTTTATCTTCTTATAAATTTCGTCTATATGTGCATCAATAAAATTAGTTTCTGTTGGGTAACAACAAATTGTCGATGTTTTAACTTTATAGTCATTTTTCTTACACACATCATGCCATTCTTTTATTGACGAACCTGATGTTGCTGCTGAATATTGGGGATATAAAGGTAATAATATTACTTCTTCGGGATTAAAATTTTTAATTTCATGAATAACATTTTCGGCTCTGGGATGCCAACACCTCATAACAATAAAACATTTGTATTCATTATTTTGATCTTCTGTATTTAATTTTTTTTCCAAAGAATTGGATTGATCTGTAGTTAATTTTAAAATAGGTGATGCCCCGCCAAGTTCTTCATATATTTTCTTTGCTGTTGGTGCTCTTCTGTTGGATATTAATTTTGCTAAAGGGTACCTTAAAAATTTAGGTAAATTTAATATTGCAGGATCATAGAATAAATTAAAAAGGAATGGCTCAACATTTTCCAGTTTATCTGGCCCACCTAAGTTAAACAAAATTACAGCTTTTTTCATTTAATAATCTTTTACAAATTTTACTAGATAATCCATCATTTCGGGTTTTGTCTCAGGCAAAATACCGTGACCCAAATTAAAAATATATGGATGATCTTTAAAAATATCTAAATATCTTTTAGCCTCTTTTTTTAAATTATCTTTATCTGTTAATAATACTTTAGGATCCATACCACCTTGAATTGGTATTTTTATATTTTTCACAATTTCCGATGGATTAACTTCATAATCAATACAAATCGCATCTGGTTTAACTATATCACAATAATTTTTAAAATTTTTAATGCCTCTTGGAAAACAAATTACTGGAACATTTAAACTTTTAATATAATCTACTAGACTTAATGTAGGAATATAAACATAATTAGGTAAATCTTTTTCTTCCAATAAACCTGCCCAACTATCAAAAATTTGGATCACATCGGCGCCATTATCTATTTGATTTTTTATATGTAATTTTAAAAACCTCTCGATTAAAAATAAAATTCTATTTATTAAAAAATCATCATTAAAAAAATCATCTTTTAACTTTAATTTAGGCGATTGTTTATTCAATATGTAAACAAGTAAAGTCCAAGGAGCACCAACAAATCCTATAGTACTTTTTTTATCTGTTAAATTATTTTTACTTACTTGATTTATTGCTTTATAAACTGGATACACTCTTTCTACAAAATCAACTTCATCTAATTTTGAAGCTTCTTCTAAATTTAATTCTCCTAATAATGGGCCAAAATCTTTTTTAAATTCTACCTTTTGATTTAATCCATATGGTAACATTAAGATATCAGAAAAAATTATAGCTGCATCAAGGTCAAATCTTTTTAAAGGTTGTAAAGTTATTTCTGAAGATAAATTAGCATTTAAACATAGTTTGATAAAATCTGGGTTTTGTTTTCTAATCTCTCTAAATTCTGGTAAATACCTTCCAGCTTGTCTCATAATCCATATAGGATTAATATCAGTCTTATTTTTTTTAATTATTTTATGGATAGGTGTCATTTAATAATTATATATATTTAGATAGTT
>NZ_JBNGZG010000033.1:0-11354 GCF_052049815.1 Candidatus Pelagibacter sp.
AGTCCGTCTGGTGGGCTCGGATATTTGTATAAGAGACAGACTAAATGATATATCGCTTTGACCATGAAGTGGAAGTGTTTCTTTTTTTTTAATTAAAAATCTTGAATATTTACCAAAATAGAAATTACACGCACAAGTGTAATATCTTCTCATTAAATTTAATGAACAATTTTAGGTTTTAAGCCCATAGAACTTAATGCGGATCCTTTATCGTCGTCTACTTTTAGGTCTTGTTTGTCTGCGGGGTAAATGTTTTTATTAATTAAGTTCTCAATTTCTTCACCAGACAATGTTTCATAAGTTAGTAAAGCTTTGGCAAGCTTATGTAAATCATCAATTTTATCTGTTAAAACTTTTCTCGCTCTATCATAACCTTGATCAACAATTTTCCTTATTTCTGAATCTACTTTTTTAGCTGTTTCCTCTGACATGTTTTGTTGTCTAGCAACTGATCTTCCAAGAAATACTTCTTCTTCATTTTCTCCATATGCAACTGGGCCCAATTCTTTACTCAAACCAGCTCTCATTACCATCGCTCTAGCTCTTTTTGTCGCTTGCTCAATATCACTAACTGCACCTGTTGTAACTTTATCTTCACCAAAAATAATTTCTTCAGCAACTCTACCACCCATTGCAATAGCTAATTGTGCGTGTAATTGTTCTCTTGTTTGAGATACCTCATCTCTTTCTGGCAATTGCATTACCATTCCTAAAGCTCTTCCTCTTGGGATAATAGTAGCCTTATGTATCGGGTATGCTGCACTTTCATTAATTGTAACTATAGCATGGCCAGCCTCATGGTAAGCTGTAAGTCTCTTTTCTTCCTCACTCATTACCATTGATCTTCTTTCAGATCCCATCATCACTTTATCTTTAGCTTCTTCAAATTCGTTTAAAGTGACAATCCTTTTATTTTTTCTAGCTGCAAGAAGAGCTGCTTCGTTAACTAAATTTGCAAGATCTGCACCTGAAAACCCTGGAGTTCCTCTCGCAATTGTTCTTAAGTTAACATCTGGTGCCATTTTGATTTTTTTTACGTGAACTTTCAAAATTTTTTCTCTTCCTATGATATCTGGATTAGAAACTACAACTTGACGATCAAACCTACCTGGTCTTAACAACGCTGGGTCTAAAACATCAGGTCTATTTGTTGCTGCAATGATGATAACACCTTCATTTGTGTCAAATCCATCCATTTCTACTAAAAGTTGATTAAGAGTTTGTTCTCTCTCATCATTTCCTCCTCCAAGACCTGCTCCCCGACTTCTTCCAACAGCATCTATTTCATCAATAAAAATAATGCAAGGTGAATTCTTCTTTCCTTGCTCAAACATATCTCTAACTCTTGATGCACCTACTCCAACGAACATCTCAACAAAGTCTGAACCTGATATTGTAAAGAATGGAACTCCTGCTTCACCTGCAATCGCTCTTGCTAATAATGTTTTACCAGTACCTGGTGGACCTACTAGCAGTGCGCCCCTTGGAATTTTTCCACCTAGTCTACTAAATTTTTTTGGATCTTTTAAAAATTCTACAATTTCTTCAACTTCTTCTTTAGCCTCCTCAACACCAGCAACATCGTTAAAAGTTACTTTACCTTTGAGCTCATTCATCATTTTAGCTTTAGATCTACCAAAACCCATTGCGCCACCTTTTCCGCCTTGCATCTGTCTCATGAAGAAGATCCAAACGGCTATAAGCAATAACATTGGGAACCACGACAGTAATACTCCAAACAATGATGGCATTTTCTCTTCAAGAGGAGCTGCTGAAATGCTTACTCCTTTCTGAGATAATTTTTCAATTAAATTTGGATCGTTAGGAGAGTAAGTGGAAAAGCTATTTCCATTAGAGTAAACACCTTTAATGTTATTACCTTGTATTTCAACTTTTAAAACCTCTCCATTTTCAACTGAAGTTAAAAAATCCGAAAATATAATTTGGTTTCCACCTCTAATGTTGCTTTGAGGATTTTTGAACATATTATAAAGACCAATAGTTAGAAAAACTATTATTGCCCACATTGCTATGTTTTTGAAATTCATAGTATTAAAATAAGAATTAATATCTAATTAACAAGTGTCAAATTATCTTTAAAAGACATAATTTAACGAAATTCCTTGTTGATAATAACAGTATTATTGGTTTTTTTGATAATACAACCCCCTAGGGATGTTTTGAAAGTTTTATTAGCATTAATTAAATCAATTATTCTTAGTATCTTATTACCTCTTGCGAAATAATAATTTGCTCCCAAATCTTTTATACACTTAGATAAAGATCTAAATTTTATTTCATTAGATTGATTAAAAAATTCTTTATTTAGATAAATTATTTTTCTTTTTCTTGAATAATAACTATTAATTAAAATATTCTTTTCAACCAATTCATTAATCGCTGTGTTTGAGTGACTCAGATTTTCTATTGTTTTATTAAATTTATTTTGATCAAAACCTTCTAAACTTAAATTTTTTAGAAAATTCCTAATTCTTACTCTTTTAAAATCTTGATTTTCATTAGAAGGATCAGAAATAAAATCTTTAAAAACATGGGAAGCTATAAAAACTAGTTCATTCTTTTTAAAATTTAACAATGGGCGTTCTATAATTATGTCACTAATTGATGATTTTTTGTTAAAAGAAACTAACCCTCTTAAACCACTTCCACGTGTTAATCTTATAATAAAGTTTTCTAATTTATCCTCTAAATGGTGTCCAATAATAATATGTTTGATATTGTTTTTTTTGCATTCTTTAGTAATCAAATCATATCTTTTTTCTCTAGCTCTTGCCTGAATATTACTTTTTGGTTTAACACCTCTCCAAGTTAATATTTGTGCTTCAATAGAATTTTTTTTTAGTAATTTTTTTACATGTTGGGCTTCCTTTGTAGAATTAGATCTTAATTTATGATCAACAATGTAAAATTTTTGTTTAATACCAAATTTTAAGGCATAAACTTTACATAGATAAGCTAAAGCTAAGCTATCTGGGCCTCCAGACACCCCTACTGCAAATGAAGAATTTAAATTGAGATTTTTACTAAATCTTAAAAAAAGGTTTTTTAATTTTGTATTTTTTAAAGTTCGATTAATTAGATTATGAGTCTTGTTTGTTACACTCAAATTTTTTAGACTCATATTTTGCTTTTTGAATTACAGATTGATTTGCCTCTGGATATTGTTCCTCAACACCATTAATCATTTTACAACCTTGATCTTTTTCTCCAATCTGAACCATGGAGACGCCTAGTTTTAATAAATTAATTGGAGCTTTCTCTCCTTTAGGATATTTTTGGTATCCTTCAAGATATGCTGATGCTGCATCAGTATAAAGCTGTCTAATTCTAAATGTTTCTGCGTACCAATATTGAGCATTACCTGCAAGCTCATGATCTGAATTAGTATTAACAAATTCTCTAAATGCCCTTTCGGCAGTGGTGTAATCACCAACTTTTAAGAAGCTTGTAGCAAACTCATATTGTTTTTCTGGCACTTCATCTGGTAAAATTTTTTCCTCAGATTGAAAATTTTCCGTAACAACAGTTGCAGTAGTATCAATTGAAGTAATTTGTTGTGAAGTTTCACTCGTTGTGTTGTCTTTATATGAGATTGCACCAAGATCTTGGGGTTGTGAACTTCCTGGTAAAGTTTCTTCTGTTAAGTTTGTGTCTTTTGTAACTGAACTTATAATATTTCCAGAAGATAATGAACTTTCTAAGTCTTGAAATCTTATTTGATTATCAGCTTGTACTTTTGATAACCTACTAGATAATTTATCTAATTTAAAATTTATTTCCTCAAACTTGTTTGTAAGAGCTTGAAATTGGCTTTCAATTTCAGATAGTTTTAATAAATGTCGTGTTAAAACATCTTCAGAATTGCCTTCAGATATTTGTGAAGAATTAAAATCATTATTAGTTTCATTTGATCCAGAATAAACAGCACGCTCTAATGTTTTTAAATCTTTTTTAATTAATTCTAAAGTTTCGTAGATATTATGATTGTCTGCTTTAACTGAAATTGAGAATAACAATGAAAAAACTATTAAAAATTTTATTTTAAATATTTTTTCACAAAGCTTCATGTGACAACTACTAATTATAATGATGGCAAAAAAAAGACCCTAAATAAATTAATATTTAGGGTCTAAAATTTAAAAAAATTAGAATTAGTTAGCTTTGACAGTAACTGATCTTCTGTTTTTTGACCAAGCTAAAGGATTTGATCCAGAGTCTACTGGTCTTTCTTTACCATAACTTAATACAGAAATTCTGTCTGAAGATATTCCATAAGTCATTAGGTAGTCTTTAGCTGCATTTGCTCTTCTTTCACCTAAAGCTAAATTATATTCTCTAGTTCCTCTTTCATCAGCATGACCTTCTAAAACTATGTTTACTTTAGAATTTTTTCTTAACCACGCTGCTTGTTTTCTTAGAGTTTCTCTAGATGCTGTAGTTAAAACTGACTCGTTTGTTGCAAAAAATACTCTGTCAGGTACTCCTGAAGCTAAATACTCTACAGTATCAGTTCCTGTGTACACATCTCCCTGCATTTGACCTGTCGAAACTTTTTTAGTTGCACAAGCTGTTAGTGCAAAACAAGCTAAAATCACAAGTAATGCGTTTTTTAAAATTTTGTTAAATCTCATATTGCTCCTTGATCAAGTTACTAATTCTTAAATCTTAATTTTTCATAATTAATTAGAGGTTTCAAGCTAAAAAATCAAGCAATATTATTTAATTACTTAATAAAGATGACCAAGATGGGTCTGATGCATCTGTTTGAGTTACAACTTGTCTTTCATTATATCCTGTCAAATCAATTGACCATAATTTAGCTGAAAATCCCTCGCCCTTTTCATCAGTTTTGGTTTCTCTATAAAATATTAGCACTCTTCCGTTTGGTGACCATGATGGCGCCTCCTGATAGTAATTTTCAGTTAATAATCTTTCACCAGTACCATCAGTTCTCATTACTCCAATATAGAATTTTCCTTTATGTAATTTTGTGAAAGCAATTAGATCACCTCTTGGTGACCAAACTGGCGTTCCATACAAACCTTTTCCAAAAGAAATTCTTTTTACATTTTTTCCATTACTATCCATTATGTAAATTTGTTGATAACCACTTCTATCAGAATTAAAACAAATATATTTTCCATCTGGTGAATAGGAAGGAGAAGTATCAATAGAAGGATGATTAGTTATTTTATCTACAATTCTATTTTCTAAATCCATAGTATAAATATCTGAGTTACCATCTTTAGCAAAACTCATGATGATTTTTTTTCCATCAGGAGAAAATCTAGGTGCAAAAGTCATTCCCGGGAAGTCACCAACAACTTCTTGAGTTCCAGTTTCAATATCTAACAAATATACTCTGGGTAAATTTCTGAAATAAGATAAATATGTTACCATTTGACTATTTGGATTGAATCTAGGAGTTAATACAAGTTCATTACCTAATGTTAAAAATTTATTATTAGAACCGTCTTGATCCATAATTGCTAATTTTTTTACTCTTTTAGTTTTAGGTCCTTCCTCTGCTACATAAATAATTCTTGTATCAAAATATCCTTTTTCTCCAGTTAATCTTTGATAAACCTTGTCAGAAATTATATGACCTACCCTTCTCCAATTTGTAGGAACTGTTGTGAATGCTAATGCCATCATTTCTCGTCCAGCTAATACATCCCATAACCTAAATTCAACTCTTAGTTTTTCATCTACAAAACTTACCTTACCTGTGATCAATGCTTGAGCTTTAATTAAATTCCAATCTTCAAATCTTGGTTTTAAGTTGGCAATATCAGGCTCTTGAAGAAACGCATCTTTGTTAAGTGGATTAAATAAACCAGAAGTTTTTAAATTTTTTTCAACAATCAAAGATATTTCAGATCCAATATTTTCTTTTTTTAGAATTTTTTCAAATTCTTTTTTTGAAACTTCATCAATAGATAAGGGTGACACCGCTACTGGCAAAGGATTTAAATTTCCTCTAGTTATGTCAACTTCTATTAATGCAAACACATTGCTTTGGAATAAAAAAAGAAATAAAAAAAATATTTTTTTATACATATCTATATACTATCCTTCTAACATCTCTCTTGCATCAAAATTTAGCTGTAAATCTTTCCACCTCTCGTATCCAGTAGTTGGAACTCTTAATGGTTGGCATAATTTAATAGCTCTTAATGCACTTTCTGCTAGGACTTTATAAAAACCTTGGCCTGGCTTATTCATCCTAGCGTGATCTAAAATTTCTGAACTTATTATTGAACCATCTGGTTTTAATTGTAATTTTATTCTAACTAATAGATTTTCATTGTAAGGGAGACCAAGTGGTATGCTCCAGCAACCAAAAATTTGCGCTTTTAATGCATCTTCCTCACTCAAACTTAAACCAGTATTTTCTATATTTGCAACTTGGTCTTGAGTAATCTTATTTGATTTTTTTTCTGTTTCTGCAAATTCTTCTTTTGATTTATCTATTAATGCAGCAATATTATTTGGATCAAACAATTCTTCTTTTTCAAATTCTGATACTTGTTTTACTTCATTATCAATTTTTTCTGGATTTTGTTTTTCATCTTTAATTTTCTCAACTTTTTTGACTTCTTGATCAGGCATTGGAATTGCATCAGGTTTATCTTTTTTTACTTTTTTTGGAGGCGCTTGCTCAGAAACTAGTTTTTCTTCTTTCTCTTTTATCTTTTCAATTGTTTTTTTTGCTTTGGGAGCGAAAGGTATGTTTGTCTTGTCTGTTATTTGAATTAATTCTACAGAAACTATTGGTGGCAAATCTACAGGTTTTTTTGATAAAAAAGGTAAACTTAATGCAGTAATCATAATTATTAAAAAATGAAAAATTGATGAAAGAAATATGTTCCTTGTCAATTTTACCTCTCTTTATAAGGCTCAGATATCAGCGCTACTTTAGTAAAGCCTGACCCAGAAAGTAATCCCATGATCTCTAAAACTCTACCATAATTGATTGCCTTGTCTCCTCTTACATAGATTCTTGTGTCAGTTCTGTTTTTTGAAACAGCTAAGACTTTTGCTATAATCTTATCAAATTCCACTTTTGATTCCTGAATAAAAATTTCACCTTTAGAATTGATAGTTAAAGTTAATGGCTCTTGTTCCTCTGGTAAAGAATCCGCAGAACTTTCGGGTAGATCTACTTGAACTCCAACTGTTAATAATGGAGCTGTAACCATAAAGATAATCAAAAGAACTAACATTACGTCCACAAAAGGAGTAACATTAATTTCACTCATAGGATCTTTTGAAGATTTACGATTTAATTTAAATCCCATTTTAGATTATAGATATAAATCTTTTTGAAAAACTCTCTAATTTTTGACTGTATCTTCTCAGATCGTTATTAAATTTATTATATGCTACCACTGCAGGGATTGCAGCCAGCAATCCTAAAGCAGTTGCAAATAATGCTTCTGCTATTCCAGGAGCAACAATAGCTAGACTAGTATTTCTAGATATTGCTATAGACTGAAATGAATTCATTATTCCCCAAACAGTTCCAAATAATCCGATAAAAGGAGCTGTTGATCCTACAGTTGCTAAAAATGTAAATCCTTTTTCAATTTTTGAAGTTTGTTTTTCTATTCCAGCTTCTAATATACTTGCTAATCTCTCATTAATGTTTGATTTAGATTTTGATTTAACAATACCTTGCATAGACTCTTTAAAAATTAATGCCATAGGGTCAGAAATGTTTTGTGGTAAATTATTATAAAAAGTTTCTGCAGATTTTGACTTCCAAAACTTATCTTCAAATTGGTCAGAAGAACTATTTATTTTTTTAAAGAGTTTTATTTTTTCAAAAATAACTGCCCAAGAATAAATTGAGCATGCTATTAATATTATAATTACTGATTTAACTATTATATCTGCTTTTAAAAACAGATTCATTAATGAAAAGTCAGCACTTGAAGCTAGTCCTACAGCTTGAGTCGATATTTCTGTTTCCATAATTATACTTCACACTTAATTGTGTCATGAATTTGACTTTATTTTTGGAGTGTTACTCAGGTAATTTGTATGTTTCGTAAAAAAAACTTGCTACGAGGATGGCATCGGCTTTGTTAGAGTCCTTTTTTTTTGATAATTGTGATGAAAAGTAAGGAAAAATCTCTATTGCTCTTGTTCTACTTGCATCTTTTTCTGAATTTATAAGATTAAAATACTTCTTCCATTTTGCCGGTCTAACAAAATACATAGAAAGTTGCATAGCAGAACATATACCTTTTAATATTCCGAAAGACTGTCCAAAATTAAACATACTCGTTACTCCTTGTCCTGGCATTGCAGAAACTTGTTCTATAACTATTTTAATGTCTTTTTTATCATAGTTTTTAATACCTTCTAAGATTTCATGATAAATTTGAGCTCCATTTACTTGTTTCTTATTTTTTTTTCCATCAGTCATAGTTGGCATCTCTATAACTTTTATTATTTTTCCATTATCAAGAAAGCATATTGCGCCAGAAATACCAGGATCTATTCCAATAATTAACATTTATCAATTTTCGAAAATAACATTTGTATACACACTTTGTACATCATCATCTTCTTCTAAGGTCTCTAAAAAATCTATTACTTCTTGTTTTTTTTCACCTGTTATTTTTACGCTATTTAATGCTAACCATTCAATTTCAGTTGAAATAAAATTGTTTATCTTTTCTTCTAATTTTTTTTTAACATTATAAATTTCATTTATTGAGCAATGGATTTCATGAATTGCATCTTTTGAAATACATTCATCTGCTCCAGCATCTATCGCCAATTCAAAAATCTGATCATCTTCAATCTCGCTCTTAGAAATTTTAATTACTCCAAGTTGATTAAAATTATGAGCAGCTGATCCTTGGGTTCCTAAACTTCCTCCATTTTTTTGAAATATAGTTCTAATATTTGATGCTGTTCGATTTTTATTATCAGTTAAAGTTTCTACAATAACTGCAATTTTATCAGGACCAAATCCTTCATATCTTAAATTTTCATAATTTGCACCAGCTGCAGCTGAAGATTTATCAATTGCTCGCTCTATGTTGTCTTTTGGCATGTTTGCAGATCTTGCAGCTTGTATTGCGGACCTTAATCTTGGATTCATTGCAGGATCCTTATCTCCTAGTTTTGCAGCTACAGTAATTTCTTTTGACAACTTAGAAAATAAGTTGGCTCTAAGCTTGTCCGCTTTTCCCTTTTTATGTTTAATTCCAGCCCAATGAGAATGTCCTGCCATAATTAACTATTTTTTAAATTTGCTCCAAAAATATAACTTGAAATATTTTTTGCTAAACCTGTTTTTATATCACAATCAACAATAACTCCACACATAGTGCCTTCTCCTATTTCTGGAAAATGTTTTACTGATTTTTTTTTTTTAAATCTATTAATTGAATTTTCTTTATTCATGCCAATAACTGAGTTGTAATCTCCACACATACCAGCATCTGTTTGGTAAGCAGTTCCTTTATTTAAGATATGTGCATCGTTGGTAGGAATGTGGGTATGTGTTCCAACTACTAATGTGGCATTGCCATCAAAAAAATGACCAATAGCATTTTTTTCACTGGTAATCTCACCATGAAAATCTACAACTAGAAAATCATATTTATCTTTTAGTTTGTGTTCATTTAAAAATTTATCTGCACATTCAAAAACATCTTCACATTTTTTCATAAAAACATTTCCCATCAAATTTAAAACACCAATTTTAATATCTTCCTTAGTAATATAAATTTGAAATCCTTTACCTGGCGAAGGCTCAAATAAATTTTTTGGTCTTAATAATCTATTCTCTTTATCTATATAATTCATTATTTCTTTTTGATCCCAAACATGATTACCAGTAGTTATTACATTGACACCTGAGTTAAATAGATCCTTACATATTTCTTCAGTTAGACCAACGCCTGACTTATCAGCGTTTTCTCCATTGGCTACTACAAAATCTATCTTATGTCTTTCAATTTCTTTTTTTAAATTTTTCATCACAACTGAACACCCTGATATGCCTACTAGGTCACCTAAGAACAATAATTTCATTGAAATATATTTCTTTCTGTAATGATTGCATCTAATCTTTGATCAAATTTATTTATTGGCACTTTATCAATTTTCTGGAATGAGAATGAAAGCCCTATAGTAATTATATTTTTAATCTTCTTCATTCTTTCGATATAACGATCATAATAACCACCACCATAACCTAATCTGTACAGATTTTTATCGAAACCAACAATTGGTACCAAAAAAATATCTGGATAAGTAATTTTTGAACTGGTTGGTTCGGGTATTCCAAAATCATTAATTGTTAAAGGTTGATTAAAATCCCAAGAAAAAAAATCCATTTGGTTGCTTTTTTTCATAATCGGTAAAGAAATTTGAAAGTTTTGTTTCGATAATTTTTTAAGTATTTCTAAACAATCAAATTCATAGTTGATTGGAAAATATCCGCCAATTTTATTCTTTTTATATTTTTTTAAAAAATTATATATTTTAGGATTTTCAAAATTTTGAAAATATTTTTTTTTTCTTTGCTTTAAGATTTTTTTTCTAATTCCTGATTTATTCACTTTGTGCTAATTAGAAATATTTTTGTTATCCATATTTTCAATAAAACTGGATATTTCTGAGGTTGCTGCATCTAAAACTTGTTCATATTTTTTTTGATTCTCATCAATAGTTCTCTTAAGTTCATCAAGATTATTATTAAGACTTTTTATTTCATCCTCTTTATTGTCTTTGTATTCATAAACTAAGTTTTTTAATTCTTTAAATTTTTTTGATAAATCGCTTAATTCTTTTTTTTTATCTTCAATTTTTTTTTTGGTTTCATAGTATTCATCTAAAACTTTTATTGCTGTTATCAGTAGCAGTTTATTTTCTCCTAAATTTCCAAGGTTACTTTTAAGAGAATTAAATTTTTGATTAATTTGTATGAGCAAATTTTCCAAATGCTCCTCTTGACCATCATCGCAAGAAAGCAAAAATTCTTTACCATTAAATTTTATGCTTACATTTGCCATTTATCTATTTCTTCCAGTAAAGTATCTGTTTCTTGGTTTAATTCATCAATTTTTTCTGAAAATTCTTGCTGTCTTGACTTCTTATCAAGATTTCTCTTTTCAAAATCACTTAATTTTTGGCTTAATTGCTCATGATCTTTTTGAAGATTTTGATATTTTTCCTCTAATTCTGTTTTTTCAATTTCTAATTGTTTTTTTTTATTTTTTAATTCATTTACTAGTTCATTTTCTTTTGCATCATCAATTTTAATATTTTTTAATTTTTCTAAAGCAGATGTTAATTTTTTTTCTTTT
>NZ_JBNGZG010000034.1:0-11133 GCF_052049815.1 Candidatus Pelagibacter sp.
TATTTTTCTCAAATTCATAAAAGTTACCTTTTTTGTTTAAAATTCTTATTTTTGAACCAAAGTAAAGATATTGATTTGATTGTTTAAATCTATTTTTTCTTAAAAAGAAAATTTTAGTTTTTAAATTTTTTATTTTGTATTCAACCTCAAAAGCATTTTCAAAATTTCTATTTTTTATATAGCCAATATAGTTATCGAAATTTAGTTTAATTTTTATCCATTCTTTATTTTTTTTTAATATTGAAAATTTTTCACCATAAATAATTTGGGTAGTTACCTCAGATTTATTAGAAGGTTTTAAATATAAATTAGATATTGGCCTGTTAAAATAGAATTTATTTTTCACTTAAGTTAAGTTTATTTCTTATGTACCACAGAATAATTAACGAAGGTATGACCATTAATGCAGTAATTACAAAGAAGACACCCCAATCTCCTTGAAGCCAATCTACTAATGCACCAGAAGATGAAGCAAGAGTGGTCCTACCAGCAGTTCCAATTGATGCTAATAAAGCGTATTGAGTGGCTGTATATGTTCTATCCACCAATAAAGAAATGAAAGCAACAAAAGCTACAGTTGCAAATGCAGCTGCTATATCATCAAAAATAACTGCTATTGCAAAAATTAGTTCTGATTTTCCACTCCAAGCCAGAACAGTAAATAACAAGTTTGTACTAGCCATTAATATTCCAGCAAGAAACATTGCTTTCAAAACTCCTGATCTAATTACAAATAAACCACCTAACAATGTAAAGATTACAGTTGTTATCCAACCTAGAGTTTTAGAATAAATAGCTATATCTGACTTACTAAAACCTATTTCTTTATAAAATACGATGGACATTCTCCCCAAAAAAGCTTCACCAACTTTAAATAAAAAAACAAATCCAAGAATACCAATTGCTATGTTAAATCCATTTTTTTTGAAGAAACTTATGATTGGTCCGCCTATAGTTCCGCCAATCCATGTTAAAAAACTGTTAATTATATTTTTGCTTCCAAGTTTATTTGAAATTAATTCATCATTACTTTTTTGATTAATCTCTCTCATGTTACTTTTATCTTCATGAATAAACATTAATCCAATATTCATTAAAATGATTAAAATACCTAAAATAAGAAATGTTAACTGCCAGTAATTTTCAAAACCTAAATTTTGAAGAAATTCAGCTGAAAATAAAGAGATTACACCTCCAAGTTTATATCCGCTCCACCAACCAACAACGGCCATAGCAGCTCCAGCAGCCATAGATTTTCCCTCATTTTCTCCAATTTGTTCAATTCTTAAAGCATCAACAGTTATATCTTGAGTTGCAGATGCAATTGCAATTAATAATCCAACTGAAATTACTATTGCTAAGTTTTCTGTTGGGTTTAATAAACTCCAAAGTATTAATGAAATTAAAATTAAAATTTGCATCAACACAATCCATCCTCTTCTATGTCCAATTCTATTTGTTAAAAAAGGAATTTTAATTCTATCTACTAAAGGTGCCCATAAGTAATTAAAAGCATAAACACCAAAAATTAATCCTGCCCATCCTATTGTAGACCTACTTAGACCATCCTCTTTTAACCACAAGCTTAAGCTACTCCCAATCAAAACCCATGGAAAACCTGAAATAGCTCCAAGTAATAAAATTTTTAACATTCTCTTATCAAAATAAATTGAAAAAGTTTCTGATATAGTTTGTTTTTTTAATTCAATCATTTTAATTTCTCCAAAACGCTGGAACAAATAATACTAAAATAGCAAATAATTCCAACCTTCCTAAAATCATACCAACAGTGAGTATCCATTTAGATATATCAGGTAGAGATGCAAAATTTCCGTTTGGACCTATAGTTGAACCCAAACCAGGTCCAACATTAGAGATAGATGTTGCTGCACCTGAAATTGATGTAATGAAATCTAAGCCTGATAAAGATAATAATGCAGATAGTCCAAAGAAAATTAAAAAATAAAAAAAAATGAATGAAATTATTGATGCAATAAATTTCTCATTAATGGAATTTTGAGCATATTTTATTACAAAAATTCCCTTAGGATAAATCATTTTTTTTAATTGATTTACTATAAAAAGATATAAAATTTGAAATCTAAAAACTTTTACTCCACAAGTAGTTGATCCTGCACATCCTCCAATAAACATTAAGCTTAAAAATAGAACAATTGTAAAGCTTCCCCAATTATCAAATTGATCATTTACATATCCTGTACCAGAAATAATTGAGATTACATTAAAGAAAATTGATCTTAAGTTAAATTTATCAATTTCAGTAAAACTTAAATACAGACTAAGAATAATAATTGAAAAAAAAATAATTTTCAAAAAAGTAATAATTTGACTATCTGATTTAAAAATTTGACGATCTCCATTAAGAAACTTAATATATGCAATAAATGGTAAGCTTCCTAAAATAATAAATGTCATAGATACAATCTCGATGTACGCATTATTAAAATAACCAATTGACGCATTATAATTTGAAAAGCCCCCTGTAGCGATAGTGGTCATTGAGTGAGTTAAACTATCAAAATAACTCATACCAAATAATTTATAAAATATTGCACATAAAATTGTTAAAATTGAATATATATAGATTAACCTTAAAGCTATTTCTTTTGATTTTGGTAAAATTTTTTCAGAGGAGTCGTTATTAGATATTCTAAAAAGTTGCATACCACCAACATTCATAACTGGCATTAGAGTAATCGCCATAACAATTATACCAATTCCACCAAGCCACTGTAATATTGCGCGCCAAAATAAAATACTTCTAGGAGCTGTTTCTAAATTTGAAATGATTGTTGAACCAGTTGTTGTGATTCCTGACATACTTTCAAAAAAAGAGTCTGTTATTGACAGATTCATCGAAGAAAGTAAAAAGGGTATCGAACCAAAAACAGCAATACTTAACCAAGACAAAGCAGTAAGTAAAAAAGCTTGTTGAAGATTTAATTTTTTATCATGATCTAAATTTGATAAAAAAAATAAAGAACCAAATATAATTGTTACTATTGATGCACCAATAAATGAGGAATCTAGTTCTGAAAATAAAATTTGCACAAAAACAGGAATGATCATCGATATACCCAGTATTATTTGCAAAATTCCTAAAGTAAAAAAAACAGTTTTATAATTACTCATTTTGAAAGAATCATATTTTATGGTAAATAAATTTCAACTCTATAAGAAATAGTAATTACTTCTTAAATAGTATTAATTAGAAAATTCAATGATTAATAAAGAAAACTTAGATAAAACAAATGCATGGCCAATTGTTGAAGCAAAAAAAATGCTGAGAGAAAGAAAGGCATTAATAGAGAAAAAAGGTAAAATAACTCTTCAAACTGGATATGGTCCTAGTGGACTTCCTCATATTGGAACTTTTGGAGAAGTGGCAAGAACCTCAATGATGGTCAATGCCCTAAATCAATTAACAGATTTACCAACAGAGATCATTACCTTTTCTGATGATATGGATGGTTTAAGAAAAGTTCCAGAAAATGTTCCAAATCAAGATTTATTAAAAGAAAATTTAAATAAGCCATTAACGCAAGTTCCAGATCCCTTTGAAAAGTTTCAAAGTTTTGGTGAACATAATAATGAAAAACTTAAAACATTTTTGGATAGCTTTAAATTCAATTATTCTTTTAAAAGCTCCACGTCACTTTATAAGTCAGGTTATTTTAATGATACTTTAAAAATTATTCTTGAAAATTACGATGGTATTATGAATATTATTTTACCAACTCTTGGTAAAGAGAGGCAGAAAACATACAGTCCTTTTTTACCTATCTGTCCTAAAACAGGTAAAGTTTTAGAAATACCTGTATTAGAGTTTGATAATAAAAATTCTACGATCGTTTTTGATAATAATGGTGAAAAACTTGAAACATCAATATTAGATGGTGCATGTAAGCTTCAATGGAAGGTTGATTGGGCAATGAGATGGTATGCTTTAGATATTGATTTTGAAATGTATGGAAAAGATTTAATCGAGAGTGCTATTTTATCTACAAAAATAATCAAACTTTTAGGAAAAAAAAATCCCTCAGGTTTTGCATACGAATTATTTTTAGACGAAAAAGGTGAGAAAATTTCTAAATCTAAAGGAAATGGAATTACTATTGAACAATGGTTAGATTATGCATCACCAGAAAGCCTTTCATTGTATATGTATCAAAATCCAAAAAGAGCCAAAAAACTTTATAAAGAAATTGTTCCAAAAGCAGTTGATGAGTATTTAGATTTTATTGAAAAAGCAAAGACCCAAAATGAGTTACAAACTTTAATGAATCCCGTTTGGCATGTTCATAATGGAAAGATCCCAAAAGAAAATATGATTATGTCATTCTCAATGTTATTAAACTTAGTAGAGACAAGTAATGCTGATTCCAAAGAATTGTTGTGGAAGTTTGTAAAAAAATACAAAAAAGATATAGACGAAAAAAACCACCCTATATTTGACAAACTCGTAAGTTATGCAATTAAATATTTTAATGATGTAATTAAAGCACAAAAAAAATATAAAAAACCTAATGAAAAAGAATTTATTGCTTTAAGAGCTTTAATTGAAAGACTTGAGAAATGTGACGACAGTATGAAACCAGAAGATATTCAAACAGAAATTTATACTGCTGGAAAAGAAAACGGTTATGCTGAAAATTTAAGAGATTGGTTCAAACTAATTTATGAAGTTGTATTTGGAGATGAAAATGGACCAAGAATGGGATTTTTTATAAGTTTTTTTGGTGTAAATGAAACTAAAGAACTTATAAAAAGTAAATTAGAATAATGTTTTCAAATTTTAGATCTTTACTATTCAAATTAGATCCAGAAACAGCCCATAATTTAGCAATCAAAAGTTTAAAACTAAACATTGTTCCTGATATTTTTGATAATAATTCAAACGACAGTTTATTTTCTACAAAATTATTTAATAAAGAAATACCTAATCCAATAGGAATGGCTGCTGGATTTGATAAAAATGCTGAGGTTTATAATTCTTTATTTAAATTAGGGTTTGGTTTTGTAGAGGTTGGTACAATTACCCCTCTTCCCCAATATGGTAATCCAAAACCCAGAGTTTTTAGACTTGTAAAAGATGAGGCACTAATTAATAGACTTGGATTTAACAACAAAGGATCAAAGAGTGCATTAGATAGAATTGAAAATAATCCAAAAAAAGGAGTTCTAGGAATAAATATAGGACCTAATAAAGATGCCAAAGATAGGCTTAAGGATTATCTTATAAACTTGGAAACATTCCATGAATATGCAGATTATATAACAATTAATATATCTTCACCTAACACTGAAAATCTTAGAAATTTTCATGATCAAACTAAACTCAAAGAGTTGATGGAAAAAATTAATTTAAAAAAAAAAGAATTAAATTCTAAGACACCGATAGTAGTTAAAATTTCTCCAGATATCATTGATAAACAAATAAATGAAATATCAGAGATTCTTTTAAAGAATAAAATTAATGCAGCAATAATTTCAAATACTTCAGACTCTACAAGAGAAAATTTAAATGATATTCAAAAACATCAAAAAGGAGGACTGTCTGGAAAACCGATTGAATCTAAATCAAATAAAGTAATAAAAAAATTTTACAAATTATTTAAAGGTGAGATAAAAATTATAGGTGTAGGAGGGGTTGACTCAGGGAAAAGTGCATTTGAAAAATTCCTCTCAGGTGCTGATTATATTCAGCTTTACACAGGTATGGTTTATCAAGGACCAAATATTGTAAGTAAAATAAAAAATGAGTTAAAAGAAATACTTATAAAAGAGGGAGTTAAAAATTATTCGGAAATTGTTGGAAATCATTCATAATTTACGTTGTATTAAACTTGACGCATGAAAAATCTCCCCTTATATAGTGCCGTAAATATTATGTCTAAAAAATGTGAATTAACTGGCAAAATCCCTATGAAAGGTCACAATGTTAGTCATGCTAACAATAAGACTAAAAGAAGATTTTTACCTAATTTAAAAAAAGTTAAATTTACAAGCGAGTTACTAAAAAGAAGTTTAAAAGTAACAGTGAGTAATGCTGGAGTTAGAACTGTAGATAAAAAAGGAAGTTTTGATGAATTTCTAAAAACAGTTAAAAATAAAAACTTATCGCCGAGATTAAAAAAACTTAAAAAGAGTATTTTAATTAAATCACCCTACGTAAAAAAAGCTACCCCATCATCTAAATCAGCTTAATGAACAGACCATTTATATTACTCTCATTTCTTATGGGAGTTATTGTTCTTGTATCAAATTATTTAGTTCAATTTCCGATAAATAAATTTGGTTTAGAAAATATACTTACTTACGGTGCTTTCAGTTATCCCGTCGCTTTTTTAATTACCGATCTAGCAAATAGAGTTTATGGAAAAAATGGAGCTAAAAAAATTGTTTATTTTGGTTTTTCAATAGGAATTTTATTTACATTAATTTTTTCTACAAATTTTGGTGATTTAATTTCAATCCGAATAGCAATTGGTTCTGGAACAGCATTTATAGTTGCTCAATTATTAGACGTACAAATTTTTGATAAATTAAGGAAAAAAAAATGGTTTATCGCTCCATTAGCTTCATCAATGATTGGTTCAGTTGTAGATACTTTTCTATTTTTCTCTATCTCATTTTTTGGAACAGGAATACCATGGTTTACTTTAGCTTTGGGAGATTTGGCTGTAAAAATATTTGTAGCGTTAATAATGCTAATCCCATTTAGATTATTATTTAACATTCTAAAACCTGTTAAAATTTAGTAGAAAAATTTATAAGATAAAATTTTATAAGCTAATTTAGCTACCAAAAAATTATAAGAATTAAATCCTTTTATTGGCGCCAACTCATTTATATCAGCGCCAACTATATTAGAATTTTTTGCCGCTATTCTTATGATATTTAAAGTTTCATCCCATAATAAACCACCTGGTTCAGGAGTACCAGTAGCAGGCATAATACTCGAGTCTAGACCATCCACGTCAAATGTAAGATAAACAGTTTTGTTTTTAATTAATTTTTTAAATTTTTTTAGATCCCATCTTGGCTTATCTTTTGCCCAAAAAATATTTATTCTAGATTTATTTTTTTTCAAAAAAGGTATTTCACTCTCAGAAATATTACGAATTCCGAATGATATGATAGATACATTTTTGTGATCTAAACAACGTCTGATAGCTGATGCGTGAGAAAATTTTTCTCCATTATAGCTGTCTCGAAGATCAGCATGAGCATCAAAATGTAACAAACAAATATTTTTATATTTTTTTACAAATGGATCAATACACCCAGGAGTGATAGAATGTTCACCACCAAAGGTCATAGGAAAAAGTTTTTTATCTAAAATTTCCTTATTAACACTAGCCATTTTTTTTAAGGCTTTATTTATATTTTTATCAATTTTAAAGGTCTCTAAGGTTTTGATACCTATTTTTTTGTAGGGCTCACAATTAAGCTCTTCATCATAAAGCTCAACTTGATGAGATGCTTTAATAATCTCTTTTGGACCATTTTTAGTGCCACCACCATAGCTAACAGTTTTTTCAAGTCCAAATGGGACTATAACTACCTTTTCTTTGAAATTGAATTTATTATCAATTCCAAGAAATCCTTTTTTGTTTGAAAGATATTTCAACTTAATTAAATATTTTTGAGAAATTTTTTCTTTCTCTATTTTTCCATTCACCCTTATGATAAGCATCGCTTGCTATCAAAGGTAAAACGCTAGTTGCTTCAGCAAAAACCATTTGTTCTTGTGTAACATCTACTTTACCCCAAGAACTAGCTTCCTTTAAGGTAGAGCTACTACATGCTCCATCTCTAGAGTCAGCAACTGTTATTTGAACAGCATATTTATGCATCTCAACCTCTTTTCCAAGTAGCTCAGCACAAATTACAGTATCTTGAATAAAGTTTTTAGGCACACCTCCACCAATCATAAAAAGCCCTGAGCCTTTAGATCTTATTTTTATTTCAGTTAGTTCTCTAAATTCACGAATTGAGTCTATTGTCATATGTTTTTTTGGATTATTCTCTTGGTGTATAACCAAACCAAAGCCAGCACTAGAGTCCGTAAATGCAGGACAAAAAATTGGAACATTATTGTCATATGCAGTTTCGATCAATGAATCTTTTTTAATTGAATTTTCTTTTAAATATTTTCCCATTTCCCAAATAAATTCTCTAGATGTGTAACTTCTTGGCTCTAAAGTGTCTGCAATTTCACATATTTTTTTATCACACATTTGAAGTTCATCCTCATCAATGTATGTATCATAAATTCTATCTATGTAGTTTTTCCTTAGTTCTGTATCATCTTGAAATTGTGAACCTTGATAATGTTTAAAGCCTAAAGCTTCAAAAAAATCCATATCTATGATTGAAGCTCCAGTTGCAACAATTGCATCGACCATATTATATTTCACTAAGTCTTTATAAATATTCATACATCCTGCTGCAGATGTAGATCCAGCAAGAGTTAAAAAAATTGTACAATCTTTATCTTTTAACATTTCATTATAAATATTAGCTGCATTTGCAGTTTCTCTAGAAACAAAAGACATTTTTTCCATTGAAGAAATTATTTTTCTAGAATCAAACGAAGTAATATCAATATGTTCTACAGGATTTTTTAAGAAATCTTTTTTACTGTTGTGTCCTAACGGCTTATTATCTGACATTAGGCAACTAATATACCTTGGTTACCGTTTTTCTCAAACATGCTCATTATTGGTTTATCTTCTACTTCATAAATTAAATCTGAGTAGAAACCGTTGAATTGAGTTCTAAATGTTAAACCGTAAGCACCTAATTGTCCTAACTCAATGTAATCATTCTCTTTAATATTATTTGGTAATAGGAAAGGTCCCTTCATATAATCCATACTATCACATGTAGGACCATAAAAATCGAAAGCAGTTAATTTTTTAGAAATAATTTTATTTGATTGATCTTTAATCATCTTAGATGGATAAACAATATTTGGAGTACCAGCATCAAACAATGTTCCATAAGTTCCATCATTAATATAAAGTTTTTGTTTCTTTCTTAAGTTTACTCTTACGATTGTTGAACCACTTTCAGCAACCAGTGCTCTTCCAGGTTCACAGATAATTTCTGGTAATTTTTCAAGTTTTAAATTAGCTAATCCTTTTTTTATCTCTTCAAAATAACTATCTAAACTTTGAGGAATTAAATCAGGATAAATTGTTGGAAACCCACCACCTACATTAATATAGTCTGGTAGAATTTTAGTTTTTTTAATTATATTACCTATTTCTGAGATTCCTTTAGAGTATGAAATTGGATGCATACATTGTGACCCAACGTGAAAACTTATTCCTAGCTTAGCAGCATATTGTTTGGCTAACCTAACAAGACCAATTGCTTCAGAGCTAATAGCACCAAATTTTTTCGATAAATCTATTTCAGCATGTTCATTTGATACTGCAACTCTCACAAACAACTCTAAATCATTTGCGTTTTTAGTGCTTTCAATAATTTTTATTAATTCGTCTTTAGTGTCTAAAGAAAAAGTTTTAACTCCATATTGAAAATATGCTTTTTCAATGCTTTCTCTAGACTTAACTGTATGCATAAATGAGCATTTAATATTTTGATCGACACTTTTAATGCTTTTTATTTCTTCTATTGAGGCCACATCAAATTGATCAATTCCACTCTCAATGATGGTTTTTAAAACCTCAGGGTGAGGATTAGTTTTGACTGCAAATAAAATTTTACCTGGGAATTTATCTAAAAAAAATTTTGAAGCAGTTTTTATCGAATCTCTCCTGATACAGTAAACAGGCTGTTCAGGCTGCAGTTGATTTATAAGCTCTTCAACTGATTTAAATTTTTGCATTTCATATGCCTCCAAAAAAAATTTAATAAAAAAAAGCTTTAAATTAATAAAACTTTCACATTTAACGTGCAATTAGAGCAATATAGACTTGATGTAAAGCAAATAATTAAGTGTTGTAATCTGAGAATAAATCACCATATTACCCTAGCTATGAAAGAACAAGCTGTATTAAAAAACATCAATGATTTTGAGAATAAATCGTTGCTTTTAGTTGATGATGATAATCCTTTTAGAGAAAGACTTGCTAGAGCAATGGAAAAAAAAGGTTTTTCGGTTGCACAAGCTGAAGGTGTACAAAAAGGTATTGATACAGTTAAAACATCAAAACCAGGATTCGCTGTAGTTGATTTAAGACTGGGTGATGGAAATGGTTTAGATGTTGTAAAAGAAATTCAAAACTCTAACTCTGATAGTAGAGTAATAATGTTAACTGGTTATGGAAATATTCCAACTGCAGTAGCTGCAATTAAAGAAGGTGCTATAGATTATCTAGCTAAACCTGCAGATGCTGAAGACGTAGAAAAAGCTTTATTAGCTGATCCATCAAAAAGAGCAGCGCCTCCGGAAAATCCTATGTCTGCTGATAGAGTGAAGTGGGAACATATTCATCGTGTATTTGAGTTATGCAACAGAAATGTTTCTGAGACAGCCAGAAGACTAAAAATGCATAGAAGAACTCTTCAAAGAATTCTTTCTAAAAGATCTCCTAAATAAATTTTCTTAAATTAATTATTTTTTTTGAAATTATTACCAACAAAGCTAGCTTAAATATTTCTGCTAGCAAAAATGGATATACCCCAAACTCTAATATTGGCTTATCCCATCCTATAAGTGTGCCTAGCCACAAAACACCCAAAATATAAATTGTTGATACAGATAATAATAGTTTAAAAATTATCTTTAATAGGTTGTGATTAGAATTTATTGTTCCAGCAATTAGTGTTGCTGATAAGAAACCAATCAAATATCCCATAGTTGGACCAGTAAAGTAAACTAAACCCACACCTTTTTCAGGCGAGTTGGAAAAAACTGGTAATCCAGCAATACCTTCCAATAAATATAAACTAACTGTTGCCAATCCTATTTTGTAACCAAATGCTAAACCCAATAACATTACAACAAAAGTTTGCATCGTCATTGGCACTGGATAAAAAGGAATTTTAATTTTAGCTGATATAGTTAAAGCTAATGAACCAAGAATTATTATTAAAAAAGTTTTTACAATTGATGCTCTCTCTAATACACAACTG
>NZ_JBNGZG010000035.1:0-10421 GCF_052049815.1 Candidatus Pelagibacter sp.
ATTTGATTTTATTCTTTAAAATATTTAATCCAATGAAGCTGTCACCCAATTTTCCAGTAACGTAAATATCATCATCAATTTTACCATTATTTCTTTTAACTATATTTGATGAATAACCAACTGAAACAAATGTAAAACTTAACTTAGATGAATAGGTTGTATCACCCCCTCCTAGTTTGATCTTAAATTTTTTTTGTTCAGATTTTAGAGCATTAGAAATCAATTTTAAATTTTTTTTAGAAAAACTTTTTTTGTTTCCAGATCCAGATAAAAAATATAATTCAGGCTTAACGCCTTTGCAGATTATATCTGAAATTGAAGAGCGTAATATTTTCTTAATTACTAAATCAGGATTATTAAAATTCAAAAAATGAACACCTTCAACATACGTATCAACGGAGATAACTAACTTTTTATATCTATCAAAAAAAACATCGTCTGTTAATTCAAATGATCCAGGATTATCTTTTGATAGATTAGAAAAATATTTTTTAATTAGTTGAAATTCTTTCATTTAGGTTTCTTAAATTTTTACCTATAGTATCTAATAATGCGTTTAAATATTTTGTTTGATTTTCTTCAATAAAATAATTTGAAGCATTCAAATATTCTTTAATTATTATCCTTAAAGATAAATTTGGCTTATACAGGAGCTCATAAGTTGCAGCTTTTAGAATTATTTGAAAAACTTTATCAAAAGATTTTGAATTAAAATCTTTTGATAAATATTTCTTTAATTCATCTTCAAGTAAATCATTTCTTTCTATGGAACCATTTACAACCTCTTTTATAAATTTCTTAAAACGGTGTTTTGGAAAATTGATTAATTCTTCATTATTAATCAAATAACTATAAAGTTTTTGTATTATAATTACTCTTGGATTATTTTTGGGGCTATAATTTATTTTCATTAAATTGATAAAATTGAAATAACAGCTTCAGCTGCCTCAGAACCTTTATTTTTTCTCTTAATTGCTTGTTTCATATTTAAACAAGTAATTATACCATTTCCAATTGGTTTTTTATTTTCAATTGATAAACTCATTATAGCGTTTGTTGAGGCTTGAGAAATAAAATCAAAATGAGGTGTCTGACCTTTAATTACACATCCTAAAGCTAAGAAACCGTCGTATTTTTTAATTTTTTTTGAAATTGCAACAGGTATCTCAAAAACACCTGGCACTAATATCTCATCACATAAAAAATTATTTTTTAATTTTTGTTTTGCACTTCTTAATAGACCAGAATAAATATTATCATAATAATTTGAACCAACTATAAGTATTTTCTTTTTCATTAAATTATTTCTTGTTTTACTATTTTTATATCATACCCATCTAAACCAATAACTTTTTTTGGTGATTTTGTAATTAATATCATGTCTCTTATTTTTAGATCTTTAATTATTTGAGCTCCTATACCATAGTTTCTAATTAATTTATCATTACCTTGTTTATAAAAAGTTTTATTTTCATAATCTTTAAGAGTTTGTGTAACAGATTTCAAATTACTATCTTTGATAAATACTAAAACACAATTTTTGAATTTCTTAAAATAATTCAATGTTTTATTGAATGAATTTGGAAGTTGTTGATTAATTAAATAATTCTGAACTACATTTGACGATATTACTCTGACCCGAGGTATAGTTTTTCTATTAAGTTTGCCTTTAATTAAAGCAAAATGTTCAGAACCGTCTAAAGTGTTTTCATAAATTCTTATATCATAATTGTCATTTTTAAATTTAATTAATGATTTATCCTTAAGCCTAATTAATTTTTCTTTTTTTAATCTATATGAAATTAAATCCTCTATTTTACCTATTTTTAAATTATGTTTTTTGGCAAAATCATGTAATTCTCTACCTTTGGACATTGTGCCATCATCATTCATGATTTCACATATGACTGCTGAATTATTTTTTTTCGCAAGTTTAGATATATCAACAGAAGCTTCAGTGTGACCTGCTCTTACTAGAACGCCACCATCTCTTGCAATGATAGGAAATATATGACCTGGAGACACAATATCTTTTTTAGTGGCAGATTTTTTTGTAGCAACTTTTATTGTTCTTGCTCTGTCTTTAGCTGATATACCCGTGGTTATTCCTTTTCTAGCTTCTATGGAAACAGTGAAAGCAGTTTTATTTCTAGATTCATTTTTTGGTGACATCAAACTTAGGTTAAGTTTTTTTGCTTGAATATTATCCATAGCTAAACAAATTAAGCCTCTTCCATTTTTAGCCATGAAGTTAATATTTTTTGTATTAGCACATGATGAAGGTATAATTAAATCTCCTTCATTTTCTCTTTTTTCATCATCAACCAAAATAAACATCTTATTTTGTTTTGCATCTTTGATTATAGACTCGATTGAAGAAAAATTATTTTTTTTCATTAAAATAATTTCTTACATATTTTGATAAAATATCAATTTCAATATTAACAATACTTCCTTTGGATAAAGTGGATAAATTTGTTAATTTAAAAGTATGAGGTATAACCCATATCTCAAATCCATCTTTTGTTAATTTTGAAATAGTTAAAGATATTCCGTTGATACTTATAGAGGCTTTTTCAATTAGCTGTTTTCTAAATTTTTTATCTAGACTAAATCTAAATAAATAAGATTTATCAATTTTTGAAATTAATAATACTTTACCAACAGTATCCACATGACCTTGACAAATATGTCCAGATATTGGTTGTTTGTATTTTAAGGGTAGTTCTAAATTTAATATAGATCCTAATTTTATATTTTTAAAATTCGAACGTTTGATAGTTTCATTTGATAGATAAAATTCAGATAAGTCTTTTTTAACAGAAACTAGAGTTAAACATACTCCATCACAAGCAACAGACACGCCTAGATCTTTTTTTTTTAATTTCAGATTTGTTTTGAGAAAGACATTTAAACCTTTGGGTCTTTTAACAATTTTTTTTAAAATACCTTTATTAAAAATAATACCATTAAACATAATTAGTTTTTATATAAGATTATTTTGTCTTTATCACCTTGATTTGTTAAATCAAATTTATACTTAAAGTTCTTAAGTTTGTTTGAATAATTTTTTAGTAAAACATAATTATCTTTAATTTTAATGTTTTTTTGATTATCAATTAAATAAAATTTATGAAAAAGTTTTCCTTTTAAAAAACTATTTGTTAGCATATTTCCTCCTTCCACTAGTAAATTTCTGCATCCGTTTTTATATAGTTTATGAAGAATTAGCTTTAAATCTAAATTTTTATTTTTATCGAGTTTAATTTTGATCAAATGAAATTTATTTCTTTTTAAAATATCAATTTTTTTTTGGTCGTTTGAATTAAAAAAAATAAAAGTTTTATTTTTTTTTGCACTTTTAAAAATATAAGAATTTTGATTTATATCTAAGTTTTTATCCAAAATTGCCCTTGAAGGAGAATAATTTTCATAACCTTTCAGTCTACAATTTAATTTTGGATTATCGGTATTTAGAGTTTTTGATGATATAAGAATTGTATCATTCTTATATCTTAAATAATGCATTAATTTGTCAGTTTTTAAGTTTGTGATTTTTTTATAATGACCACTATAAATTAAATTATTTTTAGTTTTAGCAATTTTTCCTGTCACGTAAGGAATTTTTTTAGATCTGTTGATAAAATATGGTTTATAGAAATCCTTAATATTTTCTGATAACAAATTATTTTTTACTATTATATTTGATTTATTGAGTATTTTTTTTGTTTTGCCCTTCACTTTCTTGTCGATATCCTCAATGCCGTAAATCACCTCGTTAATTTTCTTTTTAATAATAATATTTGTACATGGAGGTGTTTTTCCATAATGAGAGCATGGCTCAAGTGTTACATACATTTTTGAATTTTTTAATGATTCTGCTGAATAATTAATAGCTGATCTTTCTGCATGTGGTTTTCCATTTAATCCGGTAGATCCAATTGATATAATTTTATCATTTTTTACTATTACACAACCAACAGCAGGATTTGTTCCTGTCAATCCATGTTTCAACATTGCTAATTTAAGTGCAATGTTCATGTAGTTTTTATCTGACTGACTAAATCTATCTTTTTTTGTAGACATCTAGTTTGTCAACAAATTGAACGAAATCTTTTTCTTCTCTGAAATTTCTATAAACAGATGCAAATCTTACATATGCTACTGGATCTAATTCTTTCAATCCTTCCATAACAAGTGTTCCAATTGTGTTAGTTGAAATTTCATTTTGCCCTAACTCTTCTAAAGATCGTGAAACTTTACTTATAAATTTTTCAACTGTTTCTGTATCTAACGGTCTCTTCTTTAGGGCAATATAAATTGATTTTGCTAATTTATCCCTATCAAAAGCCGATTTACGACCATTTTTTTTTACAACCATTAGCTCTCTGTATTGTATACGCTCAAAAGTGGTAAATCTTTCTCCACATACACAGAGTCTTCTTCTTCTAATAGCGGTACCATCTTCAGTGGGTCTTGAGTCAACTACTGAAGTTTCTCCTTTTTTTTTACAAGGACAAATCATTTTCTCAAATGTTTATATATAGGAAATGATGAACATAGATTAACTACTTCATCTCTTACTTCAGCCTCTATTTTAGAATTATCATCAGGATTTTTTGACAACCCCTCAATGACCTTTGTTATTAATTCACCAACTTTTTGAAACTCATTTAATCCAAAACCTCTAGTAGTTGCAGCCTGAGATCCTAAACGAATACCTGAAGTAACCATTGGACTTTCAGAGTCAAAAGGAATTCCATTCTTATTACAAGTAATGTTTGCTCTGGATAAACTGTCAGCAGCCATATTGCCTTTAACATTGAATGGTCTTAAATCAACTAACATAAGATGTGTATCTGTACCTCCAGAATAAATTTTGAAACCATTATTTTTCAAAGTCTCTGCTAAAATTTTGGCATTCGCTAATACATTTGAAATATAAGTTTGAAATTCAGGTTTTAGAGCCTCTAAAAAACCAGCTGCCTTACCAGCTATAACATGCATTAGTGGTCCACCTTGGTATCCTGGGAACACAGCCGTGTTAAATTTTTTTGCTAAGTCTTCATGGTTTGTAAGTATTATTCCACCTCTAGCACTTCTAAAAACTTTATGAGTAGTTGAAGTTACCACGTGAGCATGATCGCAGGGATTTGGATAACCTTTACCTGCAACCAAACCTGAGAAGTGAGCCATGTCAACCATCAGATAAGCTCCAACTTTATCAGCAATGTTTCTAAATCTTTTAAAATCTATTACTCTAGAATATGCACTGCCCCCAGCAATAATTACTTTTGGTTTGTTTTCTAAAGCTAATCTTTCAACTTCGTCATAATCAATCAAACCAGTTTCCTTATCAACATCATATCCTATTGGATTAAACCATTTTCCAGACATTGATATTTTTAAACCATGAGTAATATGGCCACCAGAATTTAAACTCATTCCCATAAATGTGTCACCTGGTTTTAAAAGAGCTAAAAAAACTGCGCCATTAGCTTGCGCGCCAGAGTGTGGTTGAACATTTGCAAACTTACAATTAAATAATTTCTTTAATCTTTCTATTGCTAATTCTTCAGCAACATCTACGTGTTCACAACCATTATAATATCTTTTTCCTGAATAACCTTCTGCATATTTATTTGTTAAAACAGATCCTTGTGCTTCTAACACTGCCTGAGATACTATATTTTCAGAAGCTATTAGCTCTATATGATTTTGTTGTCTAATAAGCTCATCATTGATAGCTTTAAATAATTCAGGATCGCTTTCAGATAATCTTTTCTCGAAAAAATTCTGATAATCATTATTTAGATATTTGGCTTCACTTGACATAAATTTACTCCAATTTATATTTTTTTTACTCTTTTTAGGTGTCTTCCACCCTCAAATTTTGTTTTTAAAAATGTGTTTATACATTTCATGGCTGTATTTTTATTAATCAACCTAGCTCCTAATGTAATAACATTTGCGTTGTTATGCAATCTAGATAATTTAGTATTTTCAACCGAATAACATAATGCTGCTCTTATTTTTTTATGACGATTTGCAGCCATAGCCATCCCCATGCCAGATCCACAAATTAGTATCCCCATATTTGAAGAGTTTTTTGAAACTTTTTTACAAAGTTTATGTGCAAAATCAGGATAATTTACTGACATCTCATCACTATGTGGACCTTGATCGTCGAACTTGATTTTTTTAGAAAGTTTTTTTTTTAAATACTCTTTTAAAGTAAAACCAGCGTGATCTGAAGCTATATAAAGTTTTTTCAAATTAGTTAAATTTATGATTGAGAACACATGCAACTATATGAATTCTGTCTTCTTCTCCACCATTAAAAAAATTATGATACTTAGTATTATTTGTAATCCACGCATGACCATCAGCTGGCATGTGTTTAGCAACATTATCAATAACCATAATGCAGCCTGGGTTAGTAATAATTGGAATGTGTAATCTAGGTTCTGGATCTCTATGCCAGCTAAGTGTAGATCTTGGTTGTTTAAGTAAAATTCTTACTCGTCCAAGTTTATATTTTTTTGATAACGCTTCATAAACATCTTTAAAGTATGTATCTTTATAATCATTAATAAATTCTGAATATTTTTCTTCATCGACACTTACATCTCTAGTCACCTCTTTACCAGTAGAGTCTGGTTTTGTCCAAAACACACCTCTAGCTTTATGACCTTTGATAGAATCTGGATCGCCAGGTATTTGGGTTAATGAAATTGCCCCAAAATTTGTTATTTCCCCTGGAGACTCAAAATTTTTAATTTTGATTACCTCTTTATAAGCTGCTTGAAGTTTTTCTACATCAAATTTGATATCAAGCTTTAAAAAATCATTAAAATTTAAACTCATGGTTTTTGTAATACAATTTTTGAAATTTAATTGTATAATACATTTGTCGCATTATACAATTACATTATATGATAACTGGAAATTATCCAAATCTTAGACTTAGAAGAAACAGAAAACAACCCTGGATTAGGAGATTAGTTCAAGAAAATACTCTAAGTCCAAATGACTTTATTTTACCGATATTTTTAATCGACGGTAAAAACAAAAAAGAAAAAGTAAATTCGATGCCAGATGTTTATAGATATTCAATAAACAGATTAAGTCAGATTATAGATAAAGCCCTTAAACTTAAGATTCCAATGGTTGCTCTTTTTCCTAAAACAAATGAAAAACTTAAAAATGAAATTGGTACAGAAGCTTTAAATGAAAATAATTTAGTTTGTAAAGCAATAGTTGAAATAAAAAAAAGATACAAAAACCAAATTGGAATAATGTGCGATGTAGCTCTTGATCCTTATACTTCACATGGACATGATGGATTAATCAAATCTAATAAAATAATTAATGATGAAACAATTGAAGTTTTAATTAATCAGTCTCTAATACAAGCTGAAATGGGATGTGATGTCCTCGCTCCTTCAGATATGATGGACGGACGTATTAGAAAAATAAGAAATGCATTAGACAAAAATAATTTTAAAGATGTTCAATTGCTTTCATATGCAGCAAAATATGCATCAAGTTTTTATGGGCCATTCAGAGATGCTGTCGGATCAAATAAGTTTTTAAAAGGAGATAAAAAAACTTACCAAATGGATTTTAGAAACACTGATGAATCTTTAAGAGAAATAGCTTTAGATATAAAAGAAGGGGCGGATATGGTTATGGTAAAACCAGGTTTACCTTATCTTGACATCATTAAAGGAATTAAAGAAAAATTTAGAATACCGGTGTTTGCATACCAAGTGTCAGGAGAATACAGTTTGATAGCACATGCAATTAAATCAAAAATATTAAAAGAAGATGTAATTTTTGAATCTTTAATGGCATTTAAAAGAGCCGGTGCAAACGCAATTGTAAGCTACTATGCTGATAGACTTGATAAAATATTAAAATAATTATTGAATAGAGTTAATAAAAGAAACTCTATTTTTTGGAAATGATAAATTATTAGGTCTGAGTATAGATTTTTCCAAAAAGTCTCCAACTAACTTTAGTCCAGCCAATAATTCTTTATTTTCTGCTATAACATTTTTTTCAATTAAAAAATTTGGTACTTTTCTTTTTTCAAATGATGACTGTGTAGAATATTCAATATTGTTATTATTAATTTCTTTTTTTACTAATTTTTCTAATTCTAAATCATATCCTAGAAGACTAAATAGTTCTAATTCCCAGTAAATATAATTTTGTATCCAGTTTTCTGATTTTAGTAATTTAAAAAAATTATCAATCAAATCGTATATTTCTAAATTTTTTTGAGCCTCAGCGTTAAGAATTCTTATTAATTGCATAGCTGAAATTAAACAATTTAGCTTTTCTTTATTATCAAAAAAAAAGGGTGAAGAAGCTTCAATAATTTCAAACTTAAAGTAACCTATTCTATTCTGATTTTTAGAATTGTAATTTGCAAATAATTTATTACCGATTTGTAAATAATTTTTAATTTTTTTGGAGGAACCCCCATAAACAATTCCAGATACTTTGCCATGATTTTTAGTAAACAATTCAACAATTAAAGAATTTTCACTATATTTATTTTTTGAAATTAAGTAGCCTGTGTCATCCCAAATCATAAATCTAAACTATTAAGGCATTTAATTGCAGCATTTTGTTCTGCAATTTTTTTTGAACTTCCCTCAGCAATAAAATTTTTTGAATTATGAATTTTAACACTAACTTTAATGATTGGTTTATGTCTTGGGCCAGTATTAGAAATCATTTTGTATTCAGGAAGTTTTTTATATTTCTTTAATGAAAATTCTTGAAGTTGAGTTTTTGCATCTATTAATGTTACTTTACTTTTAGAAATTTCTTCTTTCCATAGATCTAAAATAAATTTTTCTACAACATTAAAACCTCTATCCAAATAAATCGCACCAATTAGAGCTTCGCAACTATCCGAAATAACTTTATCTTGAGGTGGAGTTTTTGCTTTTTCAGAGTTTAATGTAAGAATAAATTTATCTAAATTTATTTTTTTAGCTATTTGTAAACATGTATTTTTATTTACTAATGAAGCAAATTTTTTATCTAGTACACCCTCTTTTTCCTTAGGGTATAGGTCTAATAATTTTTTTGAAATAACCAATCCAAGAACTCTATCTCCTAAAAATTCGAGTTTTTCATTATTTTCTTTTGAATTAAAACTTTTATGAGTTAAAGATTTAACAAGTTTATTTTTATCTTTAAATTCAATATTAATTTTTTTTTCTAGAAGATTGTGATTAATTTTCATTTTATCTTTTTAAAGAATCTATCAAACCTGATTGATTGAGGCCATTTCCAAAATTCAAAAAAATAACCAACATTTTTATCTGATGAAAAAAATATAAATTGAGCTTTTCCGACAAGATTATCTTTATGAACGTAGCCAACACTTGATAAAAATCTGCTATCTTTAGAACAGTCTCTGTTATCTCCTAAAAAAAAATAATGATCATCTGGTACAGAGAATAAATCTGAATTTTGAAAACTATAGTTTTTTAAATAAACTGTTTTGTAATTTTTGTTATTAGGTAAATTTTCTTCAAATGTAAAAACTTCAATTTTATTATTACCGCAATAAATTACATCATTTTTGGAAATTCTAGACTTAAATATTTCATTATTATTTAAATATAAATTTGAATTAATAAATTGAATTTTATCTCCAGGTAAACCAATTAGTCTCTTTATATAATCTGTTCTATTATCAGCCGGTGTTTTAAACACAATTACATCCCCTCTTTTAGGTTCACTAAACATTACTCTGCCTTTAAAGATAGGTGGGCTAAAAGGAAATGAATGTTTACTGTATCCATATGAATATTTAGTTACAAATAATCGATCACCAACTAGTAATGTAGGTTCCATAGAAGACGAAGGAATATAAAATGGTTGTAAAAAAATTGACCTTATAAAAATAGCTATAATAAGTGCATAAAATAATGTTTTTATATTTTCACTAAAAAAGTTTTTATCTAATTTCATTTTTTTTGTATAGTTGCGAAAGCTATTGAATAAGACTTCTCATCTGATAATGAAAGAAATAAATCTAAAGATTTTGAATTTGAAAATTTTTTTAAGATCTTTTTTATTTTATTATTCATATTGTAATAAGGTTTACCTAAATTATCGTTTAATATTTCAATATCTTTAAAGTTTAAATTTTTCCTAAAACCAGTACCTAAAGCTTTAACAAATGCTTCTTTAGCAGCGAATCTTTTGGCATAAAAATTGACTCTATTTTTTACAGTTTTAGAAGTATTAATCTCTTTAGCCGTATAAACTCTTTTAATAAAGTCTTGATTTTTTATAGATTTTTTAATTCTATTATTATCGATTATATCAACACCGATACCAATTATTTTCATTAATTATTTTTAATTATCTCTGTCACTTATACACCTCTG
>NZ_JBNGZG010000036.1:0-10350 GCF_052049815.1 Candidatus Pelagibacter sp.
TATTTTTTTAAATAATTCATTATTAGAAACTAATATTAATGATGGTTGGCAATCATTAATTATATATTCATAGTCTCTTTCTGTGTATGTAGTATAGGATGGCACTGTAACTCCTTTTGATAACATTATAGACAAATCAGAAATCATCCATTCTGGCCTGTTTTCAGAAATCAACAAACATCTGTCACCTTGTTGTATTATTGATGAAATTTTGGATGAAAGTTTGATTACTGATTGGAATGTATCTTCCCATGAGAAAGATTTTTTTTGTTTAAGAGATGTTAAAAAAATCTCACTCTTATTGCTTAATTGATACTGCGTATAAAATAATTCTAAAAGATTATTTAATCTATTTATATTCATAAGTAATGGTGGGCGAAGAGAGAATCGAACTCTCACTTCTTGCGAAACACGATTTTGAGTCGTGCGCGTCTACCAGTTCCGCCATTCGCCCTTTTAACTAATATAATAAATATAAATAGTATAAGAAGAATTTTTATATTAAAACAAAAAAAATGCTTAATTCATTATACAAAAAATGCTTAACGCTAGCTGCTCATAAAAGTTCAAAATTTTTTTTAGGACTTGTTTCATTTATTGAGAGTTCTTTTTTTCCAATTCCGCCAGATGTGATGATTATTCCAATGGTTTTTTCCAGAAAGAAAGAATTTTTTAAAATTTTTTTAATTGCTACTATTTTTTCAGTATTAGGCGGAATTTTTGGATATTTCATTGGATCATTCTTTTTTGATTTTGCTTCTCAAATAATCAGTTTGTATGGATATGAGGAAAAAATGATTAAAATTAAAAATGATTTAAGTGAAGGTGCAGGTTTTTTTGCTTGGCTAGGAATTTTATTTTTAGCTGGTTTTACCCCATTACCATACAAAGTTTTTACGATTGCTAGTGGTCTTGTTGGATTTAATCTTTTCGTCTTTATAATTGTAAGTATTATTTCAAGAGGCTTAAGATTTTTTATAATTTCGTATCTTTCTTATAAATTTGGGCATTTATTCACTAAATTTATGGAAAGCCATGGTTCGAAGTGGTTCACTATAATTGGGATTGTTTTAGTTTTTATATTCTCAGTTGTAATATACGTTTTTAAACATACATCTTAGACAAATGGTAAAAAAAATTTATTTAAGTATTTTAATTATTTCAATATTAGCTTTAACCTCAGCTTATTTTATTGAGTATTTTTTGGGTTATCAACCATGCAATCTTTGTTTATTAGAAAGAATTCCTTACGCATTAAGTATAATTATAATTTTAACTAATTTTAAAATTAAATTTAATGATAAACATACAATTTTAGTATTAATCGTTATTTTTGTTATAAGTGCTTTATTATCAATTTATCATTTTGGAATTGAACAAGGATTAATTGAAGAGTCTTTTGTCTGCAGCACAAAGGATAATCTAAATTTAAACAAGGAACAATTGCTCCAAGAGCTTCAAAATATGAATATTAGCTGTAAAAATGTGACATTTACTATATTTGGTTTGTCATTAACAACTTATAACATATTACTATCTGTAATCATTTCTGCTACTTTAATTAAAATTTATGCAAAACAAAAATAAAACTGACCAAAAAAAATTAAAAGAATTTATTAGAGTAGATCATGCTGGAGAACGTGGTGCTGTTAAAATTTATGAAGGACAATTGCTAGCCTTAAACACTGTTGTAAAAGATGACAACTTAAAAAAAATAATAGAAGAAATGAAAGTTCATGAAAAAGAACACTGTGAATTTTTTGAGGAGGAAATAAAAAAAAGGAATATTCAACCAACAAAATTATTACCATTATGGGATCTACTTGGTATTGGTCTAGGATTTGGTTCTACAATTATTGGAAAGAAAGCTGCAATGTTATGTACAGCATCAGTTGAAGAGGTAATCGATAAACATTACTTAGATCAAATAAATCAACTAGGTGCGGATGAAACTGAATTAAAAAAGAAAATAAAAAAATTTAGAGATGATGAACTTCATCATAAAGATATAGCATATGAAAAAGGAGCAACTAAAAAAGGTCTTTATTCTTTGATGGATAAAATAATTAAAATTGGATCTAAAATAGCTATAAATATTTCAGAAAAAATATAACTTTAACTTTCTAATTCAACATCCCAATACAAATAGTCCATCCAACTTTTATGAAGAAAGTTTGGAGGAAAATTTTTTCCATTTTTATGAAGATCTTCTGTCGAGGGCCTATACGGATGTTGGTTTAATTTCATTCCTGAGAATTTCAAAAGTTTTCCACCTTTTTTAACATTACATGTTGAGCAAGCTGTAACAACATTATCCCAATTTGTTTCTCCACCTTTTGATCTTGGTAGCAAATGATCAAAAGTTAGCTCTTCTTTACTTCCACAGTATTGGCAAGAGAATTTATCTCTTAAAAAAACATTAAATCTTGTGAAACTTGGTTTTGCTTGAGGAACTATATAATCTTTTAAAGCAATAACACTTGGTAGCTGCATACTAAAAGATGGGCTTCTAATTTCCCTATCATATTTACTTACAATAATTACTCTATCTAAGAAGACTGATTTCACTGTGTCTTGCCAAGACCATAATGATAAAGGGTAATAGCTCAGAGGTCTATAATCTGCATTTAAAACTAATGCAGGACATTTTTCTAAAGAAACATCTTGTTCAATAAAATTCATATCAAAACCATAACTTAATTAAAAATTATTTTCAATATGACTAAAATATTAAATTTTTTTTAAGATGTAATTTAATGCTAAACTTGAAGCCTCAATTGGTATATGATGTCCACAATTTTTTACCATATGCGACTCTACATTAATTTTTTCTCTTATCAGAAAATCTTTTGCTTCTAATAAAAATGTAGGTGAAACAATATCATCTAATTCACCATGTATTAAAAAAACATCTGTTAAATTTTTAATTCTCTGTTTTAAATCATTCTGATTTATTATTTTTCCTGAAAAACCAACAATGGAACTAAATTTATCTTCAGAAGTTAGCCCCACATTTAAAGACATCATACATCCTTGGCTAAAACCTGATAAACAAATGTTATTATTAATTAAATTATATTCTTCTTTAACTTCATTTATAAACTTTTTAAGTATTTCTTCTGCTTTTTTTGTTTCTTCCAAAATATAGTTTGGGTCATCTTTCGTTAAATCAAACCATTGATATCCAGAGGGATTTATTTCACAAGTTTCATGTCCATTTGGGCATATAAAGATTGTATTAGGCAAATGACGTTTCCAATTTAAAGATAACATACTAATATCATTTCCATCTCCTCCATAACCATGAAGTAGTATTATTGCATTTTTTATTTCTTTTTCTGGCTTGATAATTTTAGATTTTAGGCAAAATGTCATAGTTGAAATAAATTGTTTTATATTTTTTAAAACAATCTAAGATAATTGTAAATGATATCTGGAGTTCTTGCTAAAATTATTTCAATCACCTTACTCATCGCTGTCGGTGTAGTATTAATATTAGGAATTGGAACCCTGTTTAAAGGTGGTAGCACAAGCAAAAAATATTCTAACAAATTAATGCAATTGAGAGTTCTTCTTCAATTTGTAGCGATTTTAGTCTTGGTTGGTTTTGCTTATTTTTTTAAGAATTAATTATATTTAGACAACCAATCAATTATACTTGGATCTTCAAAATCAACTATTCCTATTATTCTAGCAAACTCTTCACCATTTTTATTCACAAGCACAGAAGTCGGGACACCCCTTAAAGATAATTCTCTTGCAAGATTTATTTTTGGATCAAAATATGCCTCTAAATTTTTTATGTTTAGATCCTTAAAAAACTCTTTAGATTTTTCTATACTGTCGTTACCTACATTTATTGGAAAGATCTCAATATTATTTAGTTTTTTATTTACTTTAAGTTTGTCCAAAGATGGCATTTCTTCTTTGCATGGTGCGCACCAAACAGCCCAAAAATTTAATAATACAAATTTTCCTCTAAATTCATCTAAATTAATTCTTTTATTTTCTTGATCAAAAAAATATAGATTATCATACACTTTTAATTCATCATTAATGACTATGTTTTTGGATGGTGCAGTTTCAGTAGCTACTGCATTTGCAAGTAAAAATATATATAGTATTAAAATTCTCATAATTAAAAGATATAAATAAATAGCATGACAAATAATAAAAACAATAAAGCAATATGGAATACTAGAATAAAAAAGAAATCTTCTATTTTATATCAAAAAGCTGGGAGCTCTTTAGATATAGATAAAAGACTTTTTAAAGAAGATATTTTAGGATCAAAGGCCCATGTTGAGATGCTCTTTAAACAGAAAATTATTTCTTTTAAAATAAAAAATAAAATCATTTATGGGTTGGATAAAATTGAGAAAGAAATAAAAAATAAGAAATTTATCTTTAAAAAAGAATATGAGGATATTCATATCAATATTGAAAAAAGACTTCATGAAATAATTGGTGAGGAAGCGGGATATATCCATACAGCTCGATCAAGAAATGATCAGGTTATAACCGATTTCAAATTATGGATTAAATCTTCTACAAAAAATTTAGATTTTGAAATACAGAATTTGATTAAATCTATTATTAAATTAGCTGAAAAAAATATTGAAACAATAATGCCAGGTTTTACGCATTTAAAAAATGCTCAACCGATTTCATTTGCTCATTATTTGTTATCTTTTGTTGAAATGTTTAATAGAGATAGATTTAGATTTAATAATAACTTTGAAAATTTAAATGAAAATCCACTTGGTGTAGGAGCCTTAACTGGAACTTCATTTAATATTGATAGAAATTACACAACAAAAAAACTTGGTTTTAAAAAGCCTACAAATAACTCTATAGATACTGTTTCTGATAGAGATTTTGTTTTAGATTTTCTATTTAGTTCATCCGTATGTGCTATGCATATCTCAAGAATTGCTGAAGAGTTAATAATTTGGAACTCTGATGCGTTTAGATTGATTTCCTTGAGTGATCAAATAGTTACTGGTTCTTCAATAATGCCTCAGAAAAAAAATCCTGATCTTCTTGAATTTTTGCGAGGAAAAACAGGATCATCCTATGGCAATCTTTTTTCAATGTTAACAATTTTAAAAGGTCTTCCAATGTCATATTTTAAAGACTTACAGGATGATAAGCAGCTAGTGTTTTCCTCTTATGATAATTTAATTGATAGTTTAAAAATTTTAAACGAAGTTATTAACAATATAACGCCAAATAAAAAGAATATGATCAAATTAGCTGAAACTGGGTTTATCACTGCAACAGATTTAGCAGACTATCTGGTAAAAAATTGTTCTATGCCGTTTAGAGATGCATATCAAAAAACAGCATCAATTATAAATTATGCTGAAAAGAGTAAAAAAGAACTTAAGGAATTAACACTCGATGAATTAAAAAAATTCAATCCTAAGTTTACGAGTGATGTACTTTCAATATTTGAATTAAAAAATTCGATAAATTCTAAAAAATCTTTTGGAGGAACGTCTTTTAGTAATATAAAAAAGATGATAGTCAAATATAAGAAAAATTTATGATAAAAAAAATTACATTATTAATCATTCTTAGTCTTTTAACTTTATCGTGTGGTAAAAAAGCTGACCCTGTTTTCAAAGAAAGTAAGGAAAATAACAGCGCTAGAATTATTCATGTAATATGAAATATAGAAATAATAATTTTTTCATAGAAAATATAAAAGCTGAAAAAATTGCCAAAAAATATGGAACACCTAGTTATTGTTACTCATACTCAAAACTTAAAAATAATATTTTAAACTTTAAGAAAAATTTTAAGATTTTAAACCCATTGATTTGTTTTGCTGTTAAATCTAACCCTAACTTATATCTGCTAAAAGAAATAAAAAAATTTGGTTTAGGTGCTGACGTGGTTTCAATTGGAGAATTAATGAGAGCTTTAAAAGCAGGTATAAAACCAAAAAAAATTGTCTTTTCAGGAGTTGGCAAAACAGAAGAAGAAATAAGATATGCAATAAATAAGAAAATTTTATTAATAAATACTGAGTCTGAAAGCGAAATTAAAGAAATAGAGAAAATATCTAAATCCATGAGTAAAACAATTGATATTGGTATACGTTTGAATCCAAACACTGATGCTAAAACTTTGAGCCAAATTTCTACTGGAAAAAAAGAAAACAAATTTGGAATTGATGAAAAGCAATTTCTAAACTTAGTAAAATACATAAAAAATTCAAAAAATCTAAATTTAAAATGCTTAAGCGTTCATATTGGTAGCCAGATACTCAATCATAAACCTTATGAGAAAATGTTAAAAGTTTTAGAACGAGTAATAAAAAAATCCAATTTTCAATTTGAATTTATTGATTTAGGTGGGGGTATGGGCATTGATTATGATGGCTCAAATCAAAAACTAAATTTAAAAAAATATTCAAATGCAATTCAAAAATTCATAAAAAATCATAATTCTAAAATTATTTTTGAACCTGGTAGATCAATAATAGGTGACACAGGTATTATGTTATCAAAAGTTAATTATATTAAAAAAAGTTCAAGAAAAGATTTCATCATATTGGATGCTGCAATGAATGATCTTATGCGCCCAGCGTTATATAATGCAAAACATAGAATATTGCCTTTGAATAAGACTAAACAAAAATCAAAAAAAAATTACGAATTTGTAGGTCCCATTTGTGAAAGTACTGATAAATTTTTGAATACAAATAAATTTCAAAAACTTAATGAAAAAGATTATATAATTATTTGTGATGTTGGAGCTTATGGTATGTCGCTTAGTTCCAATTATAATATGAGACCGAAGGCATCAGAAATTTTAGTAAATGGTTCAAAAATCAAAATTATAAGTAAGAGACAAAAGCTCAAAGACTTAATATAGTTTTTGAAATGATTAGAAATTTTTTATTTTCATTTTTTTTCTTTTTTGGAATAGTAATAATCTCTTTATTTTTCTTACCTTCATTTTTTCTCCCTCAAAAAGTTGTTTTATTTGGTGGAAAGTTAATGGGCTATTGGTCAGTAATATGTTTAAGAATTTTCTTAAATGTTAAAATTTTAATAAAAGGCAAAGAAAATATAATTTCAAATCAAAAGTTTTTTATTGCTTCATCACACCAATCGATGTTTGAAACATTTTTTCTTCAAACAATATTTAATTCTCCCGTTTTTATTTTAAAAAATGAACTTTTATTAATTCCTATTTTTGGTTGGTACTTAAAAAAAATTGGATCTATATCAATTAAAAGAAACAAAATAACAAAAGATAATCTAGGATTTATTGATGATATTATAAAAACGATACAAACTACCAATAGACCTTTAATAATTTTTCCTCAAGGAACAAGAGCTTTACCTGACGATAGATCTGATTTTAAAAAGGGGGCTGGAAGAATTTATGAACAAATAAATGTTCCTTGTCAGCCAATAGCAATTAATTCGGGATACGTTTGGCCTAAAAAAAATCAAAAGACTCCCAATAAAAACATAACAATTTCTATATTAAAAAAAATTGATCAAGGATTATCAAAAGAAAGGTTTATAGAACTGTTGCAAAAAGAAATTTATGGGGAATTAGATAAAATTAATTAACCTTTCATTGGCATCACAACATAAATACTATCAAAATCACCTGGATCTTTAATCAATGCTGGTGAACCAGTATCATTAAAGTAGACTTCTATTTTTTCTCCATCTAGTTGAGATGCAACATCAATTAAATATCTTGAATTAAAGCTTATTTCTAATTCATGATCAAAACTAACGTTTAAGCTTTCTTTACCATCTCCACTATTAGTATTATTTACTGATAGATTTAAAATATCTTTTGACAAATTAAACTTAACACCATCTTTCTTGTCTAATGACACAGATGCAACTCTATCAACTGAGTCTAAAAATAACTTAAGATCTAGCTCTAATTTTTTTTGATTATTTTTTGGAATAACTTGAATATAATTTGGAAATTTACCATCAATTAGTTTTGAAATTAAAATACTATTATCTAACTCAAATTTTATTTTTGACTTTGCATTAGAAACTTTTACTTCACCATCATAATTATCAAGTAACGAACATAATTGAAAAATCGTTTTCTTTGGTAATATAATTGGCTCAAATTCAATTTTATTTTCTAATCTAACTTTTGAAATCGACATTCTATGACTATCAGTTGCTGCAGCTGTGAGATAAATTTTATCTTCAACTTCAGTTTGGTGTAAATAAATTCCACTCAAATAATGTCTTGTTTCATCATTAGAAACTGAAAATTTACATTTATTTAATAATTTTAATAATTGTTTAGATTTTATTGAAAATTCATTTTGATTAAAATTTTCATCAGTTAATGGAAATTCAGAGGCATTTATACAATTCAAATTAAATAAAGACTTCTCTGATTCTAATTGAAGTTTACTTTCATCTTTTAACGATAAATTTATTTTTTTGCCAGATGTAAACTTTCTTATTATATCATACATTATTGACGAAGTAGTTGTTGTTCTTCCCGGCTCTAAGATTTCAACATTTTTGATTTGATGGATAAAAATTAGATCAAGATCAGTTGCAGTAATAGTTAAGTTTGAGTTATTGGCATCTAACAAAATGTTTGAAAGAATTGGCAAAGTGCTCCTTTTTTCAATAACACCTTGGCAATAATTAAGAGCTTGTTGTAAATCTTGTTGGTTAATATTAAACTTCATTTTCTTGGTTTTTATATAAAATTTGATTTTTTAACTTGTTAATATTCTCAACCATTTCTGGATCATTTTCTTTTAATTTTTCAATTGTTTTTACTGAATGGATAATTGTTGTGTGATCTCTATTAGAAAATTCACGACCTATCTCTGGTAATGACTTTGATGTCAAAATTTTTGTAAGATAAATTGCAACTTGTCTTGGTCTTACTAAATATCTAGATCTTCTAGCAGATAACATTTCATTTTTGCTAATTTTAAAAAACTTGCAAACTAAAGTTTGAATTAAATCAATCGTAACTTTATTTTCTGAAATATTTAATAAATCTTTTAATACAACTTTTGTTTCACTAATATTTGGAATTTTATTATAAATTCTTGAAAAAGATACCAATCTATTAATTGCACCTACAAGCTCTCTTATACTTCCTGTTATCTCATTACTTATAAAATCTTGAATATCTTGAGAAATTTTTTTTTGATCTGAATATAATGAGGTCAATTCGTCTGCTTTTTTGGCAACAATCTCTTTCCTTAGTTGGTAATCGGGTTTTTGTATATCCACAACCAAACCTCCTGAAAATCTTGATTTTATTCTTTCTTGAATTCTGGATAATTTATTTGGAGCTCTATCTGCTGATACAATAATTTGTGAACCTTTGTCTAACAAAGCATTGAAGGTATGAAAAAACTCTTCTTGCATTGCTTCTTTACCATTCATAAATTGAATATCGTCTATCAAAAGAATATCTGTATTTCTAAAATATTCTTTAAATTTAACCATATCATTTGATTTTATAGACTTAACAAATTGATACATAAATCTCTCTGCTGAAATAAACATTACTTTATTGTTTTTTTTCAATTCTAACCCAATCGCGTTTAACAAATGAGTTTTGCCCATACCAACACCACCATAAATATATAAGGGATTATAATGAGCAATATTTTCAGATACTTTCAAGGATGCTTCATATGCTAATTTATTACTTGTGCCTGTAATAAAATTATCAAATCTTTTATTAGGATCTATTCGATTATATTGAAGATAAGAGTCTTTTATAAAAGAAACGTTTTCATCAGCTTTATTTAAATCTGTATCTATTTTAGTAAAGTCTTCAGGTGATGATTTTTTTTCTATAATCTTAAATTCTATTCTGTGAATTTCTTTTTTGTAATTTTTAATTATTTGTAAAATTTGATCTAAATATCTTGAAGTAATCCAATCTCTGATAAATCTAGTTGGAACTGACAATAAAACATAATTGTTTATTTCTTCTATAAATTCAATTTTCTTTAACCAACTTTCATAAATATCAGAACCAAGTTTACTTTTCATTTCTGATTTTACTAATTCCCAATCTAATCTATCTGGACTAATTTGTTTTAAATTTTTATTTGTAAAAGTATTGTTCATTATTTAAATTTTGGAAAAAAATCATTTAGAACTAAATTTTTTTAAGTTCAACAAATTATTCTAAAAATTAAAAAAAAAATAAAATCTCGGATTGTATAAATTTTTGTCACACGAAAAAAAAATTTTTGACAATGAAAATTTTTATGCTGTCTCTTATGCACATCGGACGCTGGCGGCGACTCCTGACGTGTGGGTCTGGGGGGGCGCCGTGGCAGGAGAAGAGGTGGGGGGGGGG
>NZ_JBNGZG010000037.1:0-9499 GCF_052049815.1 Candidatus Pelagibacter sp.
TAGTCTGATAAATATTAGCTGATGCAAAGTTATTTAATAAAAATGAAAATATGATAATTAAAAAAAAATTATTTATTTTTCTAATCTCTTCCATTTGATGCAGTACCAGAAACTTTGTTTGTGTCAGAACCATCAACAGTTTGAACAGTCAAAGTAGTATCAACGGTATCAGCAAAAGATCTTCCTGATTGGTTTTGAAAATTAGACTCAACAGTTACAAAATAATTCGCAGCAGCACCATCTGCATAACCACTAGATGGAACAGTTTTTGAAATATCTCCTGTTGCTGAATTTGCAACGTCTGTAACTTTTCCTCCACTATTTACTGAAAAAGATGAAGCAGGAGTAACATTTCCAGAGGCACCTGTATAATCTACATTTTTATTAATAGTAAAGGATCTAGAAGCCGCTTGACCTATTTGAACACTTGCAGTTATACCTTGATTAATTGTTCTATTACTAAAATCAATTGTATGAGTAGGAGTAAATGATCCTGCTAAATCTCCTGCACTATCAACATCACTATCAGCATTAGATCCTGCTGTATCAACATATAAATTGGTACTAGTTCCTGTATAGGTATCTGATCCTGTGGATCTAGTATTTAAATCTGCATATGAAGTTGTACCTATAGAAAAGGTATTTACGTCACTTCTAATTAAAAATTCAGGTGGTGGTAATAATCCATATTTAAAGTCTAAGTATCCATCTAATGCCTTGTCAAAACCAGGAATTGGATCCTTTTTTTCTGATAAAATTCTTTTATCTTCAATTATTATTTCATTTGATTTTGCCACTTTTATTTCTTCTTCTTTAAGTACCTCCTTGGATTCTTCAGCTAAAATTTCTCTAGCTCCAATTTCAATTACTTGAGTTTTAAATTGAGCAATTTTAACTTCTTCAAGTGCTTGAGTTACTTCTAATTGTGATTTTTCTTTTTGAGCAATTGCTAAATTAGTGATTTCTGCCAATATTTCATCAGAAGCACCAGACTGCTTTGCTTCATTTAGTCTTGCAGAAATAATTTTTCTTTCCTGTTCAGCTTGTAAGGCAATTTCTTCTGCTTTTTTTTCAGCTTGATAAATTTCTGGAAATTGTTCAGCAAACTGTTGTTCGTATTGGTTATCTCTTACTTGCCATTCTATATCAGCTTGATCTTTTTCAAATCTACTTACACTACCATCTAACTCGAATACAGGAACCAAACCTATTTGACTAGCTTCTTTCCATTCATTTGAATATTGATTTGTATCAAAAATAAAACTTTCTTTTGTTTGAATAAACTCTTCATTTGAGAAAACATCTAATTTAAATTCATTACCAAATTGGTTTTGAAAAGCAGCAACTTCAAATGCTTGTGCTGCTTCATTAGCTTCAAACATAACTTTGTCCATTTCAAATACTACTTCATCTAATTCTTGAGAAGAGGCACCTGATGCAATTAATGTTTCAAATCTTTGATTTAAAGCTTCCATTTGAGGATCAATTTCTTGTTCAAAGAATCGACCTTTTTCTATATCAATTGCAATAGCTTCTTGTCCTTTTAAAAATATTTGTTCAGGTAATACAGGTTCTCCAAAATCAAAATTATTTCCAGGTAAGCCTGCCAATTGTGGTCTAAAATCAATATCTCCCATTTCTAAAAATACAACATCTCCTGTTTCATCATTTAATATAGGTACTTTAATATTACTAAAGCCAGCATCAAATTGATTAAATTCAGTGGGAACAAAATCTACATCTTCAATTCTTGCTGAAACTAACATTACTTTTTCAAGTTCGTTTTGTAGTTCATTTGCAAAAAATGCATCAGCTTCAGGTGAATTGATATCTACACCTTCTGGAAGTTGTTCTTTGACATCATCGGGAATTAAAGCTCTAGGTATAGTGTTTCCACTATTTAAAAAAGATTTACCTAAAAGCTGAGCAGTTATACCACCATCATCTTTAGCTAATGCAGTTACTAATGTGTCTAAAACTAAATCTCCAAGATCTTCATCTTCATTAAATATTTCAGCTTTAATTAATTCTTTAATCTGTTCCTCATTTTGAGCTAACTGAATTTCTTCCTCTTGTTGATTATTATCAGTAACAGGGGAGTCAGGTTCTATCTCTAGTTCTTGGAATTTTTTTAATTCAGTTTGTGGAATAATAACTGGTTGTCTAGGAGCAGTATTTTGGTTTACCTCTGTGAATAAATAAGGCTTGTCTAGTAAAACGGTTCCAGCTGCATTAGAAACTTCAACTGCGCCAGGTCTTAATCCTAATGAGTTTTTTGGACCAGGTCCAATTAATAATATTTTACTTTTTGATGTCTCAGGATCAACCGCTGCCTTAAACTCTGTTCCTCTTGTTCCAATAGTACCCGCAGGTGTTTCAACTACTAAATTTTCTGGATTTTTTTCACTAATTTTACCTGTTAATATTTTAACACTTCCAGATTTTATAGTTGATAAAAGTTTACCGTCTGTATTTTCAGCATCATAAACAAACTCATCAATAGTTAGTTCAGTATTTGAGCCAACTGTCATCACGGTTTGATCTACAAATAGAATTTGAGATTTTCCACCCTCATTTGTTTTTATCGTGTCTCCAAAATAAATTGGATCTCCAACATTAAGCTTTTTTCCATCTTGATTAAAGGCATCCCCAATAACAAAACCAACTATTCCAATTTCTGCTGAGTAAGAAATATTTGAAAAAAAGACTAGTATAGCTATAAATTTTAATAAAATTTTCATTTTTGAGGTTTTATAAATGTTTTTCATTAATAATAAATCCTTTTTGTTAGACCAAAATTAAGTGTTTCTTTATTATAGTTATGTTGAAGTAATGACCCTTCATTTTTGGTTTCAGACCAAGATAAATTGTAAGATAGTGAATTCAGTTGATTTGTAAAAAAATTATTCATTTTAAGATCCGGCATTGAAGATCTTGCAAATTGACCCAAGCTACCATTCATAGAAACTGTATAGGTATTTGACCTTTCATCTCTAGTGATTGAAGAATTAACAAAACTATCTGCTTCATCATATTGTTTATCAGTTTCTGAAGCGCTAATTGTAAAATTTCCTATTGGTAAATTCTCTGTATAAGAGATAGATAAAGTATGATCATCATACCCATTATAGTTTGCAATTGCATGAGTGTCTGTAAATGAATATTTAAGACTAATTTTATTTTGAGCACCTTCACCAATAAATACGTCATAACCAACTGAATAACCTTGTTTCCAAGTATTTGATGCTCTTTTTGTTGCATTGGATGGATTTTGATTTCCCTTATTAGTTCCAAAAGTTAACCCACCATTAATTTTATGAATTTCATTTAAACTATATGTATTATTTAAATTAAAATTATTAGCATACGTATCTGCTGCTCTTCGGGTATTAGTATCTGTATAAGAGTATGATGCACTTAAAGAATTTTTATTTGAAAATTTACTGAAACTTGATGAAAAAGTATTGGTATCATTTTCATCGGTAGTGCCTCTATTCTGTTCTGATGATGAGGTTCCAATTGACATTGAAAGATTTGAAGTGTCATCTATTTGATAAATAATACCTGTAAGAGTATTTATTGTTTCTATATTATCACCTTCAACACCAGCCATATTTACTATGCTACCAGATGAATATTGTGTTTTAGTTGATGATATATTGCCAACATTTGAGTGTAATGCTGTTTTCCACCCTATGTCTTGATAAAATGTCCATTTACTATCTTTTGATGCAACATTTTCTCTTTTCTTTTCTTCCTCTTCTACAACTTGTCTTGCTTTTTGTCTTGCTACAGTTTTTTCATCATCAATTCTTTTTTTATTAATATCATCAAATACTTGAGCAACTCTTTTTTTGACATCATCTGTGATTTCATTTGATTGTCTAATCTCATCAATTAGCCTTAAAACTTTTTCGGTACTGTCTGTTTTTACAGCAACCGAAAGAAGGTATAATTTTAAATCAATATTACCTGGGTACAAAGCCGTTAATCTTTCTAAGGTTGCAATTACATTTTTAAACTCTCCTAATTTTTCTTGTTCTTTTGCATATTGAAGGTTTAATCTTAAATCAGTAGGATTTTTTAAAATCTCAAGATAAGTTACTTCTGCTTTAACCTGTGAAACAACAGATAATAAAAAGATAATAAGGACAATTTTTTTCATTAATTAATATGACCTGAAATAACTATACATGTCACATCATCTCTTAAAGAGGCGTCTCTTTTTGTGAGGATACTGCTTATATGATTAATTATTTCAGAAGGTTTGTTTAATTTATTTTTTATCAATTCTTTCTCGAGACCCTTTACTTGAAGTTCTTCACCATTTTCCAAATATCCCTCAGTTACACCATCAGTATAAATCATTAAGTTTTTATCTTTTATATTAATCTTATTAGTTTGAAAAAAGTTTTCATCATCCATACTCATAATTCCAAGTGGTGGCAATGTAGATTTTAAGTATTCGAACTTATATTCTTTATCAAATATCATTATAGGTTCGTGGCCAAGGTTTATATATTCAATTTCTCTTTTCTCTATATTTAATTTTCCAATAACAGCAGTTATAAACATTCCTTGGTAAGAATTGTCAGCTACCTGGTTATTTACAAATTGAGCAATGCTTGAAACTGATTTTTCAAGTTTAGCCATTGATCTAAAAACGGCTGCTGCATTAGCCATTAAAATACCTGCTTTAACGCCTTTACCAGACACATCAGCTAGAGTGAAATAAACCTCATTATTATTGATAGAAATGTAATCATAATAATCTCCGGACACATCTTTTGCTGGAACATTTTTTGCAAAAATTAAGTCTTTATTAGGAAAATCCCCTGGAAATAATTTTTTTTGCACTTCTCCAGCAATTTCTCTTTCTTGTTTTAATACAATTTGTTTCTTTTCATTTTCAAGAGCAATTTCATTTTCTCTTAGGTACCTAAAATAAAGAGTGGTTAAGAATAATAATGAAGAGCTTGCTATTATATAAAGAACATCAACAAAGTAGTTAAATTGATAAACAATTATACTTCCTAAAATTAGAATTAAGATTAATCCACTAAAGAAGACTATGCTGAATTTTGGTAAAATTTTATTTGGAATAATTAAAACAAGTATCAAAGATACAATTAGCAAAAGATTTTCTGCAATTGTTGTATATAAATTTTTTATGATAAAATCGTTGTTAACTATATTTTCAATTAAATGTGCATGTGTTTGTACACCAGGTATTACATCGCCATTTGGAATTTTAACAAAATCAAATAAACCTTGAGCTGAACTTCCTATAATGACAATTTTATTTCTGAGTTTATTTGCATTTACACTCATATTCAAAACATCAACTGCAGGGATATAGTTCTCTTTGTTAAATTCTTTATAATTTATATGGACTATAGCGTTAGGATCTGGCTCTATTTGATATTTTCTTGTTTTAATTAAATTTATACCTGTCTGATCAGAGTTAATTAAAATGCTTTTATGCCCATGAAGAACTCTTAAACTTTCTAAGCTTAATGCAGGCCAAATATCGTTATCAATTTTTAAGACAATTGGAACTGATCTTAATACTGCATCAGGGCTATCAAGATATGAAATTGTTCCAATTCCCGCTGTTACATCGTTAAATTTTTCCAAAGAAGTAATCTTATTTTTAAAACTATAAACATAGTCAGAAGCATCCATGCCTCTTGAAATGATGTTTGTTTTTGGTTTTGATTGATTATCTTTATTATATGCGGACACATCTCCAAGCACAGCAAGGACAACATTAGATTCTTTGATACTTTCTAATAGTTTTTGATCACTATCAATTATGTTTTCATTTTTTATTTTAAATTCTTCTAATATTTTTTTTGGATTTTGTTTATCTTCTTCACTAAAGAATATATCAAAAGCAATTACAGAAGTTTCATACTGATTTAATCTATCAATTAGATTTGCAAAAACATCTCTTCTCCATGGAAATTGTCCAATTTCACCAATACTTTTTTCATCAATATCAACTATGACAACTTCATCGTAATTACTTTTTTCCATGAATAAAGTTTGATAAGCATCGTATGAAATATTTTCAACTTTCATTACGAAGTTGCTGTCTTGAATCTTTGCAAGAACTAAAAGAATTAATAAAACAATGCCAGAATATTTTTTTACATTGTTCATCGAGTATGATTAGTTGCTCGCTTTAGTTAATTCCTTGTAGGCGTTATTAAATCCTTGTAGAGAGCTTTTAATAACAAGCGGATCTTTTTGAAATGCATTGACACTTATTTCAAAAAAAGTTGAGTTTTGCATTGCCTCTCTCACTTGTGTAAATAAACTTCTGATTGCTTTATCTTTGCTATTATTTGTTAATGTTATTACACAGCCAAAGACTTCACATTTTGTATAAGGTAATTTTAACTCTGTACCTTTATGAAATTTAATATCAACATTTTTTTCTAAATTTACACCTAAGGGTGTAATTATATTTAAAACTTCCTTGAGTTCATTTTGATCATTAATAAAATTTGAAAACGCAAATGAGAATTGAATATTTGTATTATTAATTGTTAATGTTTGAATAATTTCACATTGGTTTTTTTTGTTTACATTAACACATCTGTAAACCCAGTCTCTATATTGTTTAGTCAAAGAATTCGGTTGATTTTTACTTTCGTCACTAACTACAGTTTGAGTAAGAAATAATGAAAAAAATAATATAAAAACTTTTAAGTGAAGTTTTCTAAATATCATAATTTGTATTTATAATATTTAATTTTCTAATGTAAAAAGATAATTTAATAAAAGTTCAAAATTAGAGCCAAATAGCATTTCTTAATGTTGATTTTTTAGCATCTAACTCTCTTTTATTCTTAATATTTCTAATTAGGCATATTTCTCTTGAGAGTGTTGGTTTTGAAATTGGTCTATAAAGAAGTTTTTGATCTATAGCTACACTCTCAGGAATTACCGCAATACCTATTCCAGCTTTAATACACGAAGCTGCTGTTGTATCACTGTTTGTATAAATTACATCTCTATCTCTACCAACTTTTTTTCTATTTGAAATAATGTCTCTTATCTCATCATATGACGGAGCTTTGTTAGTTCTTTTTATATGTTCATAATAAAAAAATTCACAAGTATTTCTAAAAACATAATTTTTATCAGATCTAACTTTTTCTATATCAACGGTTTTTAAATTTTGAAACTCATGACCCTTGTAAAAAGCAACACAAAAATTGTCATTATATAAATTTATTTTATTAATATTTTTTTTTGATATTGGAATACATGTAAAAGCATAATCGATTTCATTCTCTAAAACTTTTTCATTAAGTGTAAAACTTTCTTCTTCTGAAATTTTAAATCTTTTGTCTGAGTTATTTCTTTTAAGTACCCAAAGAATTCTTTCTTTATGTGTTTGTGACAATGTATTTGCAAGACCAATTTTAAATTCTATATTTTCATTTTGTATTGAAACTTTATTTGATTGAATACTTGATATTGCTTTTTCACTATGACTCAAAATTGTTTTTGCATTTAAGTAAAACTCTTGACCATCTTCTGTAAGTTTGACACCTTTTTTATTTCTTACAAATAATTTTGTGTTTAAATTTTTTTCTATAATTTGGATAACTCTTGTTATCGATGGCTGGGAAACATTGATTTCTTCACTTGCAGCTAGGATACTTCCTGTTTCAACTACTGTTGAAAAGTATTGAAGAAATCTTGGACTTAAAAAATCAAGGTTTTTGATCATAAATATAGAATTTTTTTATATATAAACAATTTATATATACAAATTTTATTATTAAATCAAGGGTTGAAAAACTATGATTCGAAGTATGCATTTAATACAAATATTTTAAAAAAACTTGTATTTATTTTTTTTATCTTAACGTCGTTAAGTTTATTAAATTTTACAAATGCTAATGCGGCTTGTCCTTCAGGTTCAAATCCAAATGTAACAGTATCATCCAACTTTCAATGTAAAGAGGGTTTTATAAATATAGATGGTGATATTAAGAGCAGCATTTCTTTTAATGTGACTAACAATTCTACTTATTATCTTCAAACATATATTGAAGGGTCTAGCCCTTATACAGTTACAAAGATAGGTGACGGTACATTAGTGTTTATGGATACTAATATTTCAAACTTTTCAGCTTCTACCGTTATTAGCAATGGAACTGTAAGTGTGTCAGACAACAATACATTAGGAACTGGAACCATTATTCTGGATGGAGGTACATTATCTTCATTTAACACAACCGCGCAAACCCTAGCAAATGCAATTCAAGTACAAGATACTAGTACGTTAGGTAATTCAACAAACTCAGGTATACTTACATTATCTGGGGACATAACCTTTACAGACAAAAATTTAACTTTAACATCGAACAGTAATAATACTATTTCTAATATTGATCTTGGAGGTCAACCAAATACATTATCAATTGCAACTGGTGTAACCTCAACTGTTTCTGGAAATATAACAAACGGTCCTTTAACTAAATCTGGATCTGGTTCTTTAGTTGTTTCTGGAAATATTACATCCAATTCTCCATTAGTAGTTGGTGCTGGAACATTGGAAATTGGAGGCACTTTAACTAGTGGTAATTTTACCAATACTATAAGTAATGACGGAACATTTAGTATTAACTCCTCATCAAACCAAACTCTTGCTGGTAAGATTTCAGGCTCTGGCGATATAAATAAAAATGGTTCTGGAACTTTAACTATTTCAAATACATCTAATAGCTATACTGGAAGAACAATTATTGAAGGAGGCACAGTATCAATTTCAAATTCTGCAAATCTTGGTTTTACTCCTGGTTCAGTTGACCCAGATAATATTATACTTAATGGAGGTGCTTTAAATACAACATCCGACATAACTTTAGCTACTAATAAGGGAATTACATTATCTGGTAATGGTATAATTAATACAAATAGTGGAACAACATTAACTTATGGAGGTGTAATAACAGGAGGTAATGACTTAATAAAAAATGGTTCAGGAACTTTAATATTATCAGGAACAAGTGATTATACTGGTGACACAGATGTTAGTAACGGAACTTTAAAACTTACTGGTGCACTTTCAAATTCAACTGATTTAATAATAGATTCTAGTGCAAATTTAGATCTTCAGGTATCTCAACAGTTTTCAAGTTTAGACTTAAATGGCACAATTACTAGAACTGCAGGTACATCGTCTCTCACTATTTCTGGAACCTCTGATCTGGGAGGTAACGTTACAACTTCAGGAACACAAACATATACCGGTGCCACAACATTAAGTGCATCAAATACTTTAACTACATCAAATGCCAACATTTCGTTTGGTAGTACAATCAATTCCGCTGATGGCACAGCTAGAAATTTAACTATCAGCTCAGGTACTGGAATCACTCAATTCGCAGGTATAGTAGGAGGCACTAATGGAGTTGGTGATATTGATATAACGGGGGCATTAGATCTAAACGCTGCAATATCTAACGCTTCATCA
>NZ_JBNGZG010000038.1:0-8389 GCF_052049815.1 Candidatus Pelagibacter sp.
TTTATTTTTGCTTTATTAAAATTTCTAAAATTAATATTTTTTGAGAACATTAATTTTTCTGTATTTTTTTTATTATTGAATTTTGCAATGAATTATTTGATTTTGAAATTTCGTTATCATCTTGTATTTTATCACCATCTAATATTTTTTTTAGATCAAACTCATTTTCATCTTCATTTTCAGTTACACTAACTGGTTCGGGCAGTTTCGAAAAATTTGGTGGCAAAACTAATGGGTTTTTCTTATTAATTAAAAACTCTTCAGCACTTTTTGATTTTTTTGAGCCCTCTAATCCTTCCTTTATTGATTTGCAGCCACTTAAAAAGATTAAAATTATTAAAATTAAATAAATGTTTTTAAATTTCATTTTTTTTCTTATTCAAAAATATTTCATCATAAATAAGGCAAATAACGCCTAAAGTTATAAATATATCAGCAATATTAAATATAAACCAATGGAAATCTTTATAATGGAAATCTATAAAATCTGGTACTGATGAAAAACGAACTCTATCAAATAGATTGCCCAATGCACCGCCAAAAATCATTGAATAAAAATAACTGTCGACGTTATTAGATTTAAATAATAAAAATAGTATCACCACTAACACCAAAAAAATAAAAATAGTCAAAACATTATAGGATATAGCTTCTTCAAACCCAAGTAATCCAAAGGCAATCCCATTATTCCAAATGAGATCAATATTTAAAAAATTAGTTAATTCTATCTCTTGGTTATTGAATTCAAAATATTTTATTACTAAATTTTTTGATATTTGATCCAAAAAAAAAATGCTAAAAATAATAATTAATAAATATACATTTTTTTTTTTATCAATCATTAATTAATCCACACTGACTTCTTTCACATTTGCTTAATTTAAGTTTCCAACAAACAGGACATTTATTTCCTTTTGCTTTAGAAGTTGTAACTTTAATTTCGTCCACGGAACCTTTAATGACTTCTGCTGATGATGTTATGCATAATTCAGCAAAATCTATACCTTTAAAATCATTATAACTTTTCTCATTAATTTCTATTTTTAAATCTGCTTCAAGACTTGACCCAATTTCTTTTGAAGCTCTTTTTTCTTCAATACTAGAATTGCAAACTTCTCTTATTTTTTTTAATTCAATCCATTTAGTTTCTAATTTTTCATCACTAAATTTAGATGGGATTTTTTTAAAAAATTCTAAATGTATACTTTTTTTATTTTTACAAATTAGTTTGAAAATTTCTTCGGTGGTGAAAGATAAAATAGGAGCGAACCATCTTATCAAATTATCAAGAATAATATTTAGTGTTTTAATACAACTTTTTCTTATCTCTGAGTCTTTTGTCTCACAGTAAAGTGTATCTTTTCTTATATCAAAATAAAAAGCAGATAAATCAACTGTGCAAAAATTCAATAATTCTTTATATAAATTATGAAAATCATATTTATTAAAATAATCATTAAATTTTTTATCAAGTGTGTGTAATTTATTGAGCATATATCTTTCTAATTCAGGTAACTCGTTAATATCGAGTTTATCGAGATCTATCTCTAGGAAATCATCATTTATGTTTCCTAATAAGTATCTAAAAGTATTTCTTATTTTTCTATAAGAGTCTGCATGTTGATCTAGGATTGCATAATCTATTCTTAAATCTTCAGCATAATTAGAGGATGCAACCCAAATTCTAAGGATATCAGCCCCATATTTCTTTAATATATCTTCAGGAGCAATGACATTACCTAATGATTTAGACATCTTGAGTCCTTTGCCATCAACAACAAATCCATGAGATAAAATTGACTCGAATGGTGCTCTTCCTCTTGTTCCACATGACTCAAGTAAAGATGAGTGGAACCATCCTCTATGTTGATCAGAACCTTCCAGATACATTGATGCTGGCCATTTTAAATCGTCTCTTTTTTCCAAAACAAAAGAGTGTGTTGAACCACTGTCAAACCACACTTCAACAATATCACTAAGTTTTTCATAATCACTTGCTTTATATTTACTACCTAAAAATCTTTGAGGGTCGTCTGAGAACCAACAGTCTGATCCCTCTTTTTCATAAATACTTGCAATGTTTTCTATTACTTCATCATCAACTAAAATTTCTTTTGTTTCTTTATGAACAAATATAGGAAGAGGAACGCCCCAAACTCTTTGTCTTGAAACACACCAGTCTGGTCTGGTTTCAATCATTGATTTTAATCTTTCTTTTCCTTTCTTTGGAAAAAATTCTGTGTCATCAATTGCTTTTAGCGCCTTATCTCGCAAATTATGACTTTCCATTGATATGAACCACTGTGGCGTTGCACGATGGACTAGTGGAGCTTTTGATCTCCATGAGTGAGGATAAGAATGAACAAGTTCTCCATTAAATAAAAGTCTTTTATAATTTTTAAGTTTTTCTATTATGACTGAATTTGATTTAAAAATATGTAATCCCTCAAATTCCTTAACATTTGATGTATATTTTCCATCACCGTCAACAGTCTCTATTGCTTTAATTCCATTATTTAAACACAAATTAAAATCATCAGGTCCATGACTAGGAGCACAATGAACTATTCCAGTTCCTTGTTCGGTTGTAACAAACCTAGCTTCCAACATTGGAATATCATAATTATAACCCATTTCATAAAATGGATGGTAACAAACTGTACCCTCAAACTCTTTTCCAGAGAAAGTTTTAATTAAATTAAATTTTTCTAAACTACATTCTTTAACAACTGATTCTTGTAAGTCTTTTGCTATAACTATCTTTTTACCTTTAAAATCATTTTCGTCTAAAATTTCCAGTAAAACATAGTCTAATGCTTGATTAAAAGCCAAAGCCTTGTTGGCAGGTATTGTCCAAGGTGTCGTTGTCCAAATTATAACATCAGACTCAACAAGTTCTTTTAATTTAGAACTTTTAACTTTAAACGCAGTATAAATTGTATCTGATTTATGATCTTGATATTCAACTTCAGCATCAGCTAAAGCAGTTTTTTCGACTGTTGACCACAAGACTGGTTTGAAACCTCTATATAAACTTCCTTCTTTTAAAAATTTACCAAGTTCTCTTACAATCTGAGCTTCTGCACCAAAACTCATTGTTGAATAATAATTTTCCCAATCTCCAATAACACCTAATCTCTTAAATTGACCTTTGTGGATCTCTATCCATTTTTCTGCAAATTCTCTACATTCTTTTCTAAACTCTACAATTGGAACGTCATTCTTATTTTTTTTATTTTTTTTATATTGTTCCTCTATCTTCCATTCAATTGGCAAACCATGACAATCCCATCCTGGTACATATATAGAATCTTTACCATCCATTTGATGAAATTTAACAATGATATCTTTTAAAATTTTATTTAATGCAGTTCCCATATGAATATTACCATTTGCATATGGAGGCCCATCATGAAGAACAAATTTTTCTTTACCTTTACTTGACCTACGTAATTCGTTGTAAAGATTAATCTCCTTCCAATATTCCAACATTTGAGGTTCTCTCGTTGGAAGGTTGGCCTTCATTGAAAATGCGGTCTTTGGAAGATTAATTTGTGTTTTAGACATAATTTTTTTTTGCTTTAGCTAGATCAATTTTTATTTGTTGCTTTAATTTTTCAATATTAGTAAATTTTTTTTCTTTTCGTATAAATTTTAAAAAATTAACACTTAAATACTTATTATAAAGATTTCCAGAAAAATTAAATAGATGAACCTCTAATAATAATTTTTTTTGATTAAAAGTAGGTCTATAACCTATGTTAGCTATACCTTTATAGATTTTTCTTTTTACTAATACATTTACTGCATAAACACCTAGTCTTGGAATTAAAAAATCTTTAATATCAATATTACATGTGGGAAAGCCAATCTTTCTACCTAATTGTCTTCCTTTTTCAACTTTACCATCAACAAACCACTTTCTATCCAAAAGTTTATTTGCAAAATCCAATTTTCCATTTTCTAAAGATTTTCTTATAAGAGTAGAGGAAACAATTTTATTATTTATTCTAACTGGCTTAGGTTTGACTAATTTATAATTCAATTCACTTTCAAAGCTTTTTAGTTGTTTAACATCTCCTTCTCTATTTTTACCAAATCTAAAATTATCACTTACGAATATGAATTTTGTTTTCAATTTTTTTGAAATTATATTTTTGATAAAATTAATTGAATTTGTAGATGAAAAATTTTTATCAAATTTTTTATTTATTAAAAAATCAATTTTAAGATTTTTCATTAATTCATTTTTTTGTTTTAAGGATGAAATTCTAAAATTTTTCAATTTTTTATTAAAAAACATTTTTGGCATCGGCTCAAAAGTTAATACCCCAATTTTGAGTTTATATTTTTTTTTGTACTTATGAGCTTCTTTAAAAAGTTTTTTGTGTCCTAAATGAACACCATCAAAGTTACCAATTAAAAGGATTGAGCCTTTAATATTTTTTGGAATATCAAAATTATTAAAAATTTTCATTAATTCTTACCACGTTAGCTTTGATTGAATATAATTTGGAATCGATTCATATGTCTTTGAAACCTTTTCAATGCCACTATTTTCTATCTCTGTTTTATGAATTCCATCTGAGATAATTAAAGAGTCAAAATTTTGTAAATTTGCACCTTTAATATCTGTATTAAGATTATCACCAATACATAATATTCTTTTATCTTTATTATTAATTGCTTGATTATAAACTTCTGGGTAAGGTTTGCCAAAATATATAACTTTACCTCCCATTTTTTCAAAAATCATTGCTACTGATCCTGCACATAATTCTCTTTTATTTCCACGATCTACAATTAAATCTGGATTTGTACATATCATTTTTTTGTGAATATATTTTTCTAACAATTCTTTATAAAAATTTAAATCATCGGATTTATCATCATATAAACCTGTACATATTATATATTCACTTTCATCTAAATTTTCTCTCTTATTATTTTGAAAGCTTAAAAATAAATCAAAGTCTCTTGAGGGTCCTATGTGATAAAAATTTTTATCTTTAAGATTTTTCTTTAAATAATTTAGAGCTGCTTGACCTGATGTATAAACATGATTGATTTGTTCAGATTTCATTCCTAATTTTTCTAAGAATTTTTTTACAGTTTCGTTAGGTCTTGGAGCATTAGTTAGCAAAATATAACTTTTTTTAAGTTCACTTAATTTAGATAAAACACCAATAGCTCCTTCGTGAAGCTTGATACCATTATGTACAACGCCCCATAAATCTATGTAGAGTATATCATACTTACTAACTATTGATTTAAGCCCTTCTGCATCTAAATTTTTAGTCATCTTGTTTAGATATAACCTTAAAAAGCCTTTTTTTCTAAGTTTTTTGATAATAATGGAGCTCTATAGATCTTGAAATACATAGCCAAATATCTATATGAGCCCCATATTTATTTAAAGGAGAGTTTATGAAATTCAAACCGTTACACGACAGAGTTTTAATAGAAGTTTTAGACAGCAGTGAGAAAACTGCTGGTGGAATTATTATCCCAGATTCAGCGCAAGAAAAACCTCAAGAAGGTAAAGTTGTTGCTGTTGGTGGTGGTGCAAAAACTGAAGACGGAAAAACTATACCAATGGACGTTAAAGTTGGTGACAAAGTGCTATTTGGAAAGTGGTCAGGCACCGAAGTTAAAATTGACGGTAAAGAATACAGCATAATGAAAGAGTCAGACATTATGGGTATTTCAAGCAAGTAATTAATTATAAAGGAGAAATATAATGGCAAAAGTTGTTAAATTTGATGCTGAAGCAAGAGCAGCAATGATAAGAGGTGTAAATATCTTAGCTGACACTGTTAAGGTAACTTTGGGACCAAAAGGAAGAAATGTGGTTATGGATAAATCTTATGGTGCTCCAAGAATAACTAAAGATGGTGTTTCTGTTGCTAAAGAAATTGACCTAGAAGATAAATTTGAAAACATGGGTGCACAGATGGTTAAAGAAGTTGCTAGCAAAACAAATGATGAAGCTGGTGATGGTACAACTACTGCAACTATTCTTGCTCAAGCAATTGTTAAAGAAGGTGTAAAATATGTTACAGCAGGAATGAACCCTATGGATGTAAAAAGAGGAATAGATGCTGCTGTTGAAACAGTTAAAGAAAACTTAGTTGCTTCTGCTAAAAAAGTAAAAGATAGTGATGAGATAGCTCAAGTTGGAACAATTTCAGCAAACGGTGATAAAGAAATTGGAACAATGATAGCTAAAGCAATGCAAAAAGTTGGTAACGAGGGTGTTATCACTGTTGAAGAAAACAAAGGTATAGAGACAGAGCTTGATGTAGTTGAAGGTATGCAATTTGATAGAGGATATCTGTCTCCATACTTTATCACAAACAGTGATAAAATGACTACGGAACTAGATAATCCATTTATTCTTTTACATGAAAAGAAATTAACAAATCTACAACCGATGGTTCCACTTTTAGAAGCTGTTGTGCAAGCTGGAAGACCATTGATGATTATTTCTGAAGATGTTGAAGGTGAAGCTTTAGCAACTTTAGTTGTTAACAAATTAAGAGGTGGTTTAAAAGTTGTGGCAGTTAAAGCTCCAGGATTTGGTGATAGAAGAAAAGCAATGTTGGAAGATATTGCTATCCTAACTGGTGGATCTGTTATTTCTGAAGACTTAGGGATTAAACTTGAAAACGTTAAGTTAGATGATCTTGGCTCATGTAAGAAAGTAAAAGTTGATAAAGATAACAGTACAATTGTAAATGGTGCTGGCAAAAAATCAGACATTGAAGCAAGATGTGGTTCGATCAAACAACAAATCGATGAAACAACGTCTGATTATGATAAAGAAAAACTTCAAGAGAGACTCGCTAAATTAGCTGGCGGTGTTGCAGTTATCAAAGTTGGTGGTGCAACTGAAGTCGAAGTTAAAGAGAGAAAAGACAGAGTTGAAGATGCATTGAATGCAACTAGAGCTGCTGTTGAAGAAGGTATCGTAACTGGTGGTGGATGTGCTCTATTGTATGCATCAAGAGATCTGAGCAAAGTTAAAGTAAAAGGTGATGATCAAAAAGCTGGAGTTGATTTAGTTAAAAAAGCACTTGAAGCTCCTATAAGACAAATTACCAAAAATGCTGGGGTAGATGGTTCAGTTGTAGTTGGTAAACTGTTAGAGCAAAATAAAAAAACCCATGGCTATGATGCTCAAAGTGAAGAGTATTGTGATATGTTTGCAAAGGGTATCATTGATCCTGTGAAAGTTGTTAGAACTGCTTTACAAGATGCAGCTTCTATTTCAGGATTATTAGTAACTACTGAAGCAATGATAGCAGACAAACCTGAAGAAAAAGATGCAGGTGCAGCTGGTGGAATGCCTGGAGGAATGGGCGGCATGGGCGGCATGGGAGGAATGGGTGGTATGGGAATGTAATCGTTCCAACCCAAATCAAAATTCAAAAAGGCGAGTTTTTACTCGCCTTTTTTTTTTCAATAATTGAAATCAGTTTCTCAAAAACATCACCCCAAGAATTAAATTTTGTTTGTTTAATGATTTGTACTGATGGATACCAAATAGTTTTTTTATCATCATTAAACCATCTCCAATCAGCATTATGATTTAATAATAAAATACTCTTTACATCGAGTAAACCAGCCAAATGAATAATTGAAGTATCTACGGAAACAACAATATCCAAATTCTTCATTGATTGGGCTATTTCATAAAAAGTTTTTTTTCCTAAATCAAAAAAATGTTCATAATTTTTTACTGCAGAATTTATGTTTTCATCATGATTATTTGATAGATTATAAAATTCTACATTTTTTACTTTTAGAATTGTTGAAAAAGTTTTAAATGGAATAGATCTGTATTTATCCATTGGATAGTTTGGATTACCGGCCCACGCTATTCCAATTCTTAAATTATTCGAAATGGCTTTTTTTTCGAAATTATCATCATTATTAATTTCAAGTTTATAAAATTTGATTTCTTCTTTTTTTGAAATATTCAAAAACTTTGGCAGACTACAAATTGGAATTTGATAGTCATAATCTATCATATTGATTTGATCATAATTTTTAATATCAATATTTGAGCTTAAATTTTGTAAAATTGGAAATAATTTTTGATTAACTACAAATGTTATATTTTTGGTAAATTTTTTTAAATCAATTACAAACCTAGAGAATTGCAATGTATCACCTAAACCTTGCTCTTCCCATATTAAAATTTTTTTATCTTTTATGTCTGAAATTTTTTTTGGAAATTTAATTTCTGTAAATTTTTTTTTTGGATTATTTTCTCTTTTCCATCTATTTTCATATAATTCAAAACCTTTTTTAAAATCTTGTAAACTCAATTTACAAAGTGATATTCGCCAAATTATATACTCTCTCTTATACACAACTGACGCAG
>NZ_JBNGZG010000039.1:0-8419 GCF_052049815.1 Candidatus Pelagibacter sp.
AAGTTCCTTCAAAGATTGATAAAATTATTGAGCAAATCAATGTATTTTTTCTAAGTAATCAATTTTCAAATCAATCTAATATTCAAGTGGGTGAATATATATTAGATCTTAATTCTAGAGTAATTATAAGAAATCAAGATAAATTAAATCTAACTGAAAAAGAAATAGAACTTATTTTATATATTAAAACCAACAGTCCAGTAAGTTTAAAAAAATTACAACAGAAAGTTTGGAATCATGTTTCAGATCTTGAAAGTCATACAGTTGAAACACATATCTATAGGTTAAGAAAAAAATTTTTAGAAACTTTCAAAGATAACAATTTTATTATATTTGAAAAAAAAGGATATTATTTAAGTTGAAAAAAAATTTAGCAGCTAAAAATTTATCAAACAGAAGATATAAACCAAAAGTTGTTAAACCGAAAAAAGGGAAGGGTAGTTTTAAAAGAAAAAAAAATTAAATTCTTGCACCAATTTTTTGAATAATTTTTGAAGATAATTCGGTTCCTTTCATTAAACTGTCCTTAGTAGACATTTTATTAATTAAGCCATGTAGATAACCTGCAGCAAATAAGTCACCAGCACCAGTTAAATCTTTAATTTTAATATTTTTACTAGCCTGACATTCCTCAACACTGTCTTCTTTAATTGAAACAGCTCCATTTTCACCTCTTGTGATGATAATTTCTTTTTTTATTTGTTTACAAAAATCTATCGCATCTTCAAAAGATTTAGAGTCTGTTAAAGATAGAATTTCTTGCTCATTTGCAAAAATAATGTCTAATTTATTTTTTACTAAATCTATAAAATGAAGTTTGTGTCTTTCAACACAGAAAAGATCAGATAGAGACATTGCAGTTCTATTTGAACATTTTATAGCTTTATTAAAAGCTTTTTTTGGCTCACCTTCATCCCATAAATAACCTTCAAGAAAGGTAATATCTGAATTTTTTATTTTTTTTTCATCCACATCGTTTTCACTTATTTTTCCTGCGGTTCCCAAATAAGTACACATAGTTCTTTCAGAGTCTGGAGTAATTAGTATTAGACAAGATCCAGTAGAAATTGGTTCTAATTTCTTTTTATATAAATAATCAACATTTTCTTTTTTAAGACCTTCTTCATATTTTTTCCCTAAATCATCATCACTTACTTTTCCTATAAATCCAACCTTATTTCCTAATTGTGATAAACCAACTATAGAGTTTGCAACTGATCCGCCTGAGATTGTCTCTTCAATTCTCAATGATGAAATAAGTTTTTTAAATTCATCTTCATCTATTAGTTTCATTGTACTTTTTGTTAATGAATTTTGGATCAAAAAGTCATCACTCACTTTGCAAAGCACATCAACAATAGCATTTCCAATTCCAAGTATTTTCATTATGGTTTTTTAGCAATAAAAGGTTTTTTTCTATTAGGATAACAAGAAGTACAAATTTTACAACTTATTCCATAACAGTCTCTAGCTTTACAATATTCTCGTCCATAATAAATTATTTGAAGATGAAGTTTGTTCCAATTTTTTTTTGGAAATAGTCTTTTTAAATCCATTTCTGTTTGAACAACATTTTTTCCATTTGTTAAACCCCATCTTTGAGCAAGTCTATGTATGTGTGTATCTACAGGAAATGCAGGATAACCAAATCCTTGAGACATTACAACACTAGCTGTTTTATGACCAACACCTGGTAGTTTTTCTAATTCCTCAAATGTTTTTGGTACTTTTCCTTTATGATTTTCAATTAAAATTTTGGATAAGTTATAAATACTCTTTGCTTTAACTCTAAAAATACCAATCTTTTTAATTAATATTTCTATTTTCTTTCTCCCAAGTTTAACAAAGTGTTCTGGCTTATAATATTTTGGATATATATTTTTAGTAACATTATTAACATTTACATCAGTACATTGTGCTGACAAAAGAACTGATACAAGCAAAGTAAAAACATTCCTACTTTTTAACGGAACTTCAATTCTTGGATATGTTTTATTTAATATTTTTTGTATTATTTTTGCTTTTTGAATTTCATCCATTATTTGAAATTCATTAGATCTCGCATTGAATATAAACCAGGTTTTTTTTTCATTAACCAGCTTGCTGCCGATAATGCACCTTCAGAATATAAAGCTCTGTCAAAAGCCTCGTGATTTAGTTTTATTATTTCTTTTCCACTAGAAAATAAAACTTCATGTTCCCCAATAATTTCTCCTTTTCTTATTGAGTTAAAATTTATTTTTTTTCCATAAGGAAAATTTTTTTTATTCAAAAATTTCTTTCCAACCAAATTGTAAAAATTTTTATTTTTACCTACAGCTATACCATTACCTAACATTAAAGCAGTTCCAGAAGGATAATCTTTTTTATATTTATGATGTACTTCAAAAACTTTACTTAAGTATTTTGTTCCTAGAGCTTTAGATGTAATTTCAGTTAAGTACATTAACAAATTTATGCCAAGACTCATATTTCCTGCTTTTAGAATTGGTATTTTTTTTGAATAATTTTTAATTAATTCCTCTTCTTTTTTAGTAAAACCTGTGGTCCCTATAACAATTCTTTTTTTTAATTTTGTGGCTATTTTTAATACATCAAAAGTACATTTAGGAACTGTGAAATCAATTATTACATCTGTTTTTTTAAAAGCACTCTCAGTGTTTAATTGAGGTTTAATACCACCAAATTTTTTGTTAATAATTTTGTATTCTGTTAAACTATAAATCTTAAAACCTTTTTCTTTTTTAGTAGTTTTAATTAACTGTTGACCCATACGGCCCATACAACCAGTTATAGTAAGGTTTATATTTTTCATATTAAATGAATTTTATATATATCTTTTAACTTATTACAAAGATTAGTTTTTCCAGAAGCTTTTTGCTTTTTGGAAAAATTGTTTGATACTAGGATTAGATTTTTCGTTTTCTATTTCTCTGAATTGTTCTAATAACTCCTTTTGTTTCTTGTTCAAAGAAACGGGAACCTCAGTTTCAATTTGTACATATAAATCTCCATTACCACTTCCACGCATATATGGCATACCTTTGTCCCTCAACCTAAATTGTTTGCCTGACTGTGTTCCTTCAGGAATTTTAATTTTTGCTTTTCCACCATCAATTGTTGGAATTTCAATTGTAGTTCCTAAAGCGGCATCGGCTATTGAAATAGGACATTCAAAAAATAAGTTTTCATCAGATCTTTTAAATAATTCATGAGATTTAACATTTATAAATAAATATAAGTCACCATTAGCACCACCTCTTGTGCCTGCTTCACCTTTACCAGATAATCTAATTCGCGTTCCATCATCAACACCCTGAGGAATAGTAACTGCTAATTTTTTAGATGTTTGTTTATTTCCTTGGCCATTACAATCGTTACATGGATTTGTAATTTCTTCACCACTTCCTGCACACTGTGGGCAAGTTTGTTGAACTGTAAAAAAGCCCTGATTAGTTCTTACTCTTCCATTTCCACCACAGTAAGTACATCTGTCAGGAGAATGGCCAGGTTTAGAACCATTTCCTTTACAAGTATTACATTTTTCAGATGTTGAGAATTGAATGTTTTGTTTTTTGCCCTTGTATGCATCCTCGAGTGTTATAGATAAATCGTATCTTAAATCTGATCCTCTGTTGCTTGAGCTTCTTCTATTACTTCTTCTTCCACCGCCACCAAAGTCTCCAAAAAAATCTTCAAAAATATCTGAGAAATCTGATCCATTAAAACCACCAAAACCTCCGAAACCACCTTGACCACCACCACCATTTTCAAATGCAGCATGTCCAAAATTATCATAATTTTCTTTTTTACTTTTGTCTGAAAGAATTCCATAAGCTTCACTAGCTTCTTTAAACTTATCTTCTGCAGATTTGTCACCAGGATTTTTATCTGGATGATATTTTACTGCTAGTTTCCGGTAAGCCGATTTTATATCTTCAGGACTTGCGCTTTTATTTACGCCTAGGACATCATAATAGTCTCTTTTAGCCATCAATTTAACCTAGACAATTAGTTGTCTGTTAAGCGCTTTTTTCTTTATTCTCGTCTTTTACTTCTTCGAAGTCAGCATCAACAACATTATCGTCTTTTTTATCCTTGTTGTCTTTTCCATTATCTTTACCAGATTCTGGTTTTGTATTTTGTTGTGATTTATAGATTGCTTCACCAAGTTTCATAGATGCTTGAACTAGAGCTTCTGTTTTTTTCTTGATATCTTCAATATTATCACCTTTAAGAGCTTCTTTTACTGCAGCAGATGAGTCTTCAATTGCTTTTTTCTCAGCATCAGAAATTTTTGACCCATGTTCTTTTAGATTTTTCTCTGTTGAATGAATGAGAGTATCTGCTTGGTTTCTTACATCAACAGACTCCCTTTTCTTTTTATCAGCTTCTTTATTTGCTTCTGCATCTTTAACCATTTTTTCAATTTCTTCATCACTTAAACCACCTGATGCTTGAATTTGAATTTTTTGTTCTTTACCAGTTCCTTTATCCTTTGCAGATACATTTACTATCCCGTTTGCATCAATGTCAAAAGTAACTTCAATTTGAGGAACCCCTCTTGGAGCTGGAGCTATTCCAACTAGCTCAAAATTACCTAATAATTTATTATCTGTTGCCATTTCTCTTTCACCTTGAAGTACTCTTATTGATACTGCTGGTTGATTGTCTTCAGCAGTTGAAAAAACTTGGCTTTTTTTTGTAGGAATAGTTGTGTTTTTATCTATTAGTTTTGTTGATACACCACCAAGGGTTTCAATACCAAGTGATAAAGGAGTAACATCTAATAATAACACATCTTTAACGTCACCTTGTAAAACACCTGCTTGTATAGCAGCCCCCATAGCAACGACTTCATCTGGGTTAACACTTTTATTTGGGTCTTTTCCAAAGAAGTTTTTTACTTCATCAATTACTTTAGGCATTCTTGTCATTCCACCTACCATTACAACTTCATCAATTTCACTTGCAGAAATTCCAGCATCTTTAAGAGCTGTTTGACAAGGTGGAATTGTTCTAGCAATTAGATCTTCAACTAAAGCTTCTAACTTGGCTCTAGTCATTTTTAAGTTTATGTGCTTAGGTCCAGTTTTATCAGCTGTGATAAATGGAAGATTAATATCAGTTTGTTCAGCTGACGATAATTCGATTTTGGCTTTTTCTGCAGCTTCTTTTAATCTCTGAAGTGCTAGCTTGTCAGATTTTAAATCAATACCATTATCTTTTTTAAATTCAGAAATCAAATATTCAACAACAGCATTATCAAAGTCTTCTCCGCCTAAAAAAGTATCTCCATTTGTTGACTTAACTTCAAATACACCGTCACCTAATTCTAAAATAGATACATCAAATGTACCTCCTCCTAGATCATAAACCGCAATTTTCTTATTTTGTTTTTTATCTAAACCATATGCTAATGAAGCTGCAGTCGGTTCATTTATAATTCTTAAAACTTCAAGGCCAGCAATTTTACCAGCATCTTTTGTAGCCTGTCTTTGTGCATCATTAAAATAAGCTGGAACAGTAATTACTGCTTTTGTTACAGCTTGACCTAAATATTTTTCCGCAGTTTCTTTCATTTTTTGTAAAATGAAAGCTGAAATTTGTGATGGAGAATATTTTTCTCCTTTTGCCTCAATCCATGCATCACCTTTCTCAGAATTCACAATCTTAAAAGGAGCTGCTTCTATATCTTTTTTTACTGTTGGATCATCAAAATTTCTACCAATCAATCTTTTTACTGCAAAAATTGTATTTTCAGGGTTGGTTACAGCTTGTCTTTTTGCTGGTTGACCAATTAGCTTTTCATTTTCATCAGTAAATGCCACAACTGATGGTGTAGTTCTAGCACCTTCTGCATTTTCCAAAACTTTTGCCTGACTACCTTCCATGATCGCAACACATGAATTGGTAGTTCCTAAATCTATTCCAATAATTTTACTCATAATTAATATCTCTCCTTCATCATATAAGTGTTTATTTTTAATCTACAAGTTGTCACATGCATTATTTCTTCTCTAAATTCTCTTTGTTTTCTTCTGATTTTTTGTCTGTTTCTGAAGGTTTTTTTGCCACCCCAACTAGTGAAGGTCTTAATAAACGATCTTTGATTGTAAAACCTTTTTGAATTTCTTGAACTATAGTTCCTGGTTCCTTAGTTGCATCTTCAATTTCAATCATTGCTTGGTGATAGTTTGGATCAAGCTTATTATTTAAACTTTCAATTGGTTTGATGTTGTTTTTGCTAAATATAGAAATCAAATCTTTATTAATAATATCAAGGTGTTCTAAAGTTTTCTTTAACGCATCCGTGTTTTTCAGAGTATCGTCACTTTCAAGGACTATTTTAGATCTCTCGAGATTATCAATTAAAGATAAAGCTTCTTTTGCAAATGAAGATCCACCATATTCAAAAGCATCTTCTTTTTCTTTTTCAAATCTTCTTCTTTGATTTTCCATTTCAGCAAAAGTTCTAGCCAATCTATCCTCAAGTTCAGCAATTTTATCTTCTGGTGAAAGTTCTTTCACTTCTTCAGAAGTCTCTGAAGCAGAACCTTTTTTTTTTTGTGTATCTTCTTCAGTATTTGAAATTTCTTGATTTTGTTCTTGATTATCGGTTTGCTCTTTTTCCATGAAGACATATATGGTAAGAAATCTATAAATTTCCAGATGTCTCAAAAAAAAATTAAAAACCTACTTATTGGCACTAATAATGAGGGAAAATTAAAGGAAATTAGGAGTTTATTACCAAAACATATAAATATCTACTCAACATCAAATTTTAAACTACATAGTCCAAAAGAGGACGGAAAAACATTTAAAGAAAACTCACTGATCAAATCTAGGTATTTTTCATTAAAAAGTAATCTTATTTGTTTGGCGGATGACTCAGGCTTAGAGATTGACCTTTTAAATAAAAGACCTGGTATTTTTTCTGCTAGGTGGGGTGGAAGAAAAGGTGATTTTAGTAAAGCAATCAAAAGGGTTTATAGAGAATTAAATAAAGTGGATAAAAATTGGAAAAATAAAAAAGTAAAAGCAAGATTTATTTGTGCGCTTTCGATAAGTAATTTAAATAAAAAAATTGCTTGTGTTCAAGGTAAAGTAGAAGGCCATATATCATCAATGCCCAAAGGACAAAATGGATTTGGTTATGATCCAATTTTTATACCTCTTGGTAAAAGCAAAACATTTGGAGAAATGAGTCCATCCAAAAAATATACAATAGACCATAGGTTTAATGCTTTTAAAAAAATTAGAAAATTTTTATAAGCTTTTTATCGTCAATTTTATAAAAATTTAAACGGTGATTAATTTCATTATTTTTAATATCAAAAATACCTATTTTGCCTTTAAATGAATTTTTTTTCTTAAAAACCTTATTAACATTTGACAAGTCAAAATTATTTTTTAAAGATAAATAATAAACTAAACCTACTAGGTCATAACTTAATAAAGATAGATAACTAGGTTCTTCATCAAAATCAATTTGATACCTTAATTTATATTTTTCAAAATTTTCTTTATTTATTGATGGATAATAAATTGGCTGAATATCTTTTTCATTAATTAAACTTTTATCAAACCATTGATTTAAAGTAATAAAATATTTTTCTTTTGGTGAAACATCAGTGTATAATAAGGATGTTGTTACACTTTTTAAATTTTCTTCAAAGTCTGCTATTATAATGGAGTCAAATTTTACATCTCCCAATGTATACTTCATTTTTAATTGTTCTATTTTTTTTTCTTTATTAAATTCATTTGAGTTTTCAAGTCTATATAATTCATCCTCAAGATTTTGTTTCCTTATTCTATAGTTAGTAATTTTTTCAATTTGTTTTGTAAGTTTTGTTGCTTCATTTTCATAAATATGAGTTTGTAAAATATCTAATTCAGATTTTTTTATTCCTTTTTTTAATTCGTCAATAAAATCTAGTTTGGGCATTAAAAAAAAAGTATGTTTAATTTCGTTTTCACTTAAAAATTTTTTAATTGTATTTAATTGAGATGTTGAGTTTACGCCTGAACTTATTACATTTTTAGGTAAATCAATTGTTTTATTTGTTAAAGATAAAAAAATTATATCTTCAATTTCATCCAAGTATTTGACACTTTCAAAAAAAACTGGTCCAATTACTATATTAGCTCCTTGTTGTTTTAGCTCATACGAGGATTTTAATGTTATGTTTGGATCAGTTTTTGTATCTTTAATTATTATCTCAAATTTTTCACTATCTATATCTGCCATTGCCATTCTTACAGCCTTAACAATAGATAAACCTAATTCATAATTTTCTCCTGACAGAGGAATTAACAGACCAATTTTTAGTTTCTGATTTTCATCAGAATTAACATTTAGCAAATATAAAATGAATATTATTGATGAGAAAATTATCTTTAAGACTTTAATCAT
>NZ_JBNGZG010000040.1:0-8241 GCF_052049815.1 Candidatus Pelagibacter sp.
TTTCTAAATTAAAATTCAAACTTACTAATGATCAAATTAAAGCATTAATCGAAATAAATGATGATTTAAAATCAGAAAATAAGATGTTTCGATTGTTACAAGGTGATGTTGGAAGTGGAAAAACAATCGTGTCTTTAATTGCGTCTTTGAACTCAATTAAAGCTGGTTTTCAAGTTGCTTTTATGGCGCCAACAGAAATACTTGCGAGACAACATTATAATTTAGCGAAAGAACTATTTGATAATAAGATAAATCTAGATTTATTATCTAGTAAATCTGAAAATAAGAATAAAAAAATTATTATTAAAAAATTAAGTGAAAATAAAATAGACTTGATATTTGGAACACATGCAATTTTTCAAAATAAAATTCAATTTAAAAAGTTAGGTTTAGTGATAATAGATGAACAACATAAATTTGGTGTTAATCAACGTAAGAAATTATCTGACAAAGGTGGTGAGAATTGTGACGTATTACTAATGTCTGCTACACCAATACCAAGAACATTAACTATGACAATTTATGGAGATATGGATGTTTCTATAATAAGAGAAAAACCAAAATCAAGAAAAGAGGTTAAAACATATAGTAAACTAGATAGCAAAATCGATGATGTATTAAAATTTATAAAAAAAGAAATAAATAATGATAACCAAATTTTTTGGGTTTGCCCACTTATTGAAGAGTCAAAAAAAATTGATCATGAGTCTGCTGTATCAAAATTTAAATTTTTATCTAAAATTTTTCCTGATCAAGTAGCATTACTTCATGGTAAAACTGATTTTGATGAAAAAGAAAAGATCTTGAATAATTTTTTAAAAAAAAAATATAAAATATTGGTATCTACAACAGTAATTGAAGTTGGTATAGATTTTCCTAACGCCACTGTAATTGTAATTGAGAATGCAAATAAATTTGGAATTTCCCAACTTCATCAACTTAGAGGACGTGTTGGAAGAGGCTCTAAACAATCTAATTGTATATTAATGTTTAAATCTAATCTTAGTGAAAATGCAAAAAAAAGAATTAAAATATTAAAATCATCTAATGATGGTTTTAAAATTTCAGAGGAAGATATGAAATTAAGAGGTTACGGTGACATTTTAGGTTTTAAACAAAGCGGTGTAAAAACATTTAAACTAGCTGATCCAATTCATAACAGTGACTTGTTTAAAGTTGCTGAAAAGGAAATTAATAGAATTGAAAAAGAAAATGAAGATGTAAGTGATTTCAAACCTTTACTTAAACTATATGATAGAGCTGATATAATTAATGATATAGTTTAACTCTTAATATTAGAAGTACCAGCAGAAACAATAAATTTAGATGCTTCTTCAAAGCTCATATTAAGATAAATCACTTCATCTATTGGAAACATTAGTAAAAAACCACTAGTTGGGTTAGGCGTTGTTGGGACAAAAACATTAATCAATTTTTTATTAACTTTTTTTGACATTTCACCATCATTTTCTTTTGTAGCAAAACCTACTGCCCAAACTCCTTTTCTAGGATATTCGATTAAAACAACACTTTTTTTATTATCATCTTTTTTGGAAAAAGTTTCTGTCATTTGAACTATTGCTGAATAAACAGTTCTTAAAAAAGGAATTCTTTTGAATAGATCATCAATTAGTTTTAACAATCTTTTTCCTAGAAAAGATAATGAAAGACCGCCTACAAAAGTTATAAATATAATTGATATTAAAATTTCTATTCCTGGAACTTCAAATGGTAAATAGCTATTTGGATTAATATTTTTTGGTAATATCTTTGATGAGATATTAATTAGAATTTTACTTAAATATAAGGTAAAACCAATTGGAATTAAAACAACAACTCCAGCAATGAAATAATTTCTAAGTATTAAAGATAAAGATCTTTTTTTTTTACCCATTTTAATCTTTAGTTATAGCTCGAGAAAATAACAAAACTAATTGCAATTATAAAAAGTACCGCTAAAATTTTGTTATTTAGATTCATATAAACTATATTAACAATTAATTATAAAATGGATAGAAGAAAATTTTTAACTTATGCTGGTTGTGGTTGTTGTTCAATATTTCTTAATTCTTGTGCAACTGCACCAATTACAGAGAGAAAACAATTAAAGATTATACCAGAGGCAAAATTAAACGCTCAAGCTGCTCAAGCTTATGAGCAAATTAAAGAAAAAGAAAAACTGAGTGATGATTTGAATAAATTAAACGAAATTAAAGAAATAGGAAAAAAAATGGAAGATTCAATTAGTGAATATTTTTCTAGATCGAACATAAATGATCCAACATTAAATTTTGATTGGGAATATATTTTAATTGATAACGATAAAATTAGAAATGCTTGGTGTATGCCTGGTGGTAAAATAGCTGTATACACAGGTATACTAGATGTCACCAAAAATACAAATGGTCTTGCAGCAGTCATGGGTCATGAAATAGCTCATGCAGTTGCCAAACATTCTGTAGAAAGAGCTAGTAGAGGTGTTTTACTAAATACAGGAACAAGAGTTTTAGATATTTTTAGCGGGGGTATTTTATCTGACATAAATAGAACAACAGGCATGGACACTGTAGGTTTGTTGTCCCAATTAGGAATAATGAATCCATTTAATAGAAAACAGGAAAGTGAAGCAGATTACTTGGGAATGATTTTTGCCTCTTTATCTGGTTATGATATACGAGAAACAAGAAAAATTTGGGAAAGAATGAAAGAATTCAATAAAGGAAAAGAAACACCAGAATTTATGAGCACGCATCCTTCATCTGACAATAGAATTAAGAATATAGATGGATGGGTAAATGAAATAATAATTGATTATCCACCAATAAAATTATCTTGAAAGTGGTGAGCCGTGCTGGGCTCGAACCAGCGACCCATTCCTTAAAAGGGAATTGCTCTACCAACTGAGCTAACGGCCCACAAATCAAATTGATTGTGTGTTATATACAGAATTATTTCCATATATCAAATGACAATTTTGACAAATCCTAAGATATTATTACAACTTATCAATGTATTTATCATGAAATTCATCAAAAGTGCCTTTTTGAATATTCTCTCTAATTGACTGCATTAATTCTTGATAAAAATTGATATTATGAAGAGTTAACAACATTGAAGCTAAGATTTCATTAGTGTTGAACAAATGATTCAAATAATTTTTGCTATATTTATTTAAACTAAAATTTTTACAGTTTTTATCTAAAGGAGTGTTATCTGATTGATATTTATTATTTTTAATATTTACTCTACCATCCCAAGTGAAAGCTAAGCCAGTTCTTCCAGATCTAGATGGTAATACACAATCAAACATATCAATACCTCTTTTTACAGCTCCTAAAATATCTGAAGGAGTGCCAACACCCATTAAATAATGAGGTTTTTCTTCTGGAAGATGATCTTTTATTCCATCTAATACATTAAACATTTCATCTTGTGTTTCTCCAACTGCTAAACCACCAATAGCATAACCATCAAAATTTATTTTTTGAAGGCCATCTAAAGATTGTAATCTAAGATCATTAAACAAACCTCCTTGTACGATGCCAAATAATGCTTTGTGAGGGTTTTTTCCAAATGCTTTTTTAGATCTTTCTGCCCAGTATAAAGACAGCTCCATTGAATTTTTAATTATTTTGTAGTCAGTTGTTTTTTTTGGACACTCATCCATAATCATAACAATGTCAGAATTTAAACCTAATTGAATTCGTATACTTTCTTCAGGGCTTAAGTAATATTTCTTTCCATCAACGTGAGAATTAAATATTGCACCTTTTTCTCTATCAATCTTATTTAACTTGGATAAAGACATCACTTGAAAACCACCAGAGTCTGTCAAAATTGGTAGACTACAATTCATAAATTGGTGTAGTCCACCAGCACACATAACACGTTCTACTCCAGGCCTTATCATCAAATGATAAGTATTTGATAATATTATATCTGAACCAGTTTTTTTTATATCATCTATAAAACAAGCTTTGACTGTAGCTTGAGTACCAACTGGCATAAAAGCTGGTGTTCTTATATTACCTCTATGGGTTTCAATTATACCATGACGGGCATAATTATCTTTATTCAAAAGTTTGAAGGCAAAATTCTTTAATGCCATCTAATAAATAAACTATAGAGATTTAAAGCTTATAATTTTATCAGGATCGTCAACAGCACCATTATTATTACTATCACCTCTTTTAATGCTATCAACATGCTCCATACCTTCGATAACTTTTCCAAAAACAGTATACTGTCTATCTAAGAAAGGGGCTGGTTTAAAACAAATAAAAAACTGACTATTTGCACTGTTTGGATCTTGTGATCTTGCCATTGATAAAGTTCCTCTGTCATGAGGTAAACTATTAAATTCTTGTTTTAAATCAGGTAGATCAGATCCACCCATACCTGCTCTTCTTAAATCAAAATTATCATTTGAAGAATTACCAAATTGTACATCACCTGTTTGAGCCATAAAACCATCAATTACTCTATGAAAAACTACACCATCATATTTACCACTATCAGCTAGTTCTTTAATTCTTTTGACATGATTAGGGGCAACATCCGGAAATAACTCAATTTTTACATCTCCATCTTTTAATTTTAAAATCATTATATTCTCCTCAGCTATTGATTGATTGGTTAATAAAAAAAGTAAAACAAATAAATTTATTAAAATTTTTTTCATATTTTTTCTTTTAAAGATTTTATTGTACTTTTGGTAGTAAATTTTCCTATGTTTCCATTTAATTTTACTATTTCTTTAACAAATCGAGATGAAATAATTTGGTTTTCTACATCTGACATCAAAAATAATGTTTCTATATTAGAGTTTAATTTCCTATTCATTCCAGCTAATTGAAACTCATATTCAAAATCTGACACGGCTCTTAAACCTCTTAATATAATATTAGATTTATACTTTTTACATAAATCAGTTGTTAACGATGTAAATGATACAATTACAATTTTTTTCTTATTTAGTTTAAGATCTTTAAAGAGAGCATTTTTTACTATCTGTATTCTTTCTTCGGAATTAAATAGATAAGATTTATTATTTACATCTGATACACCAACAATTATTCTATCAAATAATTTTAGTCCTTTTTTAATTACATCTATATGACCAAAAGTTATTGGATCAAATGTTCCAGGGTATATAGCAGTTTTTGACATTAAATTAAGTTATCATCAATTTTCGTGGCTGAAACAACTTTTTCATCACCAGACAATTTGATAATTCTAACACCTTGAGTATTTCTTCCAGCTGTTCTTATTTCTTTAACAGCAACTCTAATAACTCTTCCTTTATTAGTTGAAATTATAATATCATCACCATCATAAACTGGAAAAGAAGATGCTATGTTTCCATTTCTTGCAGAATTTACAATACCAATTATACCTTTGCCACCTCTATTGGTAACTCGGTAATCATAATGAGATGTTTTTTTTCCATAACCATTTTCTGTTATTGATAAAATAAATTTTTCCTTTGCTTTTAATTCTGCTTTATCAGCAGATGATTGTTTGCTATTTTTAGATGCTTTATCGTTTTGAATAATTGATAGAGATACAATTTGATCATCTTTAGCAAGATCAATACCTCTAATTCCTTTAGAAGATCTACCTTTAAAAACCCTTAATTTCTTAGTTTCAAATCTAATACATTTACCTAATTTAGTACTTAACATTGCGTCTTGATCATCTCTACAAATTTTTACACCAACTATTCTATCGTTCGGGTCTAATTTCATTGCAATTTTTCCAGAAGCGTTAATTGAAGAAAAATCTTCTAGACTATTTTTTCTAACTTTTCCCTGTGCAGTAGCAAATATAATCATCAAATCTTTTGATTCTGGATCGTCTTCAGGAAAAGGCATAATAGAGCTTATAGACTGGTGGCTTTTTAAAGGTAAAATATTGAATAAAGATTTCCCTTTTGAAACAGATGATCCCTCAGGAATTTTCCATGCTTTAATTTTGTAAACTAATCCTTCTGTTGAAAAAAATAATACAGATGTATGAGTATTAACAGACAATGTTTGAACAACTGAGTCTTCTTGTCTTGTTGTTATTCCAGTCTTTCCTTTTCCACCTCTTTTTTGTTGCTTAACATTGTTTAGTGATCCTCTTTTAATATAACCTTGAAGTGTAACTGTTATGAATACAGCTTCTTTTTGAATTGTTTCTTCAATATCATAATTTAACACCGCATCTATGATATCAGTTCTCCTTTTTACTGAAAATTTTTCTTTAATATTTTTAAGTTCGTCACTAATAACTTTTAAAAGTTCTTTTTTCGAAGAAATAATCTTTTTGTATTTTGTTATTAATTCTGCAAGTTTCTTTATTTCGACTTCAATTTCATTTATTCCTAAAGCTGTTAATTTTTGTAATCTTAATTCTAAGATAGCAACTACTTGAGGTTCAGATAAACTATAAGCTCCCTTAGATCTTTTATTTTCAACTAAAGAAATTAATTTCTGTGATTTATTTATTTTCCATTTAGTAGATAAAATTGCTTTCTTTGCATCATCAGGTGTTTTTGAAGATCTAATAATTTTAATTATTTTATCTAGGTTCTCTACCGAAACAGATAAGCCAATAAGTATATGAGCTCTCTCTTCTGCTTTTTGAAGATCAAATTTTGTTTTTTTAATTACAACATCTTCTCTAAAAGATAAAAAATTTGTTAAAAAATCTTTTAGATTACACGTTTGAGGTTTCCCATCAACAATTGCTAAAGTATTAAAACCAAATGAACTTTCAATTTGAGTATTTTTATAAAGTTGTCTCTTAACAGTTTCAGGTTCTACACCATTTCTTAAATCAATTGCTACTCTTATTCCTTCTCTACTTGACTCGTCTCTTATGTCTTTAATTCCCTCAATTTTTTTTTCTCTAACTAATTGAGCTATTCTTTCATTTAATACGGATTTGTTAACTTGATAAGGAATTGATGTTATAACAAGTCTCTCTCTTCCATTTTTCATTTGTTCTATAGATATTTGACCTCTTACTTTAAAAGAACCTCTTCCTTTACTGTAACCTTGTTTAATAATATCTTTACCAATAATTACACCACCAGTTGGAAAATCAGGTCCAGGTATGTGTTTCATTAATTGTTTAACTGTAATTTCTTTGTTATCAATTAAAGCTAAAGTGCCGTCAATTATCTCACCAAGATTATGTGGTGGAATACTAGTTGCCATTCCTACTGCTATACCACCTGCTCCGTTTACTAAAAGATTTGGATATTGAGCAGGTAAAACAGAAGGCTCTTTCTCAGTTTCATCGTAATTACTTTTAAAAGAAATTGTATTTTTTTCTATGTCATCAATTAAAAATTGAGCTACTTTGGACAATCTTGTTTCGGTATACCTCATTGCTGCAGCTGGATCTCCATCTATTGAACCAAAGTTACCTTGACCATCTACTAATGGTAAACTCATTGAAAAATCTTGAACCATTCTCACTAATGCATCATAAACAGATTGATCACCATGAGGATGATATTTACCTATAACATCCCCGACTATTCTTGCAGATTTTCTAAATTGTTTAGACCAATCATATCCACCTTTGTACATTGCATACAGAATTCTTCTATGAACTGGTTTTAATCCATCTCTAATATCAGGTAGAGCTCTAGAAACAATTACACTCATTGCATAAGATAAATATGATGAGCTCATCTCATCATGCATTGAGATCAGTTTTATATTATTGTCTTTAGGTAATTCTGTTTTTTGCATTACTTAATTAAAAAGGAATATCATCGTCCATTTCATTTGATACTTGTGAATTATCAGACATATCATTTGAAATTTGAGACATTGAGTCATTTTGAATCCCGCCAGACCCACTTCCGCCACCTAACATTGTTAGTGAAGAATTATAACCTTGGATTACAATTTCAGTAGAATATTTATCTTGTCCAGATTGTTCATCTTTCCATTTTCTAGTTGCAATTTGACCTTCAACATAAATTTGTGCACCTTTTTTTAAATATTGTTGAACTACGTTTACTAAACCTTCATTAAATACAACTACACGGTGCCATTCTGTTTTTTCTTTTTTTTCACCTGTATTTTTGTCTTTCCAACTTTGACTAGTTGCTAAACTTAATCTAGCAACACTTTTACCGTTAACCATTTGTTTGATTTCTGGGTCTGCGCCTAAACGACCAATTAATAATACTTTATTTAAACTTCCTGCCATAATATTTTAATATTTGTTAATTAAATT
>NZ_JBNGZG010000041.1:0-8138 GCF_052049815.1 Candidatus Pelagibacter sp.
TTTTTTTAAACTTTTTAGATAATTAATATTTGAAGAGAATGAATAAATTCCTTCATCTCTTCATCTAGAATTTTATATATTTTTTTATTGCTTTCAATTTTTGACTTGTCTTTTAATTCATCAGACTTAATTGTAAGTTTTATATGAAATCTAGAACCATCATTACCTTTATGGTTTTTATGTAAAAAGCTTTTATCTTCAATTTTTAAATCTTCACAGACTATATTTTTTGAAATTTTTTCTTTTATTATTGAAATTAAATTTTTTATCTCCATAACTTTATTTATAGCATGAAAAATATTTGTGATTGGAATAATTGTGACGAAATTGGAGAATATAAAGCTCCAGTTGAAAAAGATAATAGCAGAAAATACAGACTTCTATGTCTCGAACATGTGAAGGAATTTAATAAAAATTGGAATTATTTTTCAGGTATGAATGATGATCAGATAATGGATTTTTTAAAATCTGACATGACGTGGCATAAACCTACTCAAAATTTTAGCTCTTCAGATAATTTTTTTAAAGTTCTGTGGAACGACACTCTTAAAGATGAAATGGATAAAGATAAATTTAAAAGTGATTATAATCATATGAGCAAATTTAAATTTGATCACAAGGATATCAAAGCATTTAGCGTTCTAGGTGTTTCTGTGGGTTTAAAATGGCAGAAAATACAGGAGAAATTCAAAGCCCTTGTCAAAAAATTTCACCCTGATATTAATGCTGGCAATAAAAAATACGAGGAAAAACTTAAACTAATTACATTAGCCTATACGCAGCTAAAAAATACTTATAAGGAAAAAATTGACACCTAACTTAAATATAAAGCCTGATATTAAATTATCATTGAAAAATACTTTTAGTATTGACTCTGAGATGGAAGTGGATGCCTTTTCAGAAAAATCAGAATACGTACCCGAAATAGATAAGAGTTATAAATTTGATAAAGATACCACTTTAGCACTAATATCTGGGTTTGCGTTTAATAAGAGAGTTTTGGTTCAAGGGTATCATGGAACAGGTAAATCAACTCACATAGAACAAATAGCTGCAAGATTAAATTGGCCTTGTATAAGAGTTAACTTAGACAGTCATGTAAGTAGAATAGACTTAATAGGAAAAGACGCAATCGTTTTAAAAGATGGAAAACAGGTTACTCAATTTAATGAGGGAATATTACCATGGTCAATACAAAATCCTGTTGCATTAGTTTTCGACGAATATGATGCTGGAAGACCTGATGTAATGTTTGTAATTCAGAGAGTTTTAGAAGCTGAAGGTAATTTTACACTTCTAGATAAAAATAAAGTTATCAAACAAAACAAATATTTTAGGTTATTTGCAACATCTAACACTGTTGGACTGGGCGATACAACAGGTTTATATCATGGAACTCAACAAATAAACCAAGGTCAAATGGATAGATGGAATATTGTTACCACTTTAAATTATTTAAGTCTTGAGCGTGAAATGGATATTGTACTTGCCAAAAACAAAAATCTAAACAATGCAAAAGGTAAAGAAAAAGTGTCTAATATGATTAAAGTTGCTTCATTGACAAGAAAAGGTTTTATAGCTGGAGATATATCAACAGTAATGAGTCCAAGAACTGTCTTACACTGGGCAGAAAATGCTGAAATATTTAAAGACACTGGATATGCTTTTAGAGTTACATTTTTGAATAAATGTGACGAGCTAGAGAAAAATACTATAGCTGAATATTATCAAAGATGTTTTGGAGAAGAATTACCTGAGTCTTTAGTAAATATTCAAATTTAAATGAGCAACAAAGAAGCTTCTCTTAAAGAAAAACTCAAACAAGCTCTTTCATCAACAGTACGTGTTATATCTGATGATTTAGAGTTAAATCAAAAACAAGATAAAAATAAAAGTTCAAAGAAATTTGATTTTTTTGAAATAGATAATCTTGCTGGACCAAGAGATTTTGTAAGATTGAGAGCTGAGTCTGACTCTACAGCACTTAAGAAAAAATTTTCTGATAACCTGGTTTTTAAAAAAAATCTCCCATCAAATTCTTCTTGTAAATCGCTATACACAATTGCTGAAAAAATAAGATATGAACAGCTTGGTTTTAAAATGCTTAAAGGTATTGAAAAAAATTTAAATCAAAACTATGAGCAAATAATTAATCTTAAGAGAAAAGATCAACTAAAGACTAAGGAAGACGTATCAGTAGCTGAAGCCTTTGAGCTTTATATGCTTAAACATTTTCATAATGTTAAACTAAATTCTTTAACAAGTAGAATGCTAGAATTTTGGGAAAAAGATTTTGATCTCTCGGTTAAAGATCATTTACATTTTTTAAAAGAAAATTTAGAGGATCAAAATAAATATTCATCTAAATTTTCTGAAATTCTTCAAAATATGGACATTTTTGATACTGAGGAAAATGAAGAACAAAAAGAAGAAAATAATGATGAAGGTCAAGATAATCCATCAAATGAAAATGAGGAAGCTGAGACCGATGATCAAAAAGAACAAAGTAAGGATGAAGAGACTGAAACTAGTCTAGATTCAGATTATGATATTGATGAATACAAAATGGATGAACAGCTTGTGGATACAGATTCTGATAAAGAAAGTTCTGAACAAGTAATTCAAAAAACTAATCTCAAAAATTTAAATCTTGAATACAAAGTCTTTACCAATCAATTCGATGAGGTAATTAAAGCTGAAAATTTAGAAAATTCAGAGGAATCTGCAAAATTAAGACGAACCTTAGATCAACAATTAATAGGTTTCCAAGATGTAATCACAAAGCTGGCAAATAAATTGCAAAGACAATTGTTAGCAAAACAAAACAGAGCTTGGGACTTTGATTTAGAAGAAGGTCTGCTAGATAGTTCTAAATTACCGAGAATTATTATGGATCCATATAATTCTCTTTCATTTAAAAAAGAAAAAGATCAAGAATTTAAAGATACAATTGTAACATTATTAATAGATAATTCGGGTTCTATGAGAGGTAGGCCAATTACAATCGCCGCAATATGTGCAGATATTTTATCAAGAACTTTAGAGAGATGCTCAGTCAAAGTTGAGATACTTGGTTTCACAACTAAAAATTGGAAAGGCGGAAAGAGTAGAGAGCTTTGGAATAAAAAAGAAAAACCAAAAACACCAGGAAGATTAAATGATCTTCGACATATCATATACAAAAGTGGAGATACACATTGGAGACAGGCCAAAAATAATCTTGGCTTAATGTTAAAAGAGGGTTTACTTAAAGAAAACATTGATGGAGAAGCCATACAATGGGCTTTTAATAGAATTAAAAAAAGAAAAGAGGAAAGAAAAATTTTAATGGTTATTTCTGATGGGGCTCCAGTTGACGACTCAACACTCTCAGTAAATTCAGGTGATTTTTTAGAAAAACATTTAAAAAAAATGGTTAAATTTATCGAGGATAAATCAGATATAGAAATATTAGCTATTGGAATAGGTCATGATGTTTCAAGATATTACAACAAAGCGATAAAAATTACTGATGTTAATGAATTAGGAGATGTAATGGTTTCTCAATTAAGTTCGTTATTTGAGACAAAGAAAAAATTTCACTAGATATTAAACAACTCTCTATTTTTCCATTTAATTAAAATTTCAGCACCTGACCTTGTTTTTGAATTTCGACAGGTAATTTTCGCAAAATTTTTTTCTAATAAAGTTTTTCCAATAAATATTCCCAAACCTAAACCAGCTTTATCTTTGTTATCTGTGTTAGAAGTTTTTAAATAAGGTTCTCCAATTTTAGGTAATACATCTTTTGGATAACCGTCTCCATCATCTTCAATAGTTATTTCCGTCATATTGCTATCACTTTTTAAATTAATAAATACTGTGTCTTTGGAAAATTTATAAGCGTTACCAATAAAATTTTTTAATCCATAAACTACTTCAATAGATTTAGAAATTTTTTTTGGATTTGAATCTTGATCAAAATTAAAAACAAATTTTTTATTACCAAGTTCTTCAAAACTTTTTGTAATATCTCTCAAATATTCTCTCATACTTAAGTCATCATCAATAAATTCTACTTCTTCAGAAGGATTAATGCTTAACTTTTTAAGAATTTCTTCACATCTTTCTATTTGACTTAAGAGTAATTCAATATCCTTACTTATTTCTTTATCACTCTTAAACTGCTTGGATAATTCTTGTGAAATTAATTTTATAGTTGATAATGGTGTACCCAATGAGTGTGCAGCAGCAGCGGCTTGTCCTCCTAATGACAGAAGTTCGTGTTCTTTAGCCATTACTTCTTCCATTCTATGAAGTGCTTCTTTTCTTATTCTAGAGTCTTTTACAAAAGAAAGTGCAAAATAATTTAAAAAAACTAATGCTATAATTAAAGCAAGTGGAATTGCATAGTAAACATATTGATTAAGTTTATTATCAAAATTTAAAGGTGAAGGTAGAGGCTGATAATTAAAAGTTAAAAATACTATTATAATTGATGTAATCACAACTAAACTAAGGTTAATTCTAAAGCCTAAATTTGCTGCAGAAAATACACTTGGGATAATTAAGAAGATAATAAAGGGATTAGTTATACCTCCAGAAAGATAAACCAAAATACTAAGCTGCAAAGTATCAAAAACTAAGAATAAAAAGGAACTTTGTTCAGTAATTTGAACTTTTTTATATATGAAATCTAAGTATAAATTACTGATTCCTCCGATCAAAATTACTAAAAAACAAGTAAAATAATCAAATTTAAAGTCAAATACAAAATATACCAAACTTATTGAAAATAATTGACCAAGAATACCTATCCATCTTAAAAAAACATAAGTAGATTTTTTTAAAGTAAAATATCTTGAAGTTTCAAAAAAATTGCTCACTAAATATCAAGATTTTTTACATTGATCGCATTTGATGTAATAAAATCTTTTCTTAAAGCAACATCGTTACCCATTAATGTATGAATTAAACTCTGGTCTTTTTTTGTGTCCTTTGAATACTGAACCTGCAATAGATTTCTTGTATCAGGATTTAAAGTAGTATTCCATAATTCCTCAGGATTCATTTCGCCCAGGCCTTTAAATCTTTGAATACTCATTTTTGATTTTTCTTCATCTATTGCTTTGAGAAAATCTTTAGATCCTTTTTTATATTTTTTTAATTCCTTACTATTATTAATGATATATTTTTCTAGTTCATTTTCGTCTTTAATATAAATTCCTTTTGATCCCTTATTAATCTTAAACAAAGGAGGTTGTGCTAAATAAATATGCCCATCTTCAATTAATTTATTAAACGGTTTATTATTAAAGAAAGTTAATAGCAATGCCCTAATGTGAGAACCATCTACATCAGCATCTGTCATAATAATTATTTTGCCATATCTTAAATCTTTAGTATCGATTTCTTGAGACTTTGGATCTAATCCTAATGCATTGATCAAAGTAACTATTTCATTAGATGATATCATTTTTGATAAGGCTTTGGTTCTATGATCTGAACCATTACCATTTTTTTTCTTAACACTTATGTCTTCCACATAAGTATTTAAAATTTTTCCTCTTAGTGGAAGTACCGCTTGATTTGATCTATTTCGGCCTTGCTTAGCCGAACCACCTGCGGAGTCACCTTCTACTATAAATAACTCAGTGCCCTCTTGTTTCCCAATTTGACAATCTGCAAGTTTACCTGGCAAACCACTTAATTCTAATGCACCTTTTCTTCTAACATTTTCTCTAGCCTTTCTGGCAACATCTCTTGCTAAAGCAGCTTGTATAATCTTTGCTAATATAACTTTAGCAACTGAAGGATTTTGATCAAACCATATAGATAATTTTTCATTTACTATAGTTTCAACTATCATTCTTACCTCTGAAGAAACAAGCTTATCTTTTGTTTGAGAAGAAAATTTTGGATCAGGAATTTTTGTGGAAAGAACACATGTTAGTCCCTCTTTGATATCATCTCCTGAAATAGCTAATTTATTTTTTTTTAACAAATTATGTTCATTTGCATATTTGTTTACAACTCTTGTTAAAGCACTTCTAAAACCTAGCAAGTGTGTTCCGCCATCTTTTTGAAAGATATTATTCGTATATGGATATACATCTTCAGAGTAACTTGCATTCCATTTTAAAGAACACTCAATCTCGATATTCCCTTTTTTACCCTCTATATAAATGGGCTTTTTAAATAACTCATTTCCATTCTTATTTTGAAGCTTTTCTCTTTTTTCATCTAAATAATCTACAAACTCTAAAACTCCACCATCAAATTTAAATTCGTTCTTTTTTTCTTTTTTTTGAGTAGCATCAATAAAAATAATTTTTATACCTTTGTTTAAAAATGCTAATTCTCTCATTCTTTTTATCAAAATATTTCCACTAAATTTTGTTGATGAAAAGATTTCTTTTGAAGGTAAAAAAGTTATCTGAGTACCTGTTTCTTTAGTCTTACCTGTAACCTTAAGTGGAGCTTTTGCTGCTCCATTTTTAAATTCAATATTGTGTTTTTTTCCATCACGGTAAATTTCTAAATGTAAACTCTCTGATAAAGCATTTACGACTGAAACCCCTACACCGTGAAGACCACCAGATACTTTATAGGAGTCATGATCAAACTTACCTCCTGCATGTAATTGGGTCATTATTACTTCCGCAGCTGACTTTCTTTCACCTTTATGCATATCAACTGGAATTCCTCTACCATCATCTTTTACTGTAACTGTACCATTTGAATTAAGCGTAACTTCAATTTTTTTACAGTAACCTCCTAAAGCTTCATCAATTGAATTATCTACAACCTCATAAACCATATGGTGTAAACCAGTCCCATCATCAGTGTCACCGATATACATTCCAGGTCTTTTTCTTACTGCTTCAAGACCTTTTAATACTTTAATTGAGTCTGCTTGATATGTATTTTTATTCATAATTTAATTTTTTTGGAAAAATATATACTATCATTTTTTTTATAAATTCGCACATATTAATGACTAATAAGTAAATTGAATTATTGACTTACTTATAAATTTGTCAATTTTACCAAATAATTTTGGATATAGTGATAAAATAACAAAAAAATGAAAAAAACATTAGTGATAATTGGAGCAAGAGGAATTGGAGATTTAATTTATCTTCTGCCACTTTTAAGATCTTTATATAAAACTCACGACCAAAAATTAGAAATTTTATCAAATCAAGTAAACCAGGCAAAAGAAGTTTATTTAAATGAAGATTTTTATAAAGGAATTAAATATTTTGATAATAATAGATTTAATTTATATCAAACCATAAAAAAAATTATTGATTTTAAAAATTTAATCAATTCTTATAAAGTTGATCAATTATTACTTACATCAAACGCTACACGCTTAACAATTCCAGTTTTGCTATCAAATATTCCAAAAAAAATAATCTTGGGCCAAGGGAAATTTTTAATTAATAAAGATAAATCATTAGATCATTTAACAATGTCGGAAAAATTAATGATATACACAAAAAAACTGGAATTATCTCATAAAGAAAATAATTTTTTTTTAAATAAAAAAAATTTATCAAAAAATAAACAAAAACTAAAAAATTATTTTATAAGTGTCGACTCACATCATGATCAAAATAATTGGGATATAAAATATTTTGTAGAATTAATTAAGAGTTTAAAGAAGTATAATAAGATATATATTAATTTTTCACCAAATAAAAAAAAGTTCTTGAAGGCATTTCCAAAAGAGTTTTTTAAATCAAAAAAAATAACGTTTACATATAAAAGAAGTATTTCAAGTATAATTAAGATAATATATTCATGTGATGTAGTAATTGGAAATGAATCTGGTCCTGTTTGTTTAGCTTCTTCTCTACAAAAAAAAGTTCATGCTATTTATTTACCCATACACACAAAACCAGAAAGTAAAATTATTAATAAAAACAACAAATATTATAATTCAAAAAAACTATCTCCAAAAATGATTATAAAAAAAATAATATCTTATTGTTAAATAAATTTGGCGGAGAAGGCGGGATTCGAACCCGCGAAAGAGTTGCCCCTTTACACGCTTTCCAAGCGTGCGCCTTAAACCACTCGGCCACCTCTCCAAATATTTGAATATTATATATCTAATTATTTTTTTGTTTTTATATATAATCAAAATTAAT
>NZ_JBNGZG010000042.1:0-7641 GCF_052049815.1 Candidatus Pelagibacter sp.
TAAAAATCCTTTTAATGTAAATCTTCTAGAATCAATACTAGGAGGTTTAATTGGTTATGGAATTATTTATTTAATTAGATATTTATTTTTTAAAATCAGAAAAATAGAAGGTATGGGGTTAGGAGATGCAAAATTATTTTTATTAATTGGAGTATGGTTAGGGGTAAAATCAATTTATTTAGTATTAGCTAGTTCTGCAATAGTTGGAGCAATTGTTGGTTTATTAATAATTTTAATTTTTAAGAAGGATAAAAATTTTCAAATTCCATATGGATGTTTTATTGTTTTAGCTGCAGCACTATATCCATATTTTGGATCAATGTTTTACAATTTGATACAAAATCTGTAATATTATTTATTGATTCGATAATAATGAATAAAGCATTAATAGATTCCAATATTAAAAGAAATTATCAACTAGTAGAAAAAAAACAATTTGGACTTGCTGAGCAAAATGCATTTAGCCTATTAAAAGAAGATCCAAATAATCATGAAATTTATAATTTAATAGGAGATATTCACTATAAACAAAATAATTTTGATAAATCCTTATGGTATTATTTTTCATCATTAGATAGAAAGTTTGATGTAAGAGCTCTTAATAGGCTTGGTACAAACGTATTTTTACTAAATAACAACAAAGTTGCAGAAAAAATATTAACTAATTTACTTGCACATGATCCAAAATACTTACCAGGTTACTTAAGTTTAGGATTAGTTTTTGAACAAAATAAACAATTAGATAAAGCGATAGATTGTTATAAAGCAGCAATTAAAATAAATCCTAATGAAATTAAACCTTATCTAAGTTTAGCAACTCTGTACAAACAAGAAAAAAAATATGATGAGGCAATTAAGATTTATCAACAAGGATTGATTAATAATCCAGAAAATCATTTTATTTTAAGTAACCTTGGAAATTTATTTTATCTACAACATAAATATGAAGATGCAATTGTCAGCCATCAACGAGCAGTTAAAACAAAACCAGAGTCTCATATAGTTCATTTTAATTTTGCTAATACCCTACTCAACGCTGGAAAATACACTGAAGCAATTGATATGTATAAAAAAACCATTGAATTGGATCCAAATTTCTACCGTGCAAGAATAAATCTGGGATCAACAATGTTATCAATGTCCAAATTTGATGAAGGTTTTACGGAATATAACTACAGAATTTTCGAAGATAAAAATATTAAACAATTTGCTCATAAAAAAAATCAATTATGGAATGGTCAAAATATTGAAAATAAAACAATCTTAATTATTGCTGAAGAAGGTTTAGGGAACACTATACAGTTTTCAAGATATTTAGAAACTTTAAGTCAACTAAATTGTAAAATTATATTTAAATGCCAAGAGGAACTTCATCACTTTTTTGATGAGTCTCCTTATATAGAACAATTAGTAAGTTTAGATTTAGATTATAATGAATTTGATTATTGGTGCCCTTTACAAAATTTGATCAGTATCTTAACTCCAGATTTAAATACAAATTGTCCATTTCCTTCACAATTAAAGATTAATGATAATAAATTATTAGAATGGGAAACATTAATTGAAATCAATAATAATGTAAAAATAGGTTTAAACTGGCATGGAAGCCCTTCTAATCCAAGAGTTGCAAGTAATTCTTTAGACCTTAAAAATTTTAAGAATTTAATCGAGAATGAAAATGCTAATTTTATAAGTCTTCAAAAAGGTTCAGCATCATTAGATATAGAAAAAAATAAATTCGAAGAAAAAATAATTAATTATGATTTACTAATGGATACTGGATCAAAAAAATTTTTAGATACATCAGCAATAATTAAATATCTCGACCTTGTTATCACAACTGATACTGCTATTGCACACTTGGCAGGTACTCTTGGTACTCAAACATGGTTATTATTACCAAAAGTTTCGGACTGGAGATGGTTAAATTCAAAAGATGAAACAATCTGGTATGACAATTTAAGAATTTATAGGCAAAAAATACAAGGCGATTGGTCTGAAGTGTTTTCTAGAGTTGAAAAAGATTGCAAAGAGTTAATTAAAAATATATCTGAAATAAGAAATTCTTAATTTAATCTTTTCCAAAAATTTTTATTAATATCATTTGAAATTGATTTTAATCTTAAAATCATAAGCTTTGATTTATCAAATAATATTGGATCATTTTTAAGAGTTTTTTTAAATAACTTATGTTGAGTAATCATAAATGCAAATAATTCAGCTTTATCTTCTGCAGTAGAATTTCTTGCATATTTTGATATATACCCCTTAACAGAATTATCTATAACATTTCTATCAACTAATAATTTATCAGAATATTCCTGATCATTTAATTTATCCCATTGATCATCTAAATATATTTTAGCAAGTTTCGCATCTATAATATGATAAAACTCATGGTGAAATACATGTTTTATAATTGAATTTTTATTTTTACCTTGTGAATTTATTTCACTAATATTTACATAAAAAACTCCAGGAGATTTATCAAAATGTCCTGGTGCCATTCCTACTGGGGTAATGCCTTTGTTTGAAATTTTATCACAAATCATAACAAATTTTAGACCAGAATTTTTTAAAAATGAGGTTGGATATAATTCTATTTCTTTTCTAAGGATGTTTAAAATTTCTCTATAATTTGATTTAACTTTTGTACAGTTAAAATCATCTTTGTTATTAAAATCTTTTTCAGCGATTAAAATATTTATTCCTTTAGTAGAATATACTTTTTTTGACGTTAGATATTGGTCTAAAACTTTTAAAGTTTTTTTAGATTTATCATATTTTGCAAGTCTATTATATTTTGGATTTATCTTTAAAGATCTAAAACGAACTATGCAATCTATTCCTCCATCATTTTTACAGTCTTGTAGAGTTAAATTATCAATGTCATTTTGTGATTGTATATCGATTCTTGTATAAATTTTTCCCCATAAAGTTTCAACGATTGATCCATTCACATTTTTGTTAATTTTTCTTTTTTCTTTAATTTCTTTAATGTATTTTTTTAAAAATTCTGTTCTATCTTCATAAAATTTTCTATTCTCTTGAGAGCTATTACTAGAAGCCAATAAGATTTGTGATTGAATTAAAAAAAAAGAAATAATGAAAATAAATTTCATTAAGTATTTTTAAAAAATTTAATACTAAAACTTGATTTTATGTCTCTATATTCTTCAGTGTAACAAGAAGCAAATATTTCTAACGTATTTTGCTGAGGCGCATCTGTTAGTATAAAGTTTAAAGAATTATCATTTTCTTTCTCAGTCAAGTCAAAACTATTGAAATATTCTTTCCAGGAAGCAATTTTATCTTTACATTTATTTAAATCACCTTGCTTCATATCGTTAAACGCTATTATTGAGTAAACTTGATTTAGTGAATTTGTATAAAAATGATAATTATTAAAATGATTTGATGATTTTGTTGGCTCAACAACATAACATTTTCCACCATCAATTATATTTTCACATTCTTTAATTATATTAATCTCATTATTTAGTTCTGAAAGGAAATATTGATTAAATATTTCAAGCAATCTATTTTTTGGTAAATCTATATTAGTATTTTTAGGATCTAACAATTCACCCACATTTGAAACGTCAACTCCCTCTTGTTCTTTGGGTATTTCTTCAAAAGTTTCTTCAATATTATTAACTTCTTGTCCAGGCAATTCACCAGATTCACCTGCTGAACTATAAGTTTGAATACAAAAAATTAATAAAATAATTTGAATTAATAGTTTCATTTATTTAAAAGTACTTAAAATTAATAATTAACTATTATTTAATATAAATCAATGAGTGAAGATCTTCAGAAAAATATACAAGAAATAAACAAATTACCTGGATTAAAAAAAGTAAAGGATGAAGTTAAGAATCTTGTTGCATATTTACAAAGTTCAAAAGAAAGAAAAGAAAAAGGGCTTGGAGACGGACCAGCTTTAACTTTACATTTAATTTTTTCTGGTGATCCAGGTACTGGAAAAACTACAGTCGCAAGGATATTAGCACAAATTTATAGAGATCTTGGACTAATACAAGGTGGAAAACTTATAGAAGTTACAAGAAGTGATTTGGTAGTAGCAGAAAAAGGAAAAACTGCCGTAAGAGCTGCGGATAAATTTAATGAAGCAATAGACAATGTTTTGTTTATTGATGAGGCTTATACTTTAGTAAATAAGAATGATCCAAACGACAATGGTCAGGAAGCAATTGATGAATTATTAAAATATATGGAAGATTATAGAGATAGATTAATTGTTATAGTCGCTGGATATGAAAAAAATATGAGAGATTTTATATCTTCTAATGCAGGTTTGGCATCTAGGTTTAAAAAAAACATCGTTTTTGAAAACTATAATGATCTTGAGTTATTTCAAATATTTTACAAAATGTGTAGAGATAGCAATTACATGATAGCTAACGATGCAAGTACTCTATTAAAAACTGCTTGCAAAAAAGTGATTGAGATCACTGGTGACAAATATTCTAACGCAAGAGACATCAGAAGATTTTTTGAAAGTTGTATTCAAACCCAATCAGTTAGATTAACTAAGAAAGATAACAAAACAAAATTAGATTTAATGATGATAAAAAAAGAGGATATTGAAATTACTATAAATAATTTTTCTTAAATAGAAATTCTTCTTTTAAAATGATTTACGATATATCTTCTAACAAATTCATAAGCTAGAATTATAAAAGCTATAAAGGTTATCATAGGTATGTAATTTAAAAACCTTAAATATCCATAATACAATTCTGTTAAAGCAGTCCTTTCATTAAGTTGAATTTGGTGTAATCGTTCAGCGATTAAATGAACTTTTGGATCAGATAATTTATTACATCTATCTAAAATTCTATAGAGTTGTAATTTATTATAGTAATTAACTAATTGTTTAAGATTTTTTTCTACAGCATTACAATTTGCACTTATATTATTGTAAACATCGTTTACAGTTAATTTTCTCTTAGCAATCAAACTATCACTTAAACTTTGATAAATTGTTTCAACTTCTTCTAGAGTTGGATTTTCTTTAAGAACAATTTCGATATTTTTTTCTAAGTTTTCTAAAGATTTTTCGCCTTCTTTAATGATTTCATCTTTTTTATTTTTTGGTAAATCAATTACTACAATATCCTTTTCTTTATTTTCAGATTTTTTAGCAACTACAGGAGGAATATTTCCTTTACCAAATTCTCCAAATAGTTTTCTAAAAGTTAAAGAAAAAATGTTTGAATCCATATCACTATGTTCGTTTTGCATTAAAAAAGCATTAGCCATTAAACTTGTATCTGTCTCATTATTTAAAAAATTATAACCCAAACCTAGTGAATAATAGATTTCTTCATCTCTTGGCATATCTACATTAAAGGATGATCCTGATGTGTATCTTGCTTTAGATGTTGTCCCCTCTAAAAAATGATCTTTAGAAGCAAACATTGCTATATTAAATTCATTAGCAATTTCATCTTTTTTGCTAATATCTTTTCCAATAGAAAGTCCAATTTCTGGTTTTACGATAAATAAATTGTCATTTTCAATAGTTAAAGCAAGTTCACCACCCTTCTCTTCTGTGTCACTTTTAATAACATATGTAGAATTAATTTTTGCCGAAGGTGCTAAATTTAAACCTGCAAATTCAAATTTTTTAATATACTGAGCTTCTTGGTTAAACCCTATGTCCCAATAATCTGACAAATACTTATCATTTATTGAAGCACCAGAGATAACTACATTTCTCTCACTTTCAGTTTTAGAAACATACATTCCAGAAATTAAATTAATACCATGATCTTCTTTGTCAATTTGTCTTAACAGTGATACATGCATTGAATATGTTTTTGACTCACCGTAATTATTTTTATAATCAGTATCAGTTCCTGTGAAACCATAAGAATAGCCTGTAAATTTTTCATCATCATTTTTGAATTGTTGACCAAAAAGTATTCCTGTTGTTTCTGATTTATAACCCGTGTATGAAGTGCCTATATTATCTCTGTTTGCAGTGGTTCCATATGTTCTAATAAATGTAGCAGAGTCGTCTGATCTAAAATCATTTAGTAATGATTTGTTCTTATTATTTTTTATGAAACCTAAAACAGATTGGTCTGAAAAATCAAAGTATTCATTATAATTTTCTTTTTTCCCGTAAAGACCTGCCTCTTGTAAGGAAGCTAAAGTAAGTTCATCAGTTGTATTTGCAAAATTACTAACAAGAGAAGTGCTCATATTAGTTGATGTAACGTTGTTTAAAGCTCTATTAAAATGACCATGATTTAATGCAGGTTGTGCATAAGAAGTAGTAAAAACTGTTCCCTTTAATTTCTCTAATTCTTTATTTACTGTTGTTGAGTTTGTACCACTATTTGTAAGATAAGTTTTTATACTAGCAAATTTTGAACCTGTATTAGTATCAAAAATTTCAGCTATATCTTTAAAACTAGACATAGTTGTTTTACTTTTTACTGTATCAACACTAGCTGCTGCACTTAGTGTTAAAAATACCCTTCTTAAACTTGTGTCGTAAGAAATTGAAGTTGTAAAACCAGATATATTACTTGAATTGTTTACAGTTGTTGAGGCAAATGTTCCTGATAAAGTATTTCCTGATCCACTATTACCATCAATTATAGTATAAACTCCTGCTGAATATGTTCCAGAAGCTGGCTCTAAAACTAATGTACCATCTAAAGAAATATCTCCATTAACAATTATTTTATCTGTATTTGATGCATCAAACTCTATTTCAGTAGTATCATCAGCTGATAAAGTTAGATCACCACTTACAGTTAAAGTTCCAATACTATTACCTGGTGCAAGTGTTCCTCCAGTAGTAGTATATGAAACATCACCACCGATCACTCCTCCTCCACTTAATGTTCCACCTTTAACAACAATGTCTCCTAGAGTTATGTTATTTGAACCATCACTACTTGTGCCTGCAAATAATGTTCCTCCAGTAACATTAATTGTTCCATTAAAAGTGTTCGCGCCTGTAAGAGTTAATTCACCAGTCCCAGATTTATTAATTGTGCCTGATCCTGAAATAACTCCAGATAATTTTTGATTACTTGATGAGTTTATACCAAAGTCACCAGAATTTGAGATATTACCTGCGTAAGTTCCTTCACCTAATTGACTTCTAACTAATAAGGTACCTGCTGAAATAGTAGTATTTCCACTATAAGAATTTGTTCCAGATAAAGTTAAGATACCACTTCCAGCTTTTGTTAAAGAACCTGCTCCTGAAACTGTTCCACTTAGCTCTTGATCGTTTGTATCTCCAGTTGTTAAAGTAGTTGAACTTGCAATATCTATTGTTCCCGCACCATCTACTGAAGCAATAGTATCATTGGCATCTACATCATAAATTGCGCCAGATGATACTGTAACTACTGTGCTGTTGGATAAAGTACCTGAGACAGTTAAAGTTCCAGTTGAAATAGTTGTATCACCTGTATATGAATTTGTACCCGATAAAGTTAGCGTTCCTGATCCTGCTTTAGTTAAATTACCAGTCCCTGAAATCGCACCACTTACAGATGAAGAACTACTGTTAGTTATATTTAGATCATTATTTAATACAACTGTAGCTGCTGTAATTTCTGTTCCGTTCAATGTAGAACTTGTAGATAC
>NZ_JBNGZG010000043.1:0-7473 GCF_052049815.1 Candidatus Pelagibacter sp.
TATTTGGAAATAAAATTTTTAATAAAATCTTTTTTTTCTAAAGTTGAATGAAATATAAATTGTAAATTTTTAAATTTATTCGATAATAATTTTATAGATTTTATTAATATCGGTAATAATAACTTTAATTCTGATAATCTACTTCCAGGAAAAACTGAAATAATTTTTTTACTAGTGTCAATTAAATTTGAAATATCTGTTTTTTGAAAATTTTGTTTTTCAACTAATGGATGACCTACAAAAGTGTTATTAATATTTTCTTTATCAAAATATTTTTTTTCAAAATTAAATAAGAGTAATATATGATCTAAAAAGTTTTTAAATTTCTTTACTCTACCTTCTCTCCACACCCAAACTTGTGGAGCTACGTAATGTATTGTTTTAATTTTAGGATTAATCTTTTTAATTCTTTCTGCAACCCGTAATGTAAAATCAGGACTATCAACACTAAATAAGATGTCAGGATTAAATTTTGTTATTTCATCTACTGTATAATCAATTTTTTTTTTAATTTTAAATAAGTTTAAAATTACACTAGTAAAACCAATGTAAGTAATTTCTTTAAGATTAAAAATAGATCTTATGCCAAGTGAGTTTAAATAGCTTCCCCCTACTGAAAGATATTCTATATCATTATATTTTTCTTTAATTTTTGAAATAACCTTTGAGGCTAATTTGTCTCCTGAAGTTTCGCCTGTTAGTATAAATATTTTTTTCATATAACTTTTATAAAAATTTTATTTTTATTTGCAAAATTAATACATTTTTTTTTATCTATAAAAATATTAGCATTAGATTTTAAGATAATTCCTTTTATAAAAAATTTCTTACAATCTTTTAGTGTATCAATTCCAATAGTTGGCAGATCAATTCTTAGATCTTGTTTTTTTTTAGGAAACTTTATTAAAATATTTTCTAGATTTTTATTTTTTTTAATTGAGTATATCAATTTCTTAGTCCCACCTCGTCCCTCTTTATGAAATTTATTGTTTTTATCAATTATTAGACCTTGAATGTGATCAAAAGAATTTTGTTCATTTAAAATTTTAACACCATGTTTAATTGAGCTTAGATTTTCTTTTATGGGTTTTGTTTTGGTATAAATACCTTTTTTTAAAGTAAGTTCAGGGTTGTAATAGTTTGATTTTAAAACTTTAATTTTTTCTTTAGACAATATTTTAATAATTTCTTTTAATATTGCTGCATCGCCTTTTTTTGCTGCTTTAATTATTTTTGGAATATAATAAACCCCTTTTAAATCTAATTTTAATGAGGAAAAATTAGGTTTTTTTACTTTTCCAGCAAAAATTATTTTTTTACACCTATAAGATTTGATGATTTCTATTATTTTTCCGAATTGACCAAGAGAAACATAATTTACATTCTTTTCTTTTTTAAAAATTCTATTTGTTGAAAGATCAATTATAAAAAAATTAATCTTTAGTTTTTGTATTTTTTTTAGAATTTCTTTTGGAAATTGAGTCTCTCCAAATATTAAGCCTAACATTATTTACTAAATGGTGAACAAATTGGTCTTTTTTTATCCTTATTTATAAAATTAACTACATCCTTAACTAATTCATTATTTTGAAATGATCCATTAAGTTTTGATAAATTTTCAGAAAGTTTATCCGTTTTAAATATCTCTTTATAAGCTTCACTTAATTCAAGAATATCTTTATTAGAAATGTTTTTCCTTCTTAAACCAATTAAATTCAAACCTTGTAAATGGTTTCTATTACCAATAGATAAACCATATGGAATTACATCATTTAACACTCCAGTCATTCCTCCAATCATTGCCATTTTTCCAATTCTTGTAAACTGTTGCACAGCTGAATTGCCACCTATAACTACATGATCACCAATTTCGGCATGTCCTCCAATTGGCACATTGTTAGCTAAAATCACATTATTTCCTATAATACAATCATGGGCAATGTGAGAAGAAATCATAAATAGACAATTATCACCAATAATTGTTTTACCTCCTCCACCTGTTGTGCCTGGATGTATGGTAACATATTCTCTAATTTTATTATTTTTTCCAATAACTAATTCGGTTTTTTCTCCATTATATTTTAAATCTTGAGGATTATTTCCAATTGAACAAAATGGATAAAAAGTATTACTTTCCCCAATTTTAGTATGTCCAGAAATATTTACGTGAGAGTACAATTTATTATTATCAGATATTTGTACTTCAGGACCAATCACGCAATAAGGACCAATTTCGACATTATTTCCAATTTTTGCTTTTGAATCTATAATTGCTGTTTGGTGTATCATTTTTTTTCTTTTAAAAATTTTCTTAAATTAGTTGCTGGATAACCCATAATTCTCGTATTATCTGGAGTATCATCTAATACTCCACTGCCACCGCCAATATGAACGTTATTTCCAATTTTTAAATGACCTGATATTCCAGCTTGACCACCAATCATAACATTATCGCCTAATGTGGAGCTTCCTGCAAAGCCAACTTGACCAGCAATAATACAATTATTTCCAATTTTATTATTGTGAGCAATATGTACTTGATTATCTATGTAAGTGTTTTTTCCAATAATAGTATTTGACATAGATCCTCTATCTATCGTTGCACCACAACCTATTTCGCAATTATCTTCAATTATTACGATTCCAATGTGTGGATACCTTATGTTATTTTCTTTATTGGGGAAAAAACCAAAGCCTTTTTTTCCAATTATAGCCCCATCTAAAATACTAACATTATTTTTAAGCAAAGAATTTCTTAGAATTACATTTGAACCAATTGAGCAATTATCACCAATGATTACATTGCCTTCGATTATAGAATTATGTCCTATCTTACAATTTTCACCTATCTTTACATTTTTTCCAATATATACATTTTTTCCAAATTTAACTTTTTTTTTATAATTAGTATTTTCAATTTCTAAAACTTCGTCATCAAAATCATCTGTTACTGATGATGGATAAAATTTTTTGGTTATTTCAGCAATACTAAGTAAAACATTTTCAACAATTATTGGTTTACATGAAGAAGGTAAGTGAGAAACTAAATTATTTAAAGTTACACAATAAGATGCCTTTGTTTTAGAGGCTAGTTCAGCATAATTTTTATTATGAAAAAAAGTTAGATCCTTTTCTGTAGATGAAACTAAATCTTTTACATCATAAATTTCATAATTATCATCAATTGATTCTAATGAAATAAATTCTAAAATTTCATTAATCTTAAAAGGCCCATAATTTTCAAAAAAAGGATTTGTCATTGATATTTATTTATCAAATAACAAAAGATAGTCTTATCAAGAAATATTACTAATTATTTTCTGTCTACAATCGTTGCAGACCATTGGGCATCAGCCATTTTTTTTCCATCAACAAAAGCTTCACCTTTGTATTTCCAGACTCTACCATGAGAACGAATAGCTTCGATGTTTAATTCAAGTTTACAATCTGGAATTACTGGATTTCTAAATCTAGCTTTTTCGACACTCATAAGAAAAACTAATTTATTTTCATATTCTTTTTTATCAATACCAGCAGCAGTCAAAGCTGCAGCAGCTTGTCCAAAAGCTTCAACAATTAATACACCTGGCATTACTGGATTGTCAGGAAAATGACCTTGAACATAAAAACCATCTTTTTTTACGTTCATTATTGCAGTAGCTGAATGAAGTTTTTTGATATTTATTAACTCATCAATTAATAACATAGGTTCTCTATGAGGTAATAATTCTATAATTTCTTTCTTATTTAATGAGTCATTCGGCATCAATTTATCCTTTGATTTGTTTTACCTCATTATCAACTAATACAAGTATGTCTTTTGTGATATCTAATTTTGAGTTTGAGATTATAAGAAACTCTTTTTTTAAAATCATATCTATAGAATTAGTTTTAGAATAATCTAAAAGTATCTTATCAATTTCTTTCAAAAGTAAATTAGTTAAATTGATTTTTTTATTATTAAATTCATCAAAATTTTTTTTCTTTTTTCTTTGTAAATCAGCAACTTTATTTTGGTGTTCTATAACATTTTTTTCAAAATCTTCTTTGCTTAAAATATTTTGTTTCGAAAGAATTTCATTTTTTTTTTTTAATAACGAATTTTCAATCTTCTTAAATTCCTCTATCTTCTTTGAGTTTTCATTTTCTAATTTTTGTTTAATTTTTTTTCCAGCAATCGACTCATTTATTATATAATTTAAGTCTATATATCTTATTGTATTTTTTTCATTAGATGAAGCTATACTAGTAAAACAAATAGATATTAAAAATATTTTGAAATAGAATTTCATTAAAATGTAGTTCCTAAATTAAATCTAAAAGTCTCTGTTTTGTCAGAATTTTTCTTTGTTATTGGATGTGCCAAACTAAAACTTAATGGACCAATAGGTGTAAACCAATCAACACCTACACCTGTTGAACTTCTTATTGAATTTGATTCATTGATAGATGAATTGTAATCAACTCCCCACACATTAGCAGCATCGTAAAAAACATTGAAATCTATAGTCTCAAGAGACTCAAAAATAGGTAATGTAGTTGCAGCATTCATAGATGCTATATAATTACCACCAACGTAATCTTTACCATCTAATGGACCAATTTTTCCTGCTTCAAAACCTCTAAGTTTTTTTGAAGGTAGATATAGTCTGTCTGAAATACGAACTTTTTCATCACCAAAAGAATTTGCAGCTTTACCGAAAATTGAAATTGAAGCAACAAGATCATCCAAATATTCGTGATATGTTGTAAATTCATAACCATTTATTAAAGTTTGATTATCACCTACATTAAAAGGAACTGATTGTGAAAAAGTGGATATAAAACCATCACTAGGTTGGTAAGACTGATTTCTTTTATCATAACTAAGGCTATAAGCGCCATTAATATCAAAATAACTACCTTCTTGTTTCTTTAACAAAGAAGATGCTGTTGAAGAAGTAGTGATAGACTCATATTCAGTCTCAAATGATGGTCTAATATATAAATCTTCCAAATGCTCAAAACCTGTTCCTATACTGAATCCTGTTTTATTTGTTTTATACCCAAAGTTTTTTAACCTATCAGTTTCTAGACTTTGGACTGATAAAGTTAAATCTCTATCTGAATTTTTATAATTATTCTTCGTATATGAAAATTGTCCTCTAATAGTTTCTTCACTCAATGTTAAATTTGAGTCTAGCTGAATACCTTGGCCTAAAAAATTATTTTCTCGAATACCAAACATTGTTGAAGCACCAGATGTGCCTATACCGGCTCCTAGTGAAATCTCACCAGTTGGTTTTTCTTCAACATTTATATCTATTATTTTTTGTATTTCATCTTCATCGTTAGTTACATTTGCTTCTACAGATTTGAAAATATTTAAACTTTTAATATTACTCAAAGATTTTTGAAATAAGATATCATTGAAAGGATCTCCCTCATCAATAATTAATTCATTTCTAACTACATCTTCAATGGTAACATTGTTTCCTAATACATTTATTTTCTTAATATAAGTTTTTATGTCAGGCTCACTTAAAATAATATTCACATTTATTTTTTGACCATTAATCTTTTCATCAATTTTAGCATTTACAAATTCATAATTTTCAGTTGATGCTATTGTTTCAATTTCATTAAGCATTTTTTCTAAAACTCTAAAGGAATATTTTTCACCAGAGTAAGAATTTAATTTGCTTAAAGACTTAACAAAATATTTTTCATCATAGTCATCAGGTAAACTAATCGTAAAATTATCAAAATAATACTTATCTCCACTATCAATATTAAAAACTAATTTAAAATTCTGGTCATCTTGATATTGAACATTTTCACTCAGGATTTTAACATTATAGTAACCTTTATTTTTGTAGAAATTTAATAAAAGTCTCTTATCTAATTGTATTCTTTGACTATTCAAAAGTCTTTTGGAAGTTAAAAATTTCCAAAATTTATCTTCCTCTGAAGTAATTACATTCAGTAATTTTCTTTTTTTAAATTTTTTGTCTCCTATAAAAATAATCTCTTTAATGAAAGCTTTTTTTCCTAGTGAAATATCATAAATTAAATCAACAGTATTATTATCATTTTGTTTTTTTTTAATGTCCACATCTGAAAAATAATAACCAACTTCTTGCAGAGAATTTTTTAAAAAAGATAAATCATTTTTGACATTACTTTCAATAAATGGATTTTTTTCTTTAATTTTTAACCCACTCAGTAATTCTTTTTTTAATGTTTTATTTTTAACTCCTTTAAATATCAAATTTTGAACAACTGGATTCTCAATTAAAGTTATTGTCAGAATTGAATTTTGAAAATTTATTTTAACATCAGAAAAAAAATTTGTTTCATATAAATCTTTTAAAACTTTGTTTAACTTATCATCATTAATTTCATCTCCCAGTGATATATTAGCAAACATTTTAACCGTTTCTAGGTTCACTCTTTCGTTACCTATCAACTTTATTTCATTTAATCTATCTGCGAATGCAGATTTAAAAGACAAAAATAGAAGTATAAAAAAAATTAACTTTAATTTTAAAAATTTTAAAAACATGAGCCCTTATACACTTAAAGATCTTATTTTTAAACGTACATAATTGTTTAAATTCAATATATCATTTATATTTTTTGGTTTTATTTTTTTATATTTGATAAATTCTTTGAAATTTAACACTTGGATTAATTTTTTTGAAATTTCATTAAATTTGATTTTTTTCTTTAGAAATAAACTTACCAACTCATCATTTGAAGCAATTAATACTGTTTCAAATAAAGAAATATTATTTGGAATATATTTTAATACATTGATTACTGGATAGCGTTTTGAATTAATTTCCTGAAAATTTAAATTATTCAATTTTTTAAAATTAATTGGATTTGAGAAAATTTTTTTTTGATCTTTTAAATAAATTGAATTGAATATAGGTATTGTCATTGATGTATCGTGAATTAATAATTTAACTAATCCATTGTTAAATTTTACTATTGCATGGACATAAGAGTCTGGATGAATAATTGCTTTGATTTTATTATAATTTAAATCAAATAAATTTTTTGCCTCAATAATCTCAAATACTTTATTCATCATTGTAGCTGAATCGATTGATATTTTTTTTCCCATGCTCCAGTTTGGATGGTTAAGTGCTCGATTAGGATTAATATAATTAAATTTTTTTAAAGGAAATTTTAAAAATGGTCCTCCAGAAGCTGTTATATAAATTTTTTCAATTTTGTCCAATCTATCATTTTTTATTAATGACCAAATAGAAAAATGTTCTGAATCTATTGGTATAAATTTTGTTTTATATTTTTTTAATTTGTTAAGAATTAAATTCCAGGCACATATGATTGACTCTTTATTTGCTATTCCTATTTCTTTTGTGCGGTCTATTATTTCCAATGTAGGTTTTAAACCATCGATACCACTTATTGAACACATTGTGTAATCAAAAGTGCTTTTATTCTTTTTTTTAAATTCAATTA
>NZ_JBNGZG010000044.1:0-6917 GCF_052049815.1 Candidatus Pelagibacter sp.
AAGTAATACTTTATTTATTAGTAAATAAATATCACCTATTTTTTTAAAGATTTAACAATCACCTCTCTTCGGGAAATGTACACACCACTCAAAATTATTATAAATAAGCCAAGTAAAGTCCAATTATCAGGGAATTCATTAAAAACATAAAAGCCAATTATAACGTTATTTACTATCTCAAAGTAAGCTAATGGAGCTAATTTAGAAGCATCAGCTAATCTTAATGAAAGTATCAAGAATAAATGTCCTAAAGTTGCAAATAACCCAATACAAAACATCATTAACCATTGTTCTTTACTTGGGAAGATCCATACAAAAGGAATTAATATAGTTGTAAGCAAAGCTCCTATTATTCCAGTTAACAATAATGTTAATAAAGGACTATCACTTGTACTTAATTTACGAGTTGCAATTAAATAAAAAGCATACATTATTCCAGTACCGAGTGCAGCAATACTGGCAAGATTAAAGTCAATAAAACCGGGTCTAATTACAATTAGTGACCCTAGAAAACCAATTATAACAGCTGACCATCTTCTAAACCCTACTCTCTCATTTAACAAAAATGGTGAAAACGCTGTAACAACTAAAGGACATACAAATGCTAAAGTAAGTGCTTTTGCCATTGATATTTTTGAAAGAGCATAAAAGAAGAAAAGAGTAGCAAAAAGTAATAACAAACCTCTTATGAGTTGAAGTTGTGGTTTATCAGTCCATTTAAATTGTTTTTTAAAAAAAAAGAGTATTATTGGTAAAACAATTGCTACTGTAAAAAAATATCTTGCCCAAACTACTTGAAGAACATGGATATCTTGACTCAAGTATTTTGCAAAAGCATCCATAATTGGTAGAATAGACCAAGCGCACAGATTAAGAATAATCGCCTTCATTAGAATAACGTTATACTTTAATTAAAGTATTTTAAAGCAAAGAATATAACAATTGGTATTGTTATAAATGACATAAAGGTTGATACAACTATAGTACTAGCAACACTGTCAACAATTTTTTTAGAAGAATACATAGTTGCAATCAAATAATTTAAAACTGCACTTGGCATTGAACATTGAATTAATAAAACACCAGCAGCAAAACCATTTAGATTAAAAATTTTTATTACTCCAAAACCAATAATAGGTCCTAAAATAACTCTTCCAACAGAACAAACTAAAGCTTTATTAAAAGAAAAAACTTTAAGTCTTGTTAAGGCTATACCTAAAGACATCAAAATTAAAAAGATAGTAGCATATGTCAGTAAAGAGCTTGTATTTTCAACAAAAGTTGGAAGTTTAATATTATAATATAAAAGTATTACAGAAATTATGATTGCGTAAAAAGGAGGACTTTTAATAACTACATCAAAATTAAACTTTCTATCTGCTAAAAAAACTCCAACAGTGAAATGAAAGAGAATAATTAATGCTGATATTGCGCCAGCTACTCCTAAGCCTGATTGTCCATATGCAAATAAACTGAGTGGAAGTCCTAAATTTCCTGTATTTGGCATTAATAAAGGTGGTAATTCTCTAATTATATCTTTTACTCTCAAAAAATATAATAAAGAAACCCCAACAACAAAAAAGCAAGATATGGCAATTAAATAATACCAAAAATAACTTTTAAACACTTCAAATGATATAAACTCTGCATTTAATGAATATATGATCATAGCAGGCGATCCTATATTAGCTGCAAAAGTGGTTATGAATGTTGTGTCAATTTTAGGATTTTTTTTTCCTAGATAGTATCCAATACCTACAACAAAAAAAACAGGAAATAATACTTCAAATAACTTTATGTAAATTTCCATTAATTATATAGTCTAATTAATGTAGGTTGTTTTAGGAGAATTTTTTCTTTACTAAGTTTTTTTAAACAATTGTTTATACTTTGCTCAGTAGTCTTATGAGTAATAATAACAATTGTTGCTTTGTTAGCATTGTTATCAGGTGTTTGAATTAATCTTTTAACTGAAATTTTATATCTAGCCATTTGATTTGTAATTTTTGATAAAACACCAGGTATATCTTTAACTTCAAACCTCAAATATAAAGAATTTGTGTAATTAAGTATATTGTAGGGTTTTAGTTGTTTTCTTTTAGATGTCGGTAATCCAAATGGATATTTAATATTTCCTCTTAAAATAGATAATAGATCTGATAATAGTGATGATGATGTAGGACCTGGTCCTGCCCCCTCTCCTTGCATAATACTCTCACCAACAGGTTTACCATTAGTAATAACAGCATTCATTACACCATTCACATTACCAATATAACTATTTTTACTGACTAAACACGGATGTACTCTTTCAAATAATTGGTTATTTATAATTTCAGAAATACCAAGAAGTTTGATTCTCATATTTAATTGATTTGCAATTGAAATATCTTTTAATTCAATTTTTTCTATTCCTTCCATTAGACAATTGTTTTGTGCTACCTTGGAATTAAAACATAAAGCTGAAAGAATTCTGACTTTTGCAAAAGCATCATAGCCATTCAAATCCAATTTTGGATTCCCAGGTTCTGCATAACCGAGAGCTTGAGCTTTTTTTAATACATTCTCAAAATTTTGTTTGGAATTTTCCATTTCAGATAGAATGTAATTACAAGTACCATTTAATATTCCAAAAACCTTTGAAATTTTATTTGTTGCTATCCCCTCTTTAATACTTCTTAGTATTGGTATTCCCCCTGCAACCGCGGCTTCAAATTCTAAGTTGACATTATTTTTTTCTGCTAATGAAGATAGGTAATCACCATGTTTTGCTATAAGTGCTTTATTAGGAGTGATAACGTGTATTTTGTTTTTTAAAGCAGTTTCTACAATTTTTTTTGAAATACCATCAGATAAACCAATAGACTCAAACAATATATCAACATTAGTTTTTCTTATTATATCTAGTGGATTTGAGAAAAAAATTTTTTTATCAATTGTAAATCTTCTTTTTTTATTCTTATTTCTTGCTGAAATTCCAACAATTTTAATTTTTTTTCCAGTTTTAAGTTCTATTAATTTTTTCTTTTTTTGTAACTCATTGTAAAGGTAAATACCAATTTGTCCTAATCCTATAATAGCAACATTAATGTTTTTTTCCATAATCATTATTCAAAGTTAGGGTATGGTTTATTTTCAGCATACTCATTAACTTTTTCTTCAAATTCTTGGTAACTCATGTTTTTATTAAAATTAATCTTAAATACATTTTTTGGATCATCATTCTTTTTTATAACGCATGAATTCAATAATAGTAATAAAATTAACATATATTTCATTTCAAGCCTTCTGTTTCATTAAAATTATATTTTAAGTTCATATTTTGAATGGCTTGTCCAGACCCGCCTTTTATCAAATTATCAATAGTTGATAAAATTATCAGTTTATTTTTATATTTAGTTTTACAAACAGATATTAAACAATTGTTTGTATTTATAACATCATTAGTACTTAACAATGTATCTTGTTTATGAATTTTTATAAACGGTGAATTTTTGTAAGTTTTTTTTAATTCATTAATGATTTTAGAAATATTAGATTTTTTTTTAATAGTGATATAAATTGTACTAAGAATACCTCTAAACATTGGAGTTAAATGAGGTGTAAATGTAAAATTAATTTTTTTGTTATTTGTATGTTTAATTAGTTCTTGTTGAATTTCAGAGTTGTGTCTATGATAACCAACGCCATAAGCACTTAGTGATTCATATAAATTTTTATCCTTATATTTAACATGAACACCTCTGCCAGCACCTGAATATCCTGATTTTGAATCGATAATTATATTTTCTAAATCTATTAGATCTTTTCTTATTATTGGTATTAATGGTAAAAGTATTGATGTTGGATAACATCCAGGATTACCAATAATTTGTTTATCTTTAATTTTATTCTTTGTTATTTCTGGTAATGAATAAATACTTTTTTTTATATTTTTTGGAAAAGAATGTTTTTGTTTATACCATTTTAAATAATCAGATGCTTTATCTAATCTAAAATCTGCTGAAAGATCAATTAATGTATTATGTTTATTTAAGTTTTTTGAAATTTTTTGAGCTTCGCCATTGGGAAGAGCAGTGAAAATCAAATCTACATCTTTTAATAATTTATTTTGAAACTTAATTATTTTTGGTAGTTTTTTTTTACTAAGAGATTTGTCGAAATAGGAAATATTTTTACCTACAGAAGAACTTCCACATAAATATTTTATATTAACTTTTTTATGTTTAGATAAAAGTTTGACTAATTGAACTCCAATATAACCAGTGGATCCAGCAACTAATACATTTAGTTTAGGCATAAATTTATTAAAAAAGTATTTTAGATTATCTTTTAGAGAACTGGAAGCTTCTTCTAGCTTTTCTTCTACCAGGTTTTTTTCTTTCAACAGCTCTTGAATCTCTAGTTGTAAGTTTTTCAGTCTTAAGCGTTGATTTTAAAGACTCATCAAAAAGAACTAAAGCTTTTGAAATTCCATGCACCATTGCACCAGCTTGACCTGTTGGGCCACCACCTTTAACATTACATCTTACATCGTAAGAAGTAGATTGATTAATTATCTCAAATGGTCTCACAATTTGCATCTTATGATTTTCACTTGCAAAATAATCATCCATAGTTTTACCATTAACATAAATTTTGCCTGTACCCTTTTTAACCCAAACTTTAGCTATTGAAGTTTTTCTTCTTCCTGTAGCATATTTACTGTCTTTAAAATCTAATTTTAATTTTGGTGATTTAGTTGAAGTCTGTGTGCTTTCCATATTAATTTCTAACAATATTTTTATTATTTAATTTCGAAATCTCAATTACTTGAGGATTTTGTGCAGTATGAGGGTGATCATTACCTGCATAAATTTTAAGTTTAGTTAATTGTTTCTTTCCTAATACACCACCTGGTAACATTCTCTTAACTGCTAATTTTAAAGTCTCACCTGGTTTTTTATCTTGAAGTTTTTCAGGTGTAGTTTCTTTTATTCCACCAGGATGACCTGTATGTCTATAGTATTTTTTATTTTGAAATTTTTTTCCAGTAAATTTTGCTAATTCAATATTTTTAACAACTACAAAATCACCATCGTCCATATGTGGGGTAAAAGTAGTTTTATTTTTTCCTCTAATAATTTTTGAAATGACAGTAGCTAATCTCCCTATTACTGCATTTTTCGCGTCTATTTCGTACCAAGATGATGATAATTGGTCTTTTTTAAGAAATTTTGTCATTGTGCGTGGATTAATACTATTAATATTTTCAAAGTCAAATTGATAATTCTATTGATTTATTAAATATAAGTGTTACAAAACTCTTGCCGATTTGATCCTATTGCGGGCTTTAAAACAGCTAAAATGGAAATTCTCAAATAATCGGTAGGTATTTGAACTATATTGTGCACCTTGCATAATGCAGAAGCACTAAAAAAGGAGTTAAAATGAGCACAAAAAGAAGCAATCCAGAAACAATAGCAATACATGGTGGAGACTATAGAAGTGATCCATCTACAAATGCAGTGGCTGTACCTATTTACAGAACTACAGCATATCAATTTAATAGTACAGAGCACGCTGCCAATCTTTTTGCATTAAAAGAATTTGGAAACATTTATACAAGAATAATGAACCCAACAAATGATGTTCTTGAGAAAAGAATCGCAAATTTGGAATCAGGTCTTGCATGTTTAACAGTGTCTTCTGGTCAAACAGCATCTACTTTTGCAATACTTAATGTTGCTCAAGCTGGAGATAATATAGTTAGTTCAACTGACTTATATGGTGGAACTGTTTCTTTATTTACCCATACTTTAAGTAAACTTGGTATTGAAGTGAGATATGCTGATCCTTCTGATCCAAAAAATTTTGAAAAAGCTATAGACGATAAGACAAGAGCTTTTTATGGTGAAACATTACCAAATCCATATTTAAGAGTTTTTCCCATAAAAGAAGTTTCAGATATAGGAAGAAAATATAATATTCCACTAATAATGGATAACACAGCTTCTCCTCTTATTTGTAAACCAATCGAGCACGGTGCAGCTGTAGTTGTTTATTCATTAACAAAATATATTGGTGGTCATGGAACCACAGTGGCAGGTGCAATTGTTGATAGTGGTAATTTTGATTGGACTGCAGATCCAAAAAGACAACCTTTGTTCAATGAACCAGACGCAAGTTACGGAGGTGTAGTTTGGGGAAAGGCGGTTCCAGAATTAACTGGTGCTAATGTTCCTTTTGCTGTCAGAGCGAGAGTCTGTTTATTAAGAGATTTAGGATCAGCACTTGCTCCCGATAATGCATTTGCAATCATTCAAGGATTAGAAACAGTTGCTTTAAGAATGAAACAACACTGCGAAAATGCTGAGAAAGTTGTAGATTTTTTATCAAAACACAAAGAAGTTTCAAAAGTTATTTATTCTACAAAACATGAGGATCATATTTCAGAAAGAGCAAAGAAATATTTAAAAGGTGGAAATGGTCCTATCGTTGGTATTGAACTTAAAGGTGGAATAGAAGCTGGAAAGAAATTTATTGAGTCTTTAAAAATGTTCTATCATGTTTCCAATATTGGGGATGTAAGAAGTCTTGCAATTCATCCAGCAAGTACCACACATAGTCAGCTGAACGAAGAAGAATTAGCAGCCTCAGGTGTAACACAAAGTTATGTCAGACTTTGTATTGGTATTGAACATATAGATGACATTATCGAAGACCTAAACCAAGCTTTAAATAAATCCTCAAAAGGTAAACTGAAAGCAGTTAGTTAGTATTTTTATAATAGATAAAAAGAAAACTTAACAAAACAAATATTGACCCTAACTGGTGTACAGATGCGTATTTAATCTCTACACCAGTCATTAGAGTAATTATTCCTAAAAGAACTTGAATAAATATATGTCTCTTATACACAACTGACTCTGCCGACG
>NZ_JBNGZG010000045.1:0-6708 GCF_052049815.1 Candidatus Pelagibacter sp.
CGGAGATGGGTATTAGAGACAGATATTATTCCATTTTTAATATTGATATTGGTTGTAGTATTTATCCATGAATATGGTCATTACTATTTCGCTAAAAGATATGGGGTAGGAGTAACAGATTTTTCAATAGGTTTTGGTAAAGAACTATTTGGCTGGAATGATAAATCTGGGACTAGATGGAAAGTTTGCGCTATTCCTTTAGGCGGCTATGTGAAGTTTTTTGGTGATAGAAATGTATATTCTCAAGCAGATCACAAAGAAATTTTAGAAAAGTATAGTGACGAAGAAAGAGAAAAATTATTTATACTAAAACCTTTATATCAAAGAGCGCTCATTGTATTTGGTGGTCCACTAGCTAATTTTTTATTGGCAATATTAATATTTTTCTCAATTTATACATTTATTGGTAAAGACTTTACTCCTGCAGTAATTAATGAAGTTCAAAAAGATAGTCCTGCAATGGTAGGTGGATTAAAAGAAAAAGACATTATTTTAGAGATTGATGGAAATGAGGTTAAAAGTTTAATGGATGTATCTAAATACATAACAATGTCCACAAGTGACTTTATCGATTTTAAAGTAAAAAGAAATTACGATGAATTAATACTTAAAATTAAACCCAATATGGTTATGAGTGAGGACAATCTTGGAAATAAAATTAACAAGAGAATGGTTGGTATTAAACTTGGTGCTTATAATGATGAAATTAATCATGTAAAATTAGGCCCTGCTCAAGCAATATATCATGCAGCTCATGAAGTGTATTATGTTAGTATTTCTTCACTTAAGTACTTGGGTGGAATGATAATGGGAAAGGCGGATACTTCTCAATTAGGTGGCCCAATTAGAATTGCAAAAATTTCTGGCCAAGTAGCAACATTTGGAGTGATAGCCTTTATTAGTATGATGGCTTATATTTCAATCAGTCTTGGTTTAATAAATCTTTTTCCAATACCTATGTTGGATGGTGGTCATTTAATGTTTTATATTTTTGAAGCTTTGCTAGGACGTCCATTAAGTCAAAAAACACAAGAAGGTTTTTTTCGAATCGGATTATTTTTGTTGTTATCTTTAATGTTTTTTACAACCTTCAATGATCTAAAAGACCTTGGTTTATTTGGATAAATAAATTTCATTTAAAGTTAAAAAATTCAATAAAATCAACACTTATTTAAGTTTTAACAAGATATAGTATATCACTTGTTAACAGCTACTAAAAAAAGCCTTGATTTATCAATGCTTTTAACAATGATAGTAAATAACCTAATAAAACCGGAGCTAAAATGAATAAAAAACAACTAGTAGCAAAGCTTTCAGGCTCGCTAAATTTAAGCAAAGCAGATGCTGAAAGAACTTTTGATACAATTACCAACACTATTTTGGACGCTCTTAAAAATGATGATAGCGTTAAAATCGCTGGTTTTGGTACTTATAAAGTAGCAAAAAGAAAAGCAAGAGTTGGTAGAAATCCTAGAACTGGTGAGCAAATTCAAATTGCTGCATCACAAAAGGTTAAGTTCTTACCTGCTAAATCGTTAAAAGAAGCTTTTAACAGATAAATTATTAAACAGCCTTAATACGAAAAACGTGTTAAGGCTGTTTCTATATGCAAAAACTGCATACCCCTTTTTCAGTATAAACGTTAGTTAAAATAATTAATCAAAATATAAGACTAATTTTTAAACAAGGGAGGTCTTATGACTAAATTAATAAAAAAAATAAGCGCACCGCTTATTAGTTTAATTTTGTTATTAAACATGAGTAGTGCAGGAATGGCAGAAACAACAGTGTCTGCTGAAGTTGGGTTTATATTTAATACTCTACTATTTTTAATTTGTGGTTTTCTAGTCATGTTCATGGCAGCAGGTTTTGCAATGTTAGAATCTGGAATGGTAACTTCAAAAAGTGTCTCGGTGATTTGTGCAAAAAATATCGGACTATTTTCAATTGCTGGAATAATGTTCTGGCTTTTTGGATATAACTTAGCATATGGAATACCAGAAGGTGGTTATATTGGTAAATTTATACCATGGTCAGATTCTAGTGCTATAGATACAGGTTACTCAGATGGATCAGATTGGTATTTCCAAATGGTATTCTGTGCAACTACAGTTTCAATTGTATCAGGAGCAATGGCTGAAAGAATTAAGTTATGGCCATTCTTCCTATTTGCAGCAATTTTGTCTGGAATTTTATACCCAATCGTAATGGGTTGGCAGTGGGGTGGAGGCTGGTTAGCAGAACTTGGTTTCTCTGACTTTGCTGGATCAACACTAGTACACTCAACTGGTGGAGCAGCAGCTTTAGCAGGTGCAATTATTATTGGACCAAGACTTGGAAGATTTACTAAGTCTGGTGAAGCAACTCCTATTAAACCATTTGCAGCTTCATCTATACCATTAGTAACACTTGGTGTGTTTGTACTATGGTTAGGTTGGTTTGGTTTCAACGGTGGTTCACAATTAGCTATGGGAACAGCTGATGATGCAATCGCAGTATCAACAATCTTTATCAATACGTTTTTAGCAGGAGCTGGTGGTGTAATGGCAGCGGCTGTTGTAACAAGATTGTTTATTGGTAAAACAGATGTAATCCAAATGTTAAATGGATGTATTGGTGGATTAGTTGCAATTACTGCAGAACCTTTGGCACCATCACCATTAGCAGCAATTTTAATTGGTGCAGTGGGTGGTATTATAGTGGTTTACGGTACTAAGTTCTTATTACAAATGAAAATTGATGATGTAGTAGGTGCTGTACCAGCACACTTGTTTGCGGGTATTTGGGGAACATTAATTGTCCCAGCTACAAACGCTGATGCAAATTTCAGTGCACAATTAATCGGAGTTGTATCAGTGAACGCATTTGTATTCATCGTTGCTTACATAATCTGGTCAATCATGAAAGGAACAATTGGCTTAAGATTAAGTAAAGAAGGTGAAACAAAAGGTACAGACGTAACTGAAACAGGTGTAATTGCTTACGCGATACGTGACTAATTACATGTAATAATGGAGCTCTTCGGCTCTCTAGATCTACTCATCGAAGAGCTCCTTTAAAAAAAATTAACATCTCTCTCTTTTAGTTAATGATTAAAAGGCCCTACGGGGCCTTTTTTTTATTTTAATGATTTGAAAGTTTCTAAAACTTCTTTTGCGTGATCTTTAACTTTAACGTTGTCCCAAACTTTAATAATTTTTCCTTTTTTATCTATTAAAATAGTTGAGCGAATAATTCCCATAAACTCTTTTCCCATAAACTTTTTCTTACCCCAAACTTTATATTTTTTTAAAACTTTTTTTTCCTCGTCAGACAAAAGATCAAATTTTATTTTGAACTTTTCTCTGAATTTATCATGGCTTTTGATAGTATCTTTTGAGATGCCAAAAATTTCACAGTTAAGTTTCTTAAATTTAGGTAATAGTTTATTAAAATCATTTGTCTCTATAGTGCATCCAGGAGTGTCATCTTTAGGATAAAAGTAAATTACAACGTATTTTCCCAATAAATCTTTTAATTTTTGCTTTTCACCATTTGTTGATGGCAAAGTAAAATCAGGTGCTTTTGTTTGTTCTTTAATCACTTAATCTCGTTTTCATCCCAAAGTTTTTTGTAATCAGTATTTGGTGACATACCATAAATTGAATTTATGTTTGTATAATGAACTGCTAATGATGGTAATGGACTGAAACAATTTACTTCTTTGTAAATATCATGAAATGGTTTTTCAAATGGATTATGTTCAAATTCACATGTACTTATAAATTTTTGCCAATATTCATTAATAATTTCTTTACTTGTTAAGAAAGTACATAATGACTCATGTATAGATCTCCAATGGTATTTATTACCAAGCATAATCTTTGTTTCATTAAGATTGTTATATAAATATGGATAATCTGCAGGACAAAGAATTATATCTTTTTTTAAAATTGAGGAAATTCTCTCAAATGTATAAACCATTTCTTCAATTGCATCTAATTCATGTAAATAATCATCTTCAACAAAATATACTAAATCTTCACAATCTTTTGCTAAGTTAAAAGATTGATTAATGTTTGACATATTTGACATTTGATTTGTTGTCACTTCTTTACCATCTTGATTGATATTTTTTATATTTCTTTTGTAATAATCAAATTCTAAATCTTTAATTTCACTTTCAAAATTTTGATTTTTTAATAAATTTAAGAAGTTTTCTTTAATCCTTTCACCAGAATTATGATCAATTATTGTGAGTTTGATTTTTATTTTATTGGTTAATTGAGATTTATTAATTGATCTTATAAGTGAATTTAATGTTCTTAAAGAATACTGGTCTTTTGTTTTTTCAAAAATTCTTTTTTTAGATTGAGAAAGCATATTAACAGATGAACAAGTTCTAAGAATTATATCTAAAGATTTTACAGGTCTCGAAATCTTAATTCTACCCATAGGTAGCACCAAAGATTCCTTTCCCAATTTTGATAAATTATCGTTATAGGATTTATTTGAAACAGGTAAAAAAAGGTCATTTTGGTCAATAATTTCAAAATTAAAAAATCTACAAAATTTAACAAATAATTTTTTAAAAAAATTTATTTTGATTGTTTTTTTTTGTTTTTTCATATGTAATAATAAATATATGAATGTTATATCATCTACTAAGCTAGTAAGTGAAGCTTTAGATCAAATAAAAACTATTTCAAGTGATGATGCTTTTGAAAAAGTATCAAAAAGCGAATGTAATCTAATTGATATCAGAGATATTAGAGAATTAGAAAAAGAGGGAAGGGTTGAAAATTCCAATCATATTCCACGAGGTATGTTAGAATTTTGGTTAGACCCTGAGAGTGTATATTTTAAAGATGGCAAACTTGATATGAATAAAGAAATGGTTTTATTTTGTGCAGGCGGGTTAAGGTCAGCTTTAGCTGCTAAAACGTTGCAAGATATGGGTTTTGAAAAAGTTTCACATATTGATGGTGGATTTGCTGCTCTTAAACAAAGTAAATTTAAAATCATTTAGTTGCCTAATTCATCCAGAGCGTAATCAAGTCTATCTTGTCCCCAAAATAATTTATTATTGATTACAAAAGTTGGTGCCCCAAAAACATCATTATCAAAGGCATGACTAGTTAAATTTTTTAGTTCATCTTTTATTTTTTGATCCTTTATATTTTGTTTAAATAAATTTTCATCTATTTCACAATTAGTTAAAATTTGTTTTAGGATTTTTTCTTCTGAAATATCTAAATTATTTTTCCAATATGCATCGAAACAAACATCAATAAATTTATTTTTTTTCTTTTCTTCAATACAAAGATAACCTCTCATTAAATATAAAGAATTAATAGGAAACTTCTCATTCCAAATAAATGCAATTTCATTTTTTTTTGCAATTAAAATGCAATCTTCTCTCATATTTTTCATTTTTCTTTCATTGAATGCAGGAGCTGTAATTCTACCTAAATTATGCAACCCGCCAAGTAGAATAGGTTTGTAGATAAAGTTATTTCTTTGATTCAAATTTATGATTTTTTTATGCGCTAAATAAGAATAAGGACTTACAAAATCAAAATAAAAATCTATTTTTTTAGTCATATAGACTTATTCTTTTTGCGTAAAACAATCTGATAAACCAATACATAAATAGACCTAATGGCCCAATTAAATAAGTGAAGATTAGTGGAACTCCTAAAAGATATCTATTAACTCCAAATTTTTGCGAGTCTTTTAAAATCCATCCTCCAACAAATAAATTTATTGCAACAAAATGAATCCAAAACATTATTAAAAAGGTGGTATCTGAAAATAATTCAGATAACTCAGCGATCCCAAGATATAACGTAAAATTTTTATCGAAATCATATGCATCGATATATGATTGGTAGAGCATAAAAATATATGCACCTCCCAAAAGAGTAATTGGAAAGATAGAAGTTACAAAATATTTACATAAATGTGATTGTGGAAAAAATATTAAAATTAACCAAAAAGGTAATACCCCACAATTGACCCACAAATAAAGCATTTCAATTGTAAAAAAATTATAAATTTGCTCGATCATTTGAAATTATATTATATTAAATCTATCAATGATTCCTATAAGAAATAGAAAAAAAACTCTTAAAGTAACGGTAGAGGAAATGCGAAATTTTGCTTTTGCCTATATTGAAAAGTATGCACCTTCTAAACAACAATTAAAAACTTATCTTTTAAAGAAATATTTAAAGACATCAGTGCCCAATGTCAAAAAACAAGATGTAAACAAATTAATTGAAGTTGTTTTATCAGATTTAGAAAAAAGTAAATTTATTAACGATAAATTTTATTCAGAAAGCAAAGCAAGAAGTATGATTAGTAGAGGAAGCTCAATAAATAAAATTAGAAGTTATTTGTTAGGAAAAGGTATTGATGAGAACTATATAAATAACACAGTAGAACAAATAAATGATCAAAATTCAGATCAAGATTTTTTTTCTGCAATAAAAATTTGTAAAAAAAAAAGGATTGGACCAGCAAGAGTAGAGGACAATAGACCTTTATTTTATAAAAAAGATATTTCTTTGTTAGCAAGGAATGGTTTTGATTTTGAAACTTCAAAAAAAGTAATGGATATGACCGAAGAAGAATACAAAAAAATTATTAATTTACTTTGATTTATTCTTTTTTTCTTCTTCAATTAAATAATCAATTTTATTTTTAATATAATTTCTAACAAAAACG
>NZ_JBNGZG010000046.1:0-6679 GCF_052049815.1 Candidatus Pelagibacter sp.
ATGTGCCTCATTAAAAAAAAAAAAAAAAAATGCTAATTATCTAAGAAAAAGAAATATTCTAGATTTAGTAATAAATTTAAAGATGGATTTTAAATCAATTAAAAAACTTGTTGCATCTTATAGTTTTCCATATGAGGGTTCAATTTTGATATTCAATGATCAGTTAATCAGAATTTTTAATGTAAAAAAAATTAAAGGCAATATATACAATAAAGAAATAGGAAAAATTATAAAAACTACTCAATCGTATATTATATCTAGATGCTCCGACTCTTTAATCAAACTTGAATTTAAAAAAATACACGATAAGAAAATTTTTTATGGAAAAAAATATATCCATGACCCTATTTATTATCTTTTAATGTCAAAAAAAATATATAAAAGACTAAATAAATTATTTCTTGAAAATTAACAAATGATAAAAACAAGTATATTGATAGGGGGAACAAAAGGCATAGGTAGTGTCATTGCAAAAAAGTTACTAGAGAGAGGTGATAAATTATTTGTTATTTCAAGAACAAAAAAAAATAAAACTAATTATATTCAATCTGATATAAGTAGTTCAACTGACTTACTTAATTTAAAAAAAAAAATAAAAAATATAAAAGTTGACAATCTAATTTTCAGTCAAAGATATAGAGGATTAGACAATAAGAAAGATTTTGAAATTCAACTTGAAGCAACAAATAATTTTATAAAGACATTTAAAAGTAATCTAAAAAAAAATTCATCTATAGTAATATTGAGCTCTATTGCTACATCAACTGTATTACATGATCAAAGTGACGTATATCATTACACTAGAGGAGCTCTTGAAGGGCTTGTAAAATATTATGCATGCACGTTAGGCAAAAAGGGAGTAAGAATAAATTGTATTCAACCCTCAAAGTTATTAAAGCCAGAAAATAAAAAATTTTTTTTAAAAAAAAATAACAAAGATAGGAAAACTTTAGAAAAAATTACACCATTAGGTAGAATGGGTACATCTGAGGATATAGCAAATTTAACGTCTTTTTTGACATCTAATTATTCAACATTTATAACAGGTGTGATAATACCTGTTGATGGTGGACTTAGATTATTAAGTCAAGAAAGTATTTATAACATGTTGAAAAAATAATTTTATGAAAAAAAAAATATTTATTACTGGTGGTGCTGGGTATGTTGGTTGTGCTTTAGCAGATTATTTAGTTGAAAAAGGTTATGCCGTCACAGTTTTTGACTTATTTATTTATGGTGAAAATGTTTTTGAAAAAAAAAATGATATCAAAATAATTAAAGGCGACATAAGAGATAAAAAATTACTAGAAGAGTCTATTAAAAACCATGATATTGTTATCCATCTTGCTTGCATATCTAATGATCCAAGTTTTGATCTTAATCCAAGTTTAGGAAAATCAATTAACTTAGATGCATTTGAACCCTTGGTAAAAATTTCAAAAAACTTAAATGTTGAAAGATTTATTTATGCGTCATCTTCAAGTGTTTATGGAATAAAAGATATGAAAGATGTTCATGAAGATATTCCACTTGATCCAATTACAGATTATTCAAAATTTAAAGCTCAATGTGAAGAAATTTTAATGAAATATAAAGATGAAAATTTTACCACAGTTGTAATTAGGCCTGCTACTGTGTGTGGTTATTCAAAAAGACAAAGATTAGACTTAATTGTAAATATACTCTCTAACCTTGGTTATCATAAAAAAGAAATATCTGTTTTTGGAGGAGAACAACTTAGGCCAAATATTCATATAAAAGATATGATTAGATCTTATAAATATCTTATTGAAGCTGATAAGAAATTAGTAAATGGTGAAATTTTTAATGCAGGCTGGGAAAATTTAAGTGTATCTAAAATAGCCAATGTTGTAAAAAGTGAATTAGGAGATGACATAAAATTAGTAGTTACCCCCACAGATGATAATAGATCATATCACATATCATCAAAGAAAATTAGAAATAAAATAAATTTTATTACCAAATACACAATTAACGATGCAGTAAAAGATTTAAAATTAGCATTTGAGAAAAAAGTTTTTAAAGACTCGTTAAACAATCCAGATTTTTTTAATATAAAAAAAATGCAAGAAATAAATTTAAAATGAAAATTTCTAATCTAAAGACATTAAAAGATAAAGCTTTAGATTTAAGAAGAAAAACTTTTTTAGCTTTTTTAGAAAAAGGAGAAGCTCATTTAGGTGGGAGTTTTTCAATGATAGAAATTTTAATAACTCTTTTTGAGATAATATTAAAAAAGAACGATAAATTTATACTTAGTAAATCTCACTCTTCATTTCCTTATTGTATTTTGTTAAACGAAAAAGGTTTTAAAAATGAAATTACTACACATTTAGAAATCGATGAAAAAAATGGAATAAATTGCACTACTGGAAGTTTAGGTCACGGATTACCAATTGCGACTGGTATGGCATTTGCAAGAAAAATTAAAAATGAAATCAAAAACAATGTTTATGTGATAATTAGTGATGGAGAATGTCAAGAAGGGACAACGTGGGAGTCATTATTAATCGCATCAAAACATAAATTAAAAAACCTAAAAATAATTGTCGATTATAATAAAATACAAGCTTTATCAAAATTAAAAGATGCTTTGCCATTAGAAAATTTAGTTAAAAAATTTAAAGCCTTTAATTGTAATACTGTAGAGGTAAAAAATGGACATTCATTTAAATCAATAATAAATGGATTTAATAAAAAATTTGAAAATGACTCGCCAACTGTATTTATTTTTCACACTATCAAGGGTAAAGGAATTAAAAAATTTGAAAATGATCCTGTTTGGCATGCTAGAAAATTAGAAGGAAAAGAAATTTTTATTGGAAAAAAATATTTAGGAATAAAATGAGAAGAAGATTTGGAAAAATAATAAATCAGATTGCAAAAAAAGATAAAAAGATTGTATTATTAGTTGGAGATATCGGTTATGGAATATTTGATGAATTTAGAAAAAATTTTCCTAAAAGATTTTTCAATTTAGGGATTTGTGAACAAAGCTTAATTGGAGTTGCATCAGGTATGGCTTTGGAAGGGCTAAAACCTTGGGTATATACAATTACGCCTTTTTTAATTGAAAGACCGTTTGAACAAGTAAAATTAGATATAGATCAACAAAAAGCCAATGTTAAACTAGTTGGGTTTGCAGATTATCCTCATTTAGGTCCAACTCATTCTGAATTAAATGGAAAAAAGTTAGTAAAGTTATTTAAAAATATCGATTCATACTTTCCGAAAAATAGTAAAGAAACTGAAAAATTTGTTTTAAAATCCTATAAAAATAAAGGACCAAATATAATTAGCCTTAAAACAGACAAAACTTTGTTAAAAAAGTTTTAATATAATATCATTTTTAATATTAATGTTATTTGAATATGTTGATGAATTTTTTAAATAAAAAAGAAAAGAACCTATCAAAAAATTTTTTAAATAATGGCTATATAATTTGCAAATCAGAAAGTACTAATTCACTAAATTTTATTCTAAAAATATTGAATGAAAGTATAAAAAATTATCTTAGCACAAAAAAAAACATCAATTTAAATAAAGTTCATGAATATATTCCAATTGAAAATCTTAATGATTTTAGACTCAAAATAATCAAAGATTTAAATAATAATGAAATGTTAAGACAAAACTATTTTCATATAGCCAGAAACCACTTATTCACTTTAGCTGGTAATGAACTTATGATGCAAAGAAATATTAATTTGAGTATTCAATATCCAAATGATCCAAATTCATTATTACCAGTTCACTCAGATGTATGGTCAGGAGATTCACCATATGAGATTAATCTATGGTTACCGCTTGTAAATTGTTATAAAACAAAATCTATGTATCTTTTAACACAAGATAAATACAGAAATTTAAAAAAAAAAATAAATACAAAAAAAAACAACAGTAGTTCAAAAATTTTTAAGATTATTTCAAATGATATAAAATGGATAAGTATTAAAAAAGGGAGTTTCATGATATTCAATCAATCTTTACCTCATGGCAATGTTGTTAATAAAGAAAAAGAAACGAGATGGTCTATGAATTGTAGATTTAAATCCATTTTTTCTCCTTATGTAGATAAGAAAATAGGTGAATTTTTTTTACCTATAACTACTAGAGCTGCCACAGAAATAGGAATGAATTATAAATCACCATTTAAAAAATAAAATGAAAGTTAAGGGATATATATTTAGCAGACCTTTTTTTGGTGAAAGAGTCCCTCAAAACGTACAAAATATAGTTTTAAGAGATTATACAAAAAATAAAAACATTAAATTATTGTTAAGCTCAACAGAATATGTGATGGAAGATAGTAGTTTAATTTTGTCAGAAATAATTGACAATATTAAAAAATATGACGGTATTTTATTTTATAGTTTATTACAACTTCCAAAAGATAAAAAATTAAGAGAATCAATTTACAAAAAAATTGTTCACAATAAGAAAGAGCTACATTTTGCCTTAGAAAATTTAAAAATAAAAAATAAAGATGAAGCAAATGAGATTGAAAGAATTTTCTTAATTAAATCAAATTATGACAATTTAAAATTATTAAGAACAAAATTAAGAAAGCGTAATTTTATAACTAAAAATCACAAAAGTACTCCTAGAGATTGTTTAAAAAGAATGAATGATGACAAAGTCAAGTGTATGAAAATTTCAAAAAAATATGATTTTGATTATTGGGATGGTAATAGAAAATATGGATATGGAGGATTTAAATACATTGAAGGTTATAATACTTCTTTAGCAAAAAAACTGATAAAAACATATTCATTAAAAGACAATGCTAAAATATTAGATATAGGTTGCGGAAAAGGTTTTTTGTTATACGAATTAAAAAAAATTCTTCCTAATGCAAAAATTATTGGAATAGATATTTCTAAATATGCAAAAAAAAAGACATTAAAAGAAATTAAGGATAACATTATTATAAGGGATGCGAGAAAAAACTTAATATATAAAGATAATTATTTTGATCTAGTAATTTCTATTAATACATTACACAACTTTAAAATACCAGATATCGTAAAATCACTTAGTGAAATTGAAAGAATAGGTAAATCAAAATTCATCTGTGTAGAATCTTACAGAAATGAAAAAGAACAATTTAATTTACAATGCTGGGCTTTAACAGCTGAAACATTAATTGATACAGTAGCCTGGGAATGGTTAATGAAAAAAAGTTCTTATACTGGAGATTATGAATTTATTTATTTTTAGAAATAAATTTTTACCATGAAATTTGTAAGTGCACATCAACCAGCTTTTTTGCCATGGTTAGGATTGATTCATAAAGTTATGCTCTCAGATATATTTATTTTCATGGATATTGCGAAGTTTCGAAAAAGAGCTTTTATGCACAGAAATTATATTGAGATAAATCAAAAAGAGAATGTTTTAGGTTTAAATGTAAATGATAAAGCAGATTATTTAAATTGTGATGAGGTAAAAATATCTGCATTTCATTCAGATTGTTTAAATAAAATAAAAAATAAAATAGAAACAACATATAAAAATACTGAATATTTTGAAGATCTTATTGAATTTCTATCAAATACTTTTGAAGATAATCAAATGGATCTAAATTCAATATGCTTAAAACAATTGTTATTTCTTAAAGATAAATTTGAAATTAAAACTCAAATTATCAAAGAGTCAAAAATTTTAAGTAATAATTTTAAATCCACACCAACTGAAAGATTGTTGCAACATGCAATTCAAACAAAAGCAAACATTTATATAACTGGAACTAATTCAGTAAATTATTTAGAAAAAAAATTGTTTGATGAACATAAAATTTTCAATTATGTTCAAGAATTTAATTATTTACCATTTAGTAAATATCAATTTACAAATCATCCTCTTTCTACAATTCATCAAATCTCAAAAATTGGATTTAAAAAGATAAAAAAAATGATGGTAGAGACACAAATTAATAAACAAAACATATTAGAAATTTATGATAGATCACGAATTTAGAGTTATTACCCCAGTGGTAAAAAGATTGTTAAAGAATAGGACAAAAAGTGAAAGTGTTTTGTTACAGAAAATTCCATTAGATTTTGTTATCAGCAAAGGTTTTACATTAGGTTATAAAAATTACTTTAAAAAGAATAAAAAAATCAATGAACTTTATTATAGAGGTTTGCCACTAAATAGAAGAGAGTCATATTTTATGCAAGAAGATCAACTTGAAGAAACTTTAAATTTAATTTTAGATTTGATTGATAGAAAAATAAAAAAAAAAAGGATTATTCAACTTCCAAATCCTGAAAATATTACAGTTCAAAAATTTGAAAATTATATCAGTAAACAAAAAAAATTTTATGGATTTGAATTAATACCATCATGGCATAAAAAAAATATATTAGATAAAAAATATTTTAATTTTTTGTCGCTAGTCACAGAAATAAACTTGCCTTTATCTTTAGAAGTTGATTATATTTTTAGAGACTCTTTAGACAAAACATCTAATTTTTTTGGTATAATTAAAAAATTTCCTAATATAAAATATTGGTTACCACACTTAGGCTGTGGAGTATTTTTGCATTGGGATAAAATAACTAAGGAATGTAAATATAAACCTTGCCTATTAACAAGTACAAAAAATTTCAAACAATGGTTAAAAATATTAAATTTAAAAAATTATAAAAATATA
>NZ_JBNGZG010000047.1:0-6522 GCF_052049815.1 Candidatus Pelagibacter sp.
ATATTTTTTCAAAAAATAAATTAATTTGATTAGCTTTTTTGATTTTCAAAATTTCTTTTTTATTCGTAATAATCTCAATCTCACCATTTTGGTTTATTTGCTTTGAAAAAATAAATTTTGCTTTAATTGTCCCTTTTTCACCAATTATTGAAATAAAGTTTTCATAATCGCTTTTAAATCCCCATGATAAATTAAATTTAATATTGTTTTCATTTTTTGAAATTAAATTCCCTTTAAAATCAATTCCATTTTTTTTTAAAATATTCGAATCAAGAATTTTAATTTTTTTTGAATTAAATAAATTGTACATAATTGAAATTGGATAATAACCTATATCATTTATAGCACCTCCACCCAGTTTTCTTTGAAAACGAAAGTTATCTTTGTCAAATAGAGGAATTTTGAAAGCACTTTCAACACTAATAATATTTCCAACCTTTTTTTTGTTAATTATCTTTTTTAATGTAATAAACAGTGGATGATAAATATATTGATTTACCTCAAAAAATTTTCTTTTCTTTAATTTAGAAATTTGAATTAATTTTTTTAGTTGAATTGGAGTTAAACATATTGGTTTCTCGCAAATTACATTTATTTTATTATTTAAAGCTGTTTTACAATTTTTATAATGGTTTGAATTTACTGAGGAAATATAAACATATTTAAAATTTGAATTCTTTAAAAATTTTTTTTCATCATTGAACCAATTTTTTTTTAATAATTTAAATGATTTATCAAATTTTTTTTTCGTTAAAATTGAAACTATTTTGATTTTTTTATTATTTTTAATACTTGAAAAAACTTTATTTTGAAAATGTTTACTCAGCGACCATATTGCAAGATTATACATTAAATAAATGACACTAATGTTCTCAAATGAGGATTAATCATCGCATTTTGCAAAATAAGTTCCTTAATTTGTCTTAAGGTCACCCATTTATAATCTGAACTAAACTTAATTTTATTATTTCCATAATACTCAGCTAAAATTCCTAAATTTCTTTTATTTTTTAATCTACCACCTTCTTCTGATACCCATTGTTTAAAAATAATTTTACAATTATTTTTTTTTGATTTTGTAAAATATTCTAAAAACTTCACACTTTTACCTCCGTGGGTTCTTTTAATATTGCTGAAAGTAGCTTGTACGGTTGGGCTCAATTGAATAAATTTATAATTTCCTGGCTCAAATTTTGCATTAATTAAATAATGTGGTGATTTATTAATGTTAGTTTTTAAAAGGCCCAGCAAGCCCCCATCATATCCAGGTTCAGTAAACATTGGTTGATCCCAACCAAAATTAATCTCTCTTCTAAAGCTTTTAACTACTCTTACGCCCTCAACTTTATAAAAAGAGCCAGAATTATGAACCATTTGACCTTTATTATTAAATCTCCAATTTCTACACTCAGATAATGGAATAGTTTTAATTTTTATTTTTGATTTTTTAATTAAATCTTTATACCAAGTAATAATCTCTTCAGTTGTATTTAAAGGTTTAAATTCCTTATTTACCTCTTTTCTTAATTTAGCTAATTCACTTTTTTTTATTTTCATAAAATTCTTGGATATGGAACATGAGTAATAAACTTTCCACCTCTTTTAATAAATTTTTTCTCTTTTTTGTAAATTTCGTCTTTAAAGTTCCATGCACCCAAAAAAGCATAATCTACATCATCAGATATACCTTTATATGCTTTGATAGGTATATGTGAACCAGGTGTAAATTTTCCTGACTTGGTGGGCGTAGTATCAACAAAATAATTTATATAATTTTTGTTTATTTTACAAAAATTTAAAACAGTACTTGATTTGTATGTAGCTCCGTATCCAATTATTTTTTTTTTCTTCTTTTTTATAGATTGAAAAATTTTAATTAAAGATTCTTTTGATTTATTAACGTTCTTCGCAAAAATTTGATAGGTTCTGAATTTGTGAATACCGTATTTTTTTTCAGTTGATAGATGCCTTTTAACATTATTTGAAATTTTAAATTTTTTATTTGTTTTTTTTTTAAAATAAACTCTATTAGAACCACCATGAGTATTAAGTTCTTCAATATTAAAAATTTCTAATCCAGATTTTTTTGTTATATTTCTTAAAGCTGTGATTGAAAATACATATGCATGTTCATCATAAAATTGGTCATAAGATAACTTTTGTAATGATTTTAATAATGATGGATCCTCTAAAATAAAAATACCTTCTTCATTCAGTGAATTTTCTATGGCTTTAAATGTTTCGTCTAATTTATGAATGTGACTAATTGTATTTGCAGAATATATTACATCAAATTTACCATGTTTTTTATTTATTTTCTTAGAAAGTAGAAATGTCCAAAATTTATCGTATGTTTTAATTTTCATTTTTGTTGTTAGATCTGCTAAATTTTTGCAAGGCTCAACTCCTATATTTTGTATATCAGAAAAATGTTTTATAAATACACCATCGTTACTTCCAATTTCCAAGATTGATCTTGGATTAAATTTTTTTTTTATTTTTTTTGCCAAATCAGCATATGCTTTACGCATTGTCATTGATGCTGATGCTCTATGAGCATATCTATTGTTAAACATTTTTTTAGGTGGAACAAAATTATTAAGTGAAATTAGTTTGGTTTCTGTATGATATGAAAGTTTTAAATTATAAAAAAATTCATTCTTAGGATTCGCAGTTGATAAAAAATTATTTGTAATAGGGTGTTTTCCTAAGTTTAAAAAATTAATCTTTTTCATGATTTTATTAACCTTTTTAGTTTGTTTGTATTCATACTAGTATTTGTTCCAATTAGGTGTTTAATTTGGCTATTAATTTTTGCTTTTTTTACTTTAGGATTTAATTTTTTTGCAAAATTATATGCAGTTTGTATTTTTCCACCAACATTTATAATACCTTTTTTATTTAACAATTTTAAAATTATCCTCGCAGCATCAGATTTTCTTAAAAAACATGAGTAATAGTTGGAGAAAGCATAAGGATGAGGAAAATTGTCATCATTCATACAAACTCTTAAAATTAGTGAGTTTTTATATAGCTTAACGGCACATTCACCACCAAGTTTTGACCAACCATATTCATTTACAGGTAACAACATATCTTTTTCCAAATAGTTACCTTTAGTTCCCCTGTAAACAAAATTAGTAGAAATATATACAAGTTTTATTTTTTTTTTTAAACAAGCTAATACAACATTAGAAGTTCCAATGATATTTGTTGAAACACTTTTCTCAACCTTAATTTTATGATCAGCCATTGGTGTTGAAAATGCTGCAGAATGAATGAAAAAATCTATTTTTTTTTTACTTATATAAGAATTAACTGAATTCAAACTTCTGATATCCATTTCATTTTTTCCTGGTGCAAGTATTCTGTATTTGGAATTAATATTTCTCAATGCTTTTGCAAATTTTCCTTGTCCACCTGAAATTAAAATAGTTTTCACTTTATTTTATATTCTTCTAAGTTTTTATCTTTATTTGATAATATTGGACGTTTAATTTTCCATTTTATTTTAAATTTTTGATCATTCCAAATAAAACCACTACTATTATCAACCGAATACTTTTTTGTTAAAAGATATAGAACCGTATTTGATTTACCAAGGCATTTGTAACCGTGTGCAAACCCTTTAGGTATATAGAGAATATCGTTTTTTTTTAATTTTGTATAATTTATTTTACCGAAATTTTTTCCTTTATTTAAATCAACAGTTACGTCTAAAATTTCACCATCAAGGACATAAACTAACTTTTCTTCCTCTTTTTTTTTATTGTAATGCATTCCTCTAATCACATTTTTTTTTGAATTTGTTAAGATGCTATATACAAATTTTCTGTTAATCATTTTTGGAGTAATTTCTGCTAAATAACCTCTGTTATCTTTAAATATTAATCCTTTAAATTTTTTTTGTATCATTTACTTGTGATTAAATTTTTTAAATAGTTTGAGTAAAAGTTTATTTTATTTTGTTTTAATCTATTTTTTAAATTTTCTTTTGTAATCCATTTATTATTAAACGCAATTTCTTCTAAGCAACCTATTTTATAATTTTGTCTACTTTCAATGTTTTGAATAAAATTATTTGCACTATGAAGATCATTGAAATTACCAACATCCATCCATGCTGAACCTCGACCAAGTTTAACAATATTTAATTTATTTAACTTTTTGTAAATATTAATTAAATCTACCATTTCTATTTCGCCTCTTTTAGATGGTTTAAGTTTTTTTGCGTATTTTGATACTTCTTTATCAAAAACATAAAGACCCGTGATTATGAGATTCGAGTCAGTTCTTTTTGGTTTTTCCACGATTCTTTTTATTTTATTTTTTGAATTAAATTCAACTACACCATATGCAGAAGTATTATTGCTTGGGTACAAATAAATATTACAGCCTTTATGATTTTTTAATGAATTTTTTATAATTGGTGACAACATGCTCCCATAAAAAAAATTATCACCCAACACCATTGCGACTGACTCATTCATTATTAATTTTTCTGAAATAACAAACGCGTCAGGTAAACCTCTGGGTTTTGATTGTACCACAAATTCTACTTTTATACCTAAATCATCAACATTACCTAAAGCATTTAAAAAGTTTTCTTTTTGACCTTTATTTATAATAAAAATAAATTCTTTTATTCCAGACAACATTAGTAAAGATAAAGGATAATAAAACATTGGTTTATCAAATACGGGTAGGAGTTGTTTATTCACTGCTTTAGTAACTGGAAACATTCTTGATCCAGTGCCACCACATAAAATGATTGCTTTTTTAATCAACTAAACCTAACCTTTTATATTTGTAAGTTTTGTGAATACTTTTCAACCAACTTTTATTATTTATATACCAATCTATTGTTTCTTCTAATCCAGTCATTAAGTCTTTTTGAATTTTATACTTAATATTTTTTTTGAAAAAATCAGTATCTAAAGCGTATCTCACATCATGACCTGGTCTATCTTTAACAAATTTTATGTAATTTTTTTTATGCAAATTAGTAAGATTTTTCTTTTTCATAATTTTGAATATACGTTCAACAATTTCAAGATTTGTAGTTCTTTTATTAGATCCTATGTTAATTTTATCAAATTTTTTTTTGGATATAATTGTTTTATAAATAGCCTTACAGCTATCATCAACATGAATCCATTCTCTTATATTTTTACCTTTTCCGTAAACGGGAGCAGGCTTATCTTTCAAAAAATGAAAAATTAATGTTGGGATGAACTTCTCAGGATATTGATATGGTCCATAATTATTTGATAAATTTATGACTTTGATTTGTGTATTATAAGTTTTATTAAATGAAGTAGCCACCAAGTCCACACACCCTTTAGAAGCGGAATAAGGAGAAGAAGGTTCATACCGATCAGTTTCTTTTGATAATCCTTTTGAAATTGATCCATAGACTTCATCAGTTGAAATTTGAAAAAATTTAGCTTTTTTGAGCTTCTGATATTTGACATAAGCCAAAAATAGATTCATTGAGAGATCAATATTATTTTTAATGAAATATAAGGGATCACTTATTGATCTATCCACATGACTTTCAGCAGCAAAATTAACAATTAAATCAGGTTTTTCTTTTTTTAATATATTAAATATTTTTTTTGAATCGTTTAAATTATATTTAATAAAAGAATAATTTTTTTTATTTAAAATTTTTTTGAATTTTTCAGGCGTAGAAACGTTTGAAATTTTATCAATATTGACAATTTTAAAATTAGATTTACTTAAATAATTTATAAAATTTGTTCCAATAAATCCAGATCCTCCTGTAATTAAAATCTTTTTCATATTAATCTATTTTGGGTCTATACCATGATTTTTTCAATAAGAAAGAGTTAAACAGACCACTAGCTCTTGCATAATATATTTTTCTCTTTTTATAATTCCTATAATGAATTAAAACTTTGATAATTGATCTAATAAAGTAGGGAAGAGTTTTTAAGAAAGAATAAATGTAACCATTATGCTTTTTTTCATAATAAAATTTTGACCACATGTAATGCCAATTTCTATTTACCTCTACAGGAAAGTTAAATTTTTCTTCGTGAGAACCGCCATAACTAAAATAATAAACAGGAACTTTATAGGCAATATATTTTTTTTTTAAAAATCTTTTTAAAAAATCTGTGTCTTCATAATATAAAAAAAAATTTTCATCAAAACCTGATAGATCGAAAAAAGTTTTCTTTTTGATTAAGAAGCAAGATATTCCTTCAATATTTTTTATTTTTTTATTTTCTAAAATTGAGCTATCTTTGTTTGATAAAATTAACATATCAAAATTATCATTTAATTCTTTTTTAATATTACTAAGTTCATTTAAAAAATTTTTTTCTATAAAATTATCTGGACTACAAAAAAAAATATATTTTGTATTAGTTAAATTAGCCCCCATGTTAGCACCATGACCAAATCCATTATTTTGATTTAAAATAACTTTTATATTTTTATATTTTGTCTCAACTTCATGTTTCATTTTAATATTCATTGAATTTTCTATGATGA
>NZ_JBNGZG010000048.1:0-6318 GCF_052049815.1 Candidatus Pelagibacter sp.
TAGTTAAATCTTTAGTTAAAATATTTTCAAATTGTTTTAATTCAAACTTACTATTTAAATTATTATAACTTGTTGTTCTTTTAAAACTTTCTTCAATTAACATATTATCATTTTCAAAAATTGTTAGATTTATCAACAATTGTAATTGATAACTATTTGGTTCACCTGCAGTGTTTTTAGATGTGGTTTTTCTTTCTTTCTCACTATAAACTTTAACTGTGTAAAATTTATCTGCATTAATATTTTCAGAAAATCTATTTAAGTTTTGTTTTAAATACCTATTAACAATTTTATCTCCAGTAATTTCCATTTCAATTAATTGAAAATTGGAGTTAGTTACATTGTTTATTGGCTTAAAACCACAAGCTCCAATTAATAACACAACCAATAAAATAACAATTTTTTTCATATGTTTATTTTACTATTAAATTAATTATTTTGTTAGGCACAAATATTTTTTTAATTATTTTTTTATTATCAAAATAACTTACTAATTTTTGATTTTTATTAATTATATCCAAAACCTCAATTTCAGTGATATCTTTTTTAACTTTAAATATTTCTCTCTTTTTTCCATTAATTTGTATAACAAGATTAACTTCATCATCGATAAGATATTTTTTGTCGTAAACTGGCCAATTAGTTTTTTCATCTCCTTTATATTTTTCAAATTTTTTTAAATTTTCAAAACATTCAGATGTAAAATGTGGAATAAAAGGTGAAAGTAAACTCAAAATCTTGCCATAACAATCAATTAAAGTTTCACTGCTAATATCCTTTTCATTTTCTTTAATAAAAAAATTATACATTTCATGAAAGTTTGCAATTATAACATTGTATCTAAAATTTTCTAAATTATTGCTTACCTTAAAAATAAGTGAATTAGTGAATTTAATTAAATCATCATCAAATTTTTTATTTTGAATATCTAAATCTAATTTATTTAAAATCTTATTGTGTAGAGTCCATAGTTTTTGAATAAATTTATAAGCTCCTTCAATCCCTTCATCAGACCATTGAATATCTTTTTCAGGTGGACTATCTGACATGATAAAAAACCTAACTGCGTCAGCTCCATAATTTGAAATAATTTCTTCAGGATCAATTGTGTTTTTTTTTGATTTTGACATTGATTCAGATGGTCCCACTTTAATCTTTACATTTTTATCTTTTTTTAAATAATAATTTTTTCCATCATCACTTGTTATTTCATTTGGATTAAACCAATTATTATCTTTGTCTTTGTATGTTTCATGACACACCATACCTTGAGTAAAAAGGCCTTTAAATGGTTCTAAAATATTGAGATCACTATTTTTATAACTTAAGGCTTGCATAAAAAACCTAGAATAAAGAAGATGAAGTATTGCATGTTCCACACCCCCAATATATTGATCTACTGGCATCCAATAATTTACTTCATCCTGACTGAAACCTTCTTTTGAATTAGTTGGTGAACAAAATCTAAGAAAGTACCAAGAAGAATCTACAAAAGTGTCTAGTGTATCAGTTTCAAGAGTATATTCTTTATTATTGATTTTAATTTTTTTCCATTCAATTTGGTGATCAAGTGGATTTCCATTTTTATTTAAATCAATTTTTTCTGGAAGTTTTATAGGTAATAATTCTTGCGGAACTTTAATTAAATTTCCTTTATCATCATAAGCAATGGGTATAGGGCATCCCCAATATCTTTGTCTAGAGATTCCCCAGTCTTTTAATCTAAAATTTATCTTTCTTTTTCCGAGATTTTTTTCCTCCAAGATTTCAATAGATTTTAAAATTGCTTCATCTGGTGCTTTTAAACCATTTAAAAATTCAGAATTAATAATAATGCCTGAACCGGTATAAGCGATATTTTTGATTTCAGAATTTTTATTTTCTGTATCTTCAACAACAGGAATTACATCAAGATTATATTTTCTAGCAAAGTCCAAATCTCTTTGGTCGTGAGCCGGACATCCAAAAATAGCACCAAAACCATAATCCATCAGCACAAAATTAGCAAAAAAAACGGGAATTTTTTTTTTTGAATCAAAAGGATGGAGCGCTTCTATTTTTGTCTTAAAACCAAGTTTTTCTGCTTGCGCCAGAGCCTCCTCAGTAGTTCCAGTTCTAGAACATGCTTCTCTAAATTTAATAAAATTTTCATCATTTTCATAAAATTTTGATAATGGGTGATCAATAGATAATGCCAGAAATGTACATCCAAATAAAGTATCAGGTCTTGTTGTGAATATCTTAATATCTTTATGATTTTCTATACCTTCAATTTTGAAATTAATTTCACATCCATAAGACTTTCCAATCCAATTAGATTGCATAGTTTTAACTTTATTGGGCCACTCATCTAAAGTATTCAAACCATCAAGTAATTGTTCAGAAAATTTTGTTATATTAAAAAACCACTGATTAAGTTTTTTTCTTTCAACAATGGCTCCCGATCTCCATCCCTTACCATCAATAACTTGTTCATTTGCCAAAACAGTTTGATCTACTGGGTCCCAGTTAACATAATTTTCTTTTCTATAGACCAGACCTTTATCAAATAAATCTAAAAAAAATTTTTGTTGATGTTTGTAATAATCTTCAGAACATGTTGAAATTTCTCTGTCCCAATCTATTGAAAGACCTAATTTCTTAAGTTGTGATTTCATTACAGAGATATTTTTTTCAGTCCATTCTTTAGGATCTAGATTATTTTGACGGGCTGCATTTTCAGCTGGCATACCAAAAGAATCCCAACCCATTGGATGTAAAACATTAAAACCTTGCATTGATTTGTATCGAGCAAGAACATCGCCAATTGTATAATTTCTTACATGACCCATGTGTATTTTTCCTGATGGATAAGGAAACATTTCTAATACATAAAATTTTTTTAACTTTTTATCGACTGATGTTTTAAATACTTTGTTATCTTCCCAAAGTTTTTGCCATTTTTTCTCTATGGTATTAAAGTTGTATCTTTCCATAAAAGTTGATTATTATAAACAAAGGTAGATAATTTTTTATTTTTTCTTAGCTCCTTCGCCTTTACCAACTTTAGTTTTTTGAGGCATACCTTTTGTTTTTTTTCTGAATTCTTCAGCTTCTTTTTTATCAGTGACAGTTTTATATTGAGCTGCTTTTTTTAAAATCGCAAGTTTGAGCTCTTGTCCTATATCTGAATTTTGAATGTTAGTTGAGCAGTTATTTAACGAATTATCTAAACATTTTTTATTATAAACAATTATTTTTAAACCATCTGCTCTGATTTCATTAGATAAAAATTGAACCATAATTTTGATTGATTCATTACTGGTTCCGCTTTCATTGTACCAGTCAGTAATTATTACACCGCCTCCATAATCCGCATTAGTTAAAGGAATAAAATCTAATATATCAATTGTGGCTCTCCACATTTCATTTGATGTTGCAAATTCAAATTTGCCCGAGCCTGAGCCGGCTAAGTTTCCAAATTTAATTCTTCTACCTTCCTCCATATTTTTTTGAACTCTTTCTCCAGCATTAGTTGGAATTTCTCTGGCATCAGTTTTTCTATAAAGACCGCATTGATTGAGTAAAAAAATAATTGAAAATAAGATTATTAATTTTGATAAGAATTGATTAAAAACTATTGATTTCATAAAATAAAATTAATGTTTATTAGTAAAATTATATAATTCAATAATATATTGGTAATTGTGTGATAAAAATGCAACATTATGCAAAAAAAACATATATTATTCAAAAAAACAAAGAAAATAGAACAATTTTTGTTAAAAGTTCCATTCATAATTAATTAATATTAATTAACAAATAAGGAGTAATTATGAAAAAACTAACTAAAATTGGTGCATCAGCATTAGCTGGTTCATTAGTTGCAGTATCTGCTTCTGCTGGTGAATTATCAGTATCAGGTACTTGGGAACTTACTTACAAAAGTGATGATAACACTGTAAGTGGTAACCCTTTCGGAAGTAAATCTTCTATCGCATTCAATGGTTCAGGAGACGTAGATGGTCTTGGAACAGCTACATGGTTTGCGGCTACACAAGATGACAATGGTTCAACTTTTGCATCTCACTTAATCACATTAGATATGGGTGATATGGGATCATTCGGTTTTGACCAAGGTGTTGGACAATACGGTGTATCAACTATCGATGACAAATCTCCAACTGCTTGGGAAGAGTCATGGCACAACACTGCTAACTCATCAGGTGGATTATCTCACTCTGGTGGATCATCAGGTGTATTAGGTTATGCAAATTCAGTTGCTGGATTTGATTTAACTGTTGAGTACGCTCCAGAAACTAACTCTGGTGACAATGGTGATGGTGGTGCTGGCGTAGGAAACACTTCATTAGTAAGTGGTTCAAACGTTAACTTTGCAATTACTTCAAGCTCACTAGTTGATGGTTTAACAATTGGTGCTGGTGCTGGTGATCAAGAATATTCTGACTCATCAACAGCTGCTAACCAAGATGGTTCATCTTCAGTAGCATTTGCTAACTACTCTATGGGTCCAGTAACTGTAGGTTACACGGGTTCAAGCTCAAGCAACGTTAGATCTACAAACGCTAACGATGGTGGTAGAGAAGTTGAAGCATACGGTATTGCATTTAACGTAAACGAAGCGTTATCAGTATCATGGAACCAACACACTTTGACTTACAAGAAAAAAGGTGCTGGTCCTGATGTAGATCAAGAGTCTACTGGTGTTGCAGTTGCATACACTATGGGTGGTGCTAAATTAGCTATCCAAAATAACCAACAGGATAACTCAAGCGGTACTGCTGGATCTAATGATGAAATAACTGAAGTTAGTTTATCATTAGCATTCTAATAAGTTATAAATATTTAATTAAACGGCCCTTTATTAAGGGCCGTTTTTTTTTGTGCTAAATTTTTGCTCAGATTAATATAAAGATAATCTCAGATGAATAAAATTAATCAAAATCAACTGAATGAATGTCTTTTAAGTTTTAAAAAGGCTGACTATCAAGGTGCAATTAAAAATTTAAAAGAACTTGAAAAAAAATACACCCATTTTCTAATACATTGGTATTTAGCACACTCATATTATAGGATTTATGATTACTCTAAATCACTAGAACATTTAGGAATTTCTATTAAATTAAAATCTGAAGATTCAATAAATCTTAATTTTTTAGGAGAGATTTACTTACAAAAGAACGAACATAAAAAAGCAATTATTGCTTTCGAAAAAGCTCTTAAATTTGAAAATAATAATATCAATTCTCTTTCAAATCTGGCAAAAATTTATTCAGAGTTAGGGGATTTTGAAAATTCAAAAAAATATTATTTAAAAATAATAGAGCATTATCCTCAAAATATTGGTTCCTACTATGAGATGATAAGACTAGATCCTTCATATTTAACAGATGGTCTCATAAAAAAATTAAACGATTTCAGTCTTGATGAAAAAAATGAGTTAAATAAAATTTATTTGAATTTTGTAAATGCAGAGTATGAAAATAGAAACCAAAATATAGAAACTGAGATTAAAAATTACATTCAAGCGAAAGAAATATTTTTTAAAAAAAAAATGATAGCGTTTAAGCAAGAAAATAATTATTTTTTTAATCTTTTACCTAAATTTATAAAAAACTTAAAAAATTATAATTTAAAATTTGAAAATAAGATAAAGCCTATTTTTGTTATGGGTCTTCCACGATCTGGCACTACTCTTGTTGAAAATATTATTTGTTCTGGCGCGAATAATATTATGTCTGCCGAAGAGTCAGGTGTTCTAGGAAAAGTTTTTTTTAGAAATCAAATAATTAAAGATTATGATACAAATCAATTAATAACATCATTTAATCATCATGAAATTGAAATCTTAGAAAAAGAGATTCAGAAACAGTATAGTGAAATTGGAATTGATATAGGTAAAAATACTTTTACTGACAAGTCATTAGAAAATTTTTTGTATTTAGAATTATTATCTAAGATTTTTCCTAATGCAAAATTTGTTTATTGTAAAAGAAATAGGCTGGCCAACTTCGTTGGAATTTTAAGAGTATTTATGCCTAACTTATTATGGACCAATTCAACGGAAGCAATCATTAACATGATGAATTTATATCAAAATCAACTAATCAAAATTACCAGTGAAAAAAAAATTAAGTTGAAAGTCATAAATCTTGAAGATTTAACAGCAAATACTGAAAAGGTTTCAAAAGATCTTTATGAATTTTTGGAGCTAGAGTGGAGTAAAAAAACAATTGATATGTCAAAAAATAATAAAAAAATTATTAAAACTCTAAGCACTAATCAAGTTAGAAGCAAAATTATTAACAAAGATTTAAC
>NZ_JBNGZG010000049.1:0-2500 GCF_052049815.1 Candidatus Pelagibacter sp.
TAAATATTGATTTAAAATCTTGTAAAATGTGTCACCAGATTTGATAGTGTGATTAATGTTTTTAATTCTTGGCTCAAAGTTATTGTAAATATTATCTAAAGTTTTAGATAAATATAAATTGTTTAATAATTTGTTAAAATTATCATCTGATTTTTTTTTATTTAAATTATGATATATGGTAAAATAAACTGTTAAAATTGCTAGTAAAGTAAGCAAAATTTGAAAAAAATTTTTTTTTAAAAAATCTTTTTTTAATAATATTTTAAGCTTAATCATCACTTTATTACTAACTTGCATAATCATGAAAAAAAACTATAAATAGCCTAAAAATTGGCTATTTTTAAGGCTTTTTTAGTTATAAATTATTCTATAATTGCTTGATTTCTTTTTTTTTTCGCCTATAAGCACTGAACTTTCTCTGTAAAATTATTGTAATACAATAAAAAAAAGCGAGAGTTATTAGGCTTTTTTGCTTAATTAGTTATTTAAAAAGTAAAAATTTTAAGAAGAGAAGTGTGGACGGTTAAGGTTACCAAAATTTGTCGTACACACTTCAACATCATATAAATTTTATTCTTAGAATTTATATGGAAGCTAGTGTGCGCCGTTTTTAAACTTGAGAGTTTGATCATGGCTCAGAACGTACGCTGGCGGCACGCCTAACACATGCAAGTCGAACGAAGTAGCAATACTTAGTGGCAGACGGGTGAGTAACATGTAGGTATCTGCCCTTTGGCCTGGAATAACACGAGGAAACTTGTGCTAATACCGGATAAGTCTTTACGGAGAAAGCTTTATGCACCATTGGATGAGCCTGCACTTGATTAGTTTGTTGGTGGGGTAATGGCCTACCAAGACTATGATCAATAGCTGATTTGAGAGGATGATCAGCCACATTGGGACTGAGACACGGCCCAAACTCCTACGGGAGGCAGCAGTGGGGAATCTTGCACAATGGAGGAAACTCTGATGCAGCGATGCCGCGTGAGTGAAGAAGGCCTTTGGGTTGTAAAGCTCTTTCGTCGGGGAAGAAAATGACTGTACCCGAATAAGAAGGTCCGGCTAACTTCGTGCCAGCAGCCGCGGTAATACGAAGGGACCTAGCGTAGTTCGGAATTACTGGGCTTAAAGAGTTCGTAGGTGGTTGAAAAAGTTGGTGGTGAAATCCCAGAGCTTAACTCTGGAACTGCCATCAAAACTTTTCAGCTAGAGTTTGATAGAGGAAAGCAGAATTTCTAGTGTAGAGGTGAAATTCGTAGATATTAGAAAGAATACCGATTGCGAAGGCAGCTTTCTGGATCAATACTGACACTGAGGAACGAAAGCATGGGTAGCGAAGAGGATTAGATACCCTCGTAGTCCATGCCGTAAACGATGTGTGTTAGACGTTGGAAATTTATTTTCAGTGTCGCAGCGAAAGCGATAAACACACCGCCTGGGGAGTACGACCGCAAGGTTAAAACTCAAATGAATTGACGGGGACCCGCACAAGTAGTGGAGCATGTGGTTTAATTCGAAGATACGCGCAGAACCTTACCAACACTTGACATGTTCGTCGCGACTTTAAGAGATTAAAGTTTTCGGTTCGGCCGGACGAAACACAGGTGCTGCATGGCTGTCGTCAGCTCGTGTCGTGAGATGTTGGGTTAAGTCCCGCAACGAGCGCAACCCTCACTTTTAGTTGCCATCATTAAGTTGGGCACTCTGAAAGAACTGCCAGTGATAAGCTGGAGGAAGGTGGGGATGACGTCAAGTCCTCATGGCCCTTACGTGTTGGGCTACACACGTGCTACAATGGCATCTACAACAGGAAGCAAGACGGCGACGTTAAGCAAATCCTTAAAAGATGCCTCAGTTCGGATTGCACTCTGCAACTCGAGTGCATGAAGCTGGAATTACTAGTAATCGTGGATCAGCGTGCCACGGTGAATGCGTTCCCGGGTCTTGTACACACCGCCCGTCACACCATGGGAGTTGGTTCTACCTTAAGGCAAGGTTTAAAATCCTTGACCACGGTATAGTCAGCGACTGGGGTGAAGTCGTAACAAGGTAGCCGTAGGGGAACCTGCGGCTGGATTACCTCCTTTCTAAGGATGAATGAAAACTTGTTTTCATTCTAAATAATATACAGGTTAATGTTGACCGTCCTCGTTTCTCTTCTTAAAAGTGAGTGTTTCTCTTGAATGGGGGCCGGTAGCTCAGTTGGTTAGAGCACACCCTTGATAAGGGTGGGGTCGAAAGTTCGAGTCTTTCTCGGCCCACCAAAAGATTAAGGGGGGATTAGCTCAGCTGGGAGAGCGCCTGATTTGCATTCAGGAGGTCAGCGGTTCGATCCCGCTATCCTCCACCAAAACACTTAGCTATATAAAATTGTAAATAAAATTTAATAATATCAATATCTATATCCGAACATTAACAACTTATTGTTAAGTTAATGTTCAAACAAAAATTTGATTCAACACAGAATTTTTTTCTGTGCATAAATCAAGCGTTTAAGGGC
>NZ_JBNGZG010000050.1:0-6020 GCF_052049815.1 Candidatus Pelagibacter sp.
GTGTATTTGTAATATAACCTTCTTTGACAATTATACTTATCTTATCTTCGCTTAAAGCACTGTTTAAATTTAATAAAGAATTTGTATTAATTTTATTTTCAACAATTTCTTCAATATTTAATTTTAACGAATTTTCTTTCTCAAAAGAAAAATCATAACTAATTAATTTTCCATCCTGTAAATAAATTTTATTGTGATCAAAATCCTTAATTAAATTTGAATGTTGCAATTTATTTGGTTCAGATTTTTCAATAACAAAATTTTTAATATTTTTTTTTATTATTTGATTTAAATCTGAAAATTTCCAATCTTCTAATCTCTTATTTGGAAAACCTTCATCACTAAATTTTTTATAATTCTCTTTTCTTTTTTCTAATTGCTTATCAGAAAACGAGTGATTATCTAAAAATTTATCAAAGTTTATAATTGTATTATCTTCCATTAATTAAACTCCTCGTATCCTTTTTTTTCTAAATCTAACGCTAGCTCTGGTCCACCAGATTTTATAATTTGACCATTTTTTAAAACGTGAACAAAATCTGGTTTAATATAATCTAGTAACCTTTGATAATGTGTAATTATCAAAAAAGAATTATTATTACTTCTTAAAGAATTAACTCCCTCTGAAACAATTCTTAAAGCATCTATGTCTAAACCTGAATCTGTTTCATCTAAAATTGCAAGTTTAGGATTTAAAATAGACATTTGTAAAATTTCATTTTTCTTTTTTTCACCGCCAGAAAATCCAACATTTAGTTGTCTACTTAAAATTTTTTCATCAAACTTCAATTCAGCTGATTTTTGCTTAACTAATTTTAAAAATTCAATTGCATCTAATTCTTTTTCACCTCGTGCCTTTTTAATTGCATTGAGTGAAGTCTTTAAAAATGTATTTGTATTCACTCCTGGTATTTCTAAAGGATACTGAAAAGCCAAAAAAATTCCTTTATGTGCTCTTTCTTCTGTTTCAAGTTCTAAAAGATTTTGATTATCAAATGATACTTTTCCTTCTATTTCATAGCCTTTTTTTCCAGATAAAATATTTGATAAAGTACTTTTTCCAGATCCATTTGGACCCATAATTGCATGTACTTCTCCAGGTTTAATTTCTAAATTAAGTCCCTTTAATATCTCTTTGTTTTCAACTTTTGCCTTTAAATTATTAATTTCAAGCATTTATCCAACGCTCCCCTCTAAACTAATTCCAACTAATTTTTGCGCTTCAACAGCAAATTCCATCGGCAATTGCTGAAGAACTTCTTTACAAAATCCATTAACAATCAGACTTACAGCTTCTTCTTGATTTAGACCTCTTTGATTACAATAATATAATTGTTCATCACTTATTTTTGATGTTGTTGCTTCATGTTCAATATTTGATTTTATATTTTTATTTTTAATATATGGGATTGTGTGTGCACCACATTTATTCCCCATCAATAAAGAATCACATTGGGTAAAATTTCTAGAGTTATCTGCCTTTGATGAAATATCTACCAAACCTCTATACATCATGTCAGATTTACCAGCAGAAATTCCTTTTGATATAATTTTACTTTTTGTATTTTTTCCTAAATGTATCATTTTAGTTCCAGTATCTGCTTTTTGATGGTTATTTGTGATTGCAATAGAATAAAATTCACCAACAGAATTATCACCTTTTAAAATACAGCTTGGATATTTCCATGTAATTGCTGAACCTGTTTCAACCTGAGTCCAAGAAATTTTTGAATTCTTACCTTTGCACAAACCTCTTTTTGTAACAAAATTATAAATTCCACCTACCCCATTTTCATCTCCAGGATACCAATTCTGAACTGTAGAGTATTTTATTTCAGCATCATCTAACGCAATTAGCTCAACGTTTGCAGCATGCAATTGATTTTCATCTCTCATTGGAGCGGTGCAACCTTCTAAATAACTTACGTAACTATTTTTATCGGCAATAATTAATGTTCTTTCAAATTGACCTGTTTCAGAAGCGTTAATTCTAAAGTAAGTAGAAAGCTCCATTGGACATCTCACACCTTCAGGAATATATACAAACGATCCATCAGTAAATACTGCAGAGTTAAGAGTTGCAAAATAATGATCTGTTATTGGGATTACAGATCCTAAATATTTTTTTACAAGCTCTGGATGTTTTTGAATTGCTTCAGACATAGAGCAAAAAATTATTCCTTGTTTTGTAAGTTCTTCCTTAAAAGTTGTTGCTACTGAGACTGAGTCAAAAACTGCATCTACTGCTATTCCATTTAATCTTGCTTGCTCTTGTAGAGGAATGCCTAGTTTGTTGTAAGTCTCAAGTAATTTAGGGTCTAGTTCATCAAGACTTTTGGGTTTATCTTTCATGCTTTTAGGTGCTGAATAATAATACAAATCTTGATAATCAATTTTTGGGTATTTTGGCTTTTGCCAATTTGGCTCTTTTAAACTTTTTAATCTATTAAACGCTTTTAATCTAAAGTCTAACATCCATTGTGGTTCTTTTTTAATATTGGAAATGAACTTTATGACCTCTTCATTTAAACCTTTTGGTGCTCTTATATTTTCAATATCTGTTGAAAAGCCATATTTGTAATCTTTTAATTTTTCGATATCTTTATTTCTTTGATCCATTTAAATTCTACTTTCTCTTTTTGAAACTAAATCCTCTAAACTTTTTTGCTCAAAGAATGAATTAATATGTGTTTCCAGTTCATTCCACAAATCATGAGTTACACATTTGGATGATTTACCATTACAACTTTTTTTTGACTCTTTTTTACATTGAACGGTTTTTACACTTTCATCAATTGCATCAAAAATATTATTCAATTTAATTTCTGAAGGTTTTTTGCTTAAAATATATCCACCTTGCGTTCCTCTGATACTTTTAACTATTTCATTTTTTTTTAGTTTTGAAAAAATTTGTTCCAGAAAATCTACCGAGATACCTTGTCTTAATGAAATGTCTCTTAATGAAACTGGATTGATATTGTCAAATTTTGCAATATCAACTAGGGCCATTACAGCGTATCTACCTTTTGATGTTAATTTCATAATTAATGAAGGGTATATATAAACCCGACTAAATTAGTCAAGTATCTAACATCAAAAAAAAACTACCATTTTAACGCAGACTTGTGCTATTTATGCTTTTTTCAAAATATGGATAATAAAATATTAGAGATATTCATTCCTGGTCCTGCGGGAAGGCTTGAGGCAAAATATTATAAAAGTAAAAAACCTACTTCACCGATAGCTTTAGTATTACAGCCTCATCCTCAGTACGGAGGAACAATGAATAATAAAGTTGTCGTGGAAACATTTCATACTTTTATGGATAATGATTTTTCAGTTTGTAGAGTCAATTTTAGAGGAGTAGGAAAAAGTGATGGTGAATTTGATAACGGTCAAGGTGAACTTGCTGATGCAGCAGCTGCACTAGATTGGTTAGAAAGAGAAAATTTTGATAACTCACAATGTTGGGTTTCTGGTTTTTCTTTTGGATCTTTGATTGCAATGCAGCTCTTAATGAGAAGACCAGAGATAAATAGATTTATTGCAATTTCCCCTCAACCTAACGCTTATGATTTTTCTTTTTTGTCACCATGCCCTACTTCTGGATTGATGATACATGGAAAAAAAGATGAATTAGTACCTTTAGAATATATTAACGAACTTAATACAAGATTAAGTGCTCAAAAAGGAATTAAAGTAGAATTTGAAACTGTTACTGATGCTAATCATTTTTTTTCAAAAACAGAAAATTCACTAGTAAAAAAATTAGATAAATATATTAAAAAAGAAACAGCTTTATACTAATTTAATTATTATCAACTATCTCACCTCCTGATATTGATTTCAAACATCTGGTAGTTTTAGGAAATGAAATTGGAAGATTATATATTGACCTCGCAGCTAAATAACCAAAAGCTTGTGACTCTATAAAATCTCCATCAAACTCATAATCATCAACATTTTTTATTATAAATCTTTTCTCATTATTGATATAATTTTTAATTCTATTAATTAAAAAGTGATTTTTTCTACCTCCACCACAAAAAATGAATAAGTCTAAATCATCATTTTTATCTCTTAAATTATTTATTCCATTTGCTATTAAATAAGCTGTAAACTCAGTTACAGTTGTACAACCTTCCTCAAAATCTAATCCTCTTAAAAATGAAATATCAAAATCATTTATATCTAATGAATTTTTAAAATCGTTGAACTCAAAATTATCAATTGCCTGATTTAAAGTTAGTTCATTTAATCTACCTAAGCTTGCAATTTTGCCATTCTCATCATATTTTAATGCTGAATTTTTTCTTACCCAATTATCAATTAAGCAATTTCCTGGACCAATATCATAACCTTCCATAAAATTTTCATCAAAATTTTTATCAATTTTTGTTAAATTAGTTATTCCACCAATATTAATAAAGTATAATGAAACACTTCTATTTTTTTCATAAATTTTTTTTGAAATTAAATTGTGAAAAATAGGAGTTAAAGGTGCACCTTGTCCGGCATGATTAATATCATTTTTTCTGAAATTAAAAACAACTTTTTTTCTTACAAGTTGTGATAATAAATTTCCATCACCAATTTGAAAACTAATTTTGTTTTTTGGAGAATGGAAAATTGTTTGACCATGAAAACCAACAACGTCTATCTCAAAATTAGACTTTAAATCTTCAATAAGTGATGCGTGAAAAAGGGTAAATTTTTTTTCTATATTTCTGATTTTTTTATTTTGAATTTTGAGATCTTCTTTAGAAGATATTATCTCTCTAATTTTTATCAATCCATCATACAAATCATCTGGAAATTCGTAGTATTTATCAATTATTCTCTCAAAAAAGTTTTCTCCATCTGTTTTAATTAAAGAAATATCTACTCCATCCATCGAAGTTCCGCTCATCATTCCAAGACAATTGAGTAATTTTTTTTCCATAAATATTTGTTTTTATCAAAAAATGTATATTGTGAATTTATATATATGAATAAATTTTTAAAAGAATTTAAAGACAGAGGTTTTTACTACCAGTGTACAAATGATGAGGAATTGTCTAATTTATTAGATACTAAAAAGATAAAAGCTTACATAGGCTTTGATTGCACGGCTGAAAGTCTACACGTGGGCAGTTTGCTCCAAATCATGTGTTTAAGATTGCTACAAAAACATGGTCATCAACCAATTGTGTTGATTGGTGGAGGTACTACTAGAATAGGAGATCCTTCAGGAAAAGATAAAACAAGAAAAATTCTAAATGAGGATGAAATTAATAAAAATATTAAAAATATAGAAAAAATTTTAACCAATTTTTTAGATAATGACAGTGATACAACTAAGCCAATTTTTGTAAATAATTATGATTGGTTAAAAGAACTTAATTATATTTCTTTTCTACGAGATGTAGGAAAACATTTTACTATTAATAAAATGCTTACATTTGATAGTGTAAAATTAAGATTAGAAAGAGAACAATCCCTAAGTTACATGGAATTTAATTATATGATACTTCAAGCATATGATTTTCTTGAACTGAATAAAAAAAAAGAATGTGTTCTTCAAATTGGAGGTTCAGACCAATGGGGTAATATTGTTAATGGTGTAGAATTAATTAAGAGATATTCTGGAAATCAAGCGTATGGATTAACTACTCCTTTAATAACACTAGCTTCAGGTGCAAAAATGGGAAAAACTGAAACAGGCGCAATATGGTTAGATAAAAATTATTTATCTCCTTATGACTATTGGCAATTTTGGAGAAATACAGATGACAGAGATGTAATAAAGTTTTTAAAAATATTCACAGATTTAGAGATAGAGGAAATTGAAAGTATAAAAGAAAACAATATAAACGATTTAAAAAAATTATTAGCTAATAAAGCAACTGAAATGCTTCATGGTTCAGATGAATCAATAAAATCAGAAAAAATTGCAAGAGAAGCCTTTTCTGGAGATACTGATAGTTCAAATTTACCTTCAATAAATTTAGATAAAAATAAAATCTGTCTCTTATACCCAG
>NZ_JBNGZG010000051.1:0-5891 GCF_052049815.1 Candidatus Pelagibacter sp.
AATAATTTTATTAGACAAAGCAACAAAAATTTATGATCAAAAAGATACTTATTAAGGGGGCAAAAGAACATAATTTAAAAAATGTCTCCCTTGAAATTCCAAAAGATAAATTTGTGGTAATAACAGGGTTATCTGGATCAGGAAAATCTTCATTAGCATTCGATACAATTTATGCCGAAGGGCAAAGAAGATATGTTGAAAGTCTTTCTGCATATGCAAGACAGTTTTTAGATAAAATGAAAAAACCTAATGTGGACCTTATTGAGGGTTTAAGTCCTGCAATATCTATTGAACAAAAAAACACATCTAAAAATCCAAGATCAACGGTTGCTACAGTAACTGAAATTTATGATTATATGCGTGTCTTGTATGCGAGAGCTGGTATTCCCTACTCTCCTTTTACAGGTAAACCAATTACATCTCAAACTATTTCCCAAATAGTAGACAAAATTAAAGAGCTCCCAAAAAAATCTACAATATATTTATATGCTCCTGTCGTTAGAGGCAGAAAAGGAGAATATAAAAAAGAAATTCAAAGTTATAAAAGAAGAGGATTTAGGAAGATTAAAATTGATAATGTCTTATACGATATTGATCAATCTCCTGAATTAAATAAAAAAGTTAAACATGATATTTCAATTTTAGTTGATAGAATTGTATTAAATTCCTCATTAGGAAATAGATTAGCAGAAAGTATTGAAACAGCGGTAAATCTTGCAAATGGTTTATTATTTGTTGAATATGAAGATGAAACACTTCCTAAAAAATTTAGGAAAATAGAAAGCTTAATCTTTTCAACAAAATTTGCTTGTCCTGAAAGTGGTTTTACAATTGAAGAAATAGAACCAAGATTATTTTCATTCAATAGTCCATTTGGTGCATGTGAAGAATGTGAAGGTATAGGTGTAAAATTAAATGTAGATCCAAATCTGGTAATTCCCAATGATAAAAAAAGTATAGCTGATGGTGCTATAGAACCTTGGGCTAAAACAACAACAATGTATTACGCACAAACTCTAGCTTCTTTGGCTAAACATTATGGTTTTTCATTAGAGGATAAGTGGAACAAAATACCCAAAAAAATTAAAGATATTATTTTATATGGATCTGATGATGAGGAAATAAAGTTTAATTATGATGATGGGTATGAAAAATATTCACATAAAAAAACATTTGAAGGAGTAATTAACAACCTTGAGCGACGTTATCTAGAAACAGATAGTGATTGGAAAAGAGAGGAAATCGCTCAATATCAATCAGATACAAAATGTGAAAGATGTAATGGACATAGGCTAAAGGATGAAGCTTTATGTGTAAAAATTGATAATTTACATATAAGTGAAGTAACCGAAAAATCCATAAGTGATGCAGCTAAATGGTTTAATGACTTAGAAAAAACATTAGACAAAAGACAACTAAAAATTGCTGAACATATTCTAAAAGAAATTAATGAAAGACTAAAATTTTTATTAAATGTTGGATTAGATTATTTAACACTATCAAGAGAGTCTAGCACTCTTTCTGGTGGTGAAGCTCAGAGAATTAGATTGGCATCACAAATTGGTTCAGGTTTAACTGGTGTACTTTATGTATTAGATGAACCATCTATAGGTCTTCATCAAAAAGATAATGTTAAATTGATTAGTGCTTTAAAAAGATTAAGAGATCTAGGTAATACAGTTATTGTTGTTGAACATGATACTGAAACAATGGAAAATGCTGATCATATTATTGATTTAGGTCCAGAAGCTGGAAGTAAAGGCGGTGAAGTTATCGCTCAAGGTACAATAAAAGAAATTACTGCTAACAAAGAAAGTATAACAGGAAAATATTTATCAAATAAATTTAGAATAGATGTTCCTAAAAAAAGAAGGCTTGCAAAAAATGGAAGGTTTTTAGAAATTACCGGTGCATCAGGTAATAATCTTGATAATGTAAATTTGAAAATACCACTTGGCAGTCTCACATGTGTAACTGGTGTATCCGGTAGTGGTAAATCAACATTAGTTTTACAAACACTATATAATGCTCTCAACCTTGCTTTAAATAATAACAAATCTAGAAAAATTCCAAAACCATTCAAAGGATTTAAAGGCACTGAACTAGTTGATAAGATAATTGATATAGATCAATCACCTATTGGTAGAACTCCAAGATCAAATCCTGCCACATATACTGGAGCATTTGGTCCAATAAGAGATTGGTTTACAGCTTTACCAGAATCTAAATCAAGGGGATACAAGCCTGGAAGGTTTTCATTTAATGTTAAAGGTGGAAGATGTGAAGCTTGTGAAGGTGATGGTGTTATTACTTATGAAATGCACTTCTTGCCTGATGTATATATTCAATGTGATGAATGTAAAGGAACACGATACAATAGAGAGACTCTTGAAATAAAATTTAAAGATAAAAGTATTGCAGATGTATTGAATATGACTGTTGATGAAGGATGTGAGTATTTTGAAAATATTTCAAATATAAAATCAAAACTTCTAACTCTTAAAAAAGTAGGTTTAGGCTATATAAAAATAGGACAACAGGCCACTACTCTATCTGGAGGAGAAGCTCAAAGAATAAAACTTGCTAAAGAACTTTCAAAAAGATCTACAGGGAGAACGATGTATATTCTTGATGAACCGACCACAGGATTACATCAACATGATATTAAAAAATTATTGGAAATTCTTCACACTTTTGTTGCATTAGGTAATTCAGTCGTAGTAATTGAGCACAATTTAGATGTTATTAAAACAGCTGATTATATTGTAGATATGGGTCCCGAGGGCGGCGTAAAAGGTGGAAAAATCATAGCAGAAGGAAAGCCTGAGGAAATTGTCAAAATTAAAGAGAGTTATACAGGTAAATTTTTAAAACCCCTTTTGAACTAATTTATAATTAAAATTTCATTAATTTTAGTGTATAAAATAAGAATCATGTCAAATTTACTATCTTCATTATCGAAAACAATTCATGCCTCTCTTGCATTAGCAATTATCTTATTTTTAGGTCTATTTATGCAAAACGATGGTTTTGGTTTTGATAGAGCTTTTTGGAGCTGGATAGCTAGATATGTTCATGTTGTAGTTGGAATAATGTGGATTGGTTTATTGTGGTATTTCAATTTTGTTCAAATTCCAAATATGGGAAAAATTCCAGATGAACAAAAACCTGCTATAGGTAAAGTTATTGCGCCTGCTGCTCTATTTTATTTTAGATGGGCTGCTGCTTTTACTATTTTATCTGGTTTAATTCTAGCAGGCTTAAATGGATATCTTCATGATGCAATGACTTTAAGCATTGGATCAGGTATTCCAAAACATACCGCTATAGGTATTGGAATGTGGCTTGGTTTAGTGATGGCATTTAACGTATGGTTTGTAATATGGCCAAATCAAAAACGAGCTTTAGGTATAGTTGAATGTGATCCTGAATTAAAAGCAAAATCAGCAAAAACTGCTATGTTGTTTTCTAGAACAAACACATTGTTATCATTACCAATGTTATTAACAATGGTTGCAGCTCAAAACTTATATTAAGTTACTCTTTATCTTCTCTTAGAACTGTTTTTTGAGTTACGTTTAATCTCACAAGAACTGTATTTGCTATATAGATTGATGAATAAGTTCCAAATACAACACCTAAAATCATCGCTAAAGAAAAACCTTTTAAAATTTCTCCACCAAAAAAATATATTGCTAATAATGCAAATAAAGTTGTTGCTGATGTAATAATCGTTCTTGAAAGTGTTTCGTTTATTGAAATATTTGTTAATTCAAATATTTTTATATCTGAATATTTTCGTAAATTTTCTCTAACTCTGTCATAAATAACAACAGTATCATTCATGGAGTAACCTACTATTGTTAAAACAGCTGCTATAATTGAAAGATTTATTTCCAAACTGAATAATGAAAAAAAACCAAGTGTTACAAATACATCGTGAAATAAAGCTAATATGGCTCCTAAACTAAACTGCCATTCAAATCTAATCCAAATATAAAACAACATTACAGCTAATGCTACAGATATAGCTATTATTCCTGATCTTAATAATTCACTACTAACTTTAGGACCAACGTTTTCTACCCTTCTGAAGTTGAATGTATTACCAAATGAATTTTCTAAATTATTTTTTATATCTTCAATAATATTTTTCTTAGAGTTATTTTCAAATTTTATTAAGAAATCAGTTTCATTACCAAAATTTTTAACTGATACATCACCAAGGTCCATATTATTCAAAGAGTCTCTTAATGAAGAAATATTAATTTTTTTATCCGCTGCTCTCAATTCGATTAATGTTCCACCTTTAAAATCAATACCAAAATTTAATCCTTTAAATACTAGTAATAAAATAGATGAAACTACTAAAATAACTGAAACTATATTAAATAGATTGTAGTATTTATTAAAAGATATCATCTTATTAATGCCTCTTTATCCTTATTTTTAGATACGTATAAACTAGTTAACAACCTAGCAATGAAATACACAGAAAATAATGTTGTAAATATTCCAACACCAAGAGTAATTGAAAAACCTTTTATAGGACCAGATCCCATGAAAAATAATATTATTGCAGCAAGTAAAGTTGTTATATTGGCATCAATAATTGCAGTTCTTGACTTTGTATAACCACTATCAAAAGCAATTATATTATTTTTTTCATTCTTTAATTCTTCTTTTATTCTCTCAAAGATAAGTACGTTTGCATCAACTGCCATACCTACAGTTAAAATAATACCAGCAATACCTGGTAAAGTTAGTGTTGCTTCAAATAGAGTTAAAACTCCCATTAAGATAATTAAATTAAGTATCAATGTGATATTAGTAATTAAGCCAAATATTCGATATTTTATAAACATAAAAACTAAAACTAATATCGATCCAATAATTAAAGCAAAAATACCTGCATCTATTGAATCTTGACCTAAATCAGGTCCTACAGTTCTTTCTTCAATTATATTCATAGGTGCGGGTAAAGCACCAGATCTTAATAATAATGCTAAATCTGTAGCTGATTGAAATGTGAAGCCACCACTTATCTGACCATTACCACTTACAATTGCGTCTTGAATTACTGGAGCACTTATAATTTTTCCGTCTAAAATAATAGCTAATTGCTTACCAATTCCTGTTGAAGTTGCTTTACCAAATCTTTTTGCACCAACTCGATCTAATGTAAAAGAAACAACTGTTTCATTTGTCTGAGTATCCATCCTTGGTTGTGCATCTAATAAATTTTCACCACTTAAGATAATTCTTTTACTAACTAGAGCTTCCTCAGAACTATTTTCATAAACTAGTTTTTCAACACCAAAAGTTTCAGAATCATTTTGTGTAACAAATCTGAAGGTTAAGTTAGCTGTTTTACCTAATAATGATTTAATTCTCATAGGATCATCAAGACCAGGTAACTCAACTAAAATTCTATTATTACCTCTTTTTAAAATGTTTGGTTCATTTGTACCAATTTCATCTATACGTCTTCTAACAATTTCGATTGCTTGATCTTGTGATGAAGTTTTTAATTCAATTAAACCTTGTCTAGAAAATGATAATTTTAATCTATTGTTTTCATCAGTTATATCTAATTGATGTGATTTAAATCTTGGATAATAAGGATTAATTTCACTTTCTTCATCTTTGAACGTAGATATAACTTTTTCTTTGTTTAGATCATCTACTTTAAAATAAATGCTTTCTTTCTCTATAAATATATAAAATATATTTATATTGTTATCTTTGAAGTAACTTCTTATTGTTGTAGTTAAGTTTTGGAGTTTTTGTTGGACTACAGGTTTATTATCAATTTCTAATAATAAGTAAGACCCACCTTGCAAATCTAAACCTAAATTTATTTTTTTATTTATTGTTTGATTTGTAAAATT
>NZ_JBNGZG010000052.1:0-5737 GCF_052049815.1 Candidatus Pelagibacter sp.
CGGCCACCACCGACCTCTACACGTAAGGACGCGTCGGCAGCGTCAGATGTGTATAAGCGCCAGTTCTAAAATATCTTAATAATGCACAAAAAGATGCAGTTTTGTATTTAGATGGGCCCCTGTTGATTGTAGCTGGGGCTGGGTCTGGAAAAACAAAAGTATTAACTTCACGTATGGCCAATATAATTAAACAAAATAAAGCTTATCCAAATCAAATTTTAGCAGTTACTTTCACTAATAAAGCAGCAAAAGAAATGCAATATAGGGTAAGTAAAATCCTCAAAACAGAGGCAACAGGCCTACAGTGGCTTGGAACATTTCATTCAATATGTGCAAAATTACTGAGGAAACATGCTGCTGCAGCAAATTTAAATTACAACTTTACAATTATTGATACGGATGATCAGCTTAGGTTGATAAAAAACATATGTAAGGCTGAAAACATTGATACAAAACAACTTTCACCAAAATTTATTTTAAGCATTATTGATAAATGGAAAAATAAAGGTCTTTACCCAAATGAAGTAAAAATTAATAATAAAGATATTTATGAAAAAACCTCTCTGCCTTTATATAAAATATATCAACAAAAATTGGTTGATTTAAATTCCTGTGATTTTGGAGATTTAATTCTTCATACTGTCAAAATCTTAGAAAACAACGATGATATAAGAAGTATTTATAAAAGAAATTTTAAGTTTATTTTAGTTGATGAGTATCAAGATACAAACTTTATTCAAAGTAAATGGTTAAATCTTTTAGTTAATGATGATCAGAATATTTGCTGTGTGGGAGATGATGATCAATCGATTTATAGTTGGCGGGGTGCGGAAATAAAAAATTTTTTAGAATTTGATAAAATTTACAAAAATACAAAAGTAATAAGATTAGAAGAGAATTATAGATCTACCCAAAATATACTCAATGTTGCTTCTACTCTGATAGCCAATAATCAAAATAGAGTTGGTAAAACACTAAAATCAACAAAAGATGAAGGTGAACTTGTTAAACTAAATTGCTTCAAAAATGGAAAAGAAGAAGCTACTGGAATTTCAGACGAAATAGAGCAAAACTTAAAAAAAAAATTTTCATATAATAATATTGCTATTTTAGTGAGAGCAATTTTTCAAACTAGAGAATTTGAGGAAAGATTTCTAAAAATTGGTCTACCCTACAGAATTGTTGGTGGTACAAAATTCTATGAGAGAGCAGAGATTAAGGATTGTATAGCTTATTTGAGAATTGTTTTTCAAGACAAAGATGATCTTGCTTTTGAACGCGTTGTAAATAATCCTAAAAGAGCAATTGGAGATAGCACAATAAAACAAATTCACGAAAATTCAAAAAAAAATATAATCTGTCTAGAAAAATCTTCAAAACAATTAATTGAGATGAATTTGATTAAACCAAAGACTAAAATTGGATTGAGTTCATTTTTATCTTTACTAGAAAAATGGAGATATGATTTATTTGTTAAAAAAATAAATCATGTGAAACTTTTGCAAAATATATTGGACGAGTCTGGTTATTCATCAATGCTGAAAAATAAAAAAGATTTAGAAAATGAAAATAGACTCGAAAATATTAAAGAACTTTTGAGTGCAATGAAAGAATTTGATAATCTTGAGAGTTTTTTAGAACATGTATCACTTGCAACTTCAATTGATCAAGATTGGGAAGGTGAAAAAATAAATATGATGACTATGCATGCTGCAAAAGGATTAGAGTTTGATGTTGTTTTTCTTCCTGGTTGGGAAGAAGGATTATTTCCTCATCAAAAATCAATTGAGGAAAAAGGTCAAAACGGATTGGAAGAAGAAAGACGTTTAGCATATGTCGGTATTACCAGAGCAAAAAAAATTGCAAATATTTCATTTTCAATGAATAGATTTTATCAAGGTGATTGGTTAGATAGTTTGGCATCTAGATTTATTGATGAATTACCTAGTGACTTTATCGAAAAAAATAATTTAAAAGATGATGATTTTATGCAGGTAGATGATTTCGAATTTAACCAAGATTTTAGTGAGGATGATGATTATAGAAGTCCTGGATGGCTGAGATATCAAAAAAGAATTAAATGATAAAAAATAAAATTACAAAATTAAAAAAATTTTTTAAACAAAATCAAATTGATGGTTATGTAATTCCTAAAAATGATGAATTTTTTTCTGAATTTGATCAATTTGATAGATTAAAAAAAATATCAAATTTTAGCGGCTCAGCTGGATTAGCAATAATCACAAAAAAAGATAATTATTTATTTGTTGATGGGAGATACACAATTCAAGCAAAAAATCAGTCTGGAAAACAATTTAGGATTCTTGATATAACAGATAATCCACCTTCTAAAGTATTAAAAAATTTAACTTTAGGACTTGATCCAAAAATTTTTACAACAAAGAGAATAAAAAGACTATTTGCAAAAAAAATAAAAATTAAGGAAATTGAGGATAATTTGCTGGATAAAGTAGTAAATAATAAAATAAATAAAAATAAAAAGTTTTTCACTTTGCCTACAACAACTGTTGGTGAAACCAAAATTTCAAAGATTAAGAGAGTTATAAAATATCTTAAAGATACAAAAGCTGATTATCTTTTTGTAACAGCACCTGAAAATGTTGCCTGGCTTTTAAATATTAGAGGTAATGATAATCCAAATTCTCCAATTCCAAATAGTCATCTGATTTTAACAAAAGAAAAAAAAATCATACTCTTCGCTGATAGATATAAAACTGGTAAAATTTTGAATGATAAAACTATTAACAAAAATCAGTTTGCAGAATTTAATGAAATTAAATCAAATATTAATAAATTAACCACAGGAACTTTTATAATTGATTCAAACTCCTGCTCACTTTTCTATGAAAATTTAATAAGAAAAAAATTTAAAATATTAGAAAAAAATGATCCAATTTATGATTTTAAATCAATAAAAAATACCTTTGAAATAAATCATATGATCAATGCTCATTATGATGATGGTTTGGCCTTAACAAGATTTATTTATTGGATTAAAAATAATAAAAAAAAGATAAATGAAATAGATGCCGAAAAGAAATTAGAAAGTTTTAGAAAAAAAAGTAAAAAATATCTTTATCCTAGTTTTAATACAATTGCTGGAACTGGTAAAAATGGTGCTATAGTTCACTACAGAGCAAATTTAAAAAATTGTGGATGGTTGAATAAGAAAGATATTTTTCTTTTTGACTCTGGAGGACAATATAAATATGGAACAACTGATGTAACTAGAACAATTTGTTTCGAAAAACCAAGTTTAAAAATTAAAAATATTTTTACAAGAGTTTTAAAAGGCCATATTGCTGTTTACCTGAGTAATCTAAAAAAATATGATAATGGAAAAAAGATTGATATTAGAGCAAGAAAATATCTTAAAGAAGTTGGATTAGATTATGCTCATGGAACTGGACATGGTGTTGGGTTTTTTTTAAATGTGCATGAAGGACCACAATCTATATCAAAATACAATAATATTAAACTTAAAGAAGGAATGATAATTAGTAATGAACCTGGATACTATAAGGAAAATAAGTTTGGAATAAGAATCGAAAATTTGATTTATGTTAAAAAAAACAGCAAAGGTTTAAAGTTTGAAAATTTAACTTTTGCACCAATAGACATTGATTTAATCAATTTTAAATTATTAAATAAAAACGAGAAAAGATATTTATTTAAATATCACTTAGATATTTATCAAAAATATTCAAAGTTTCTTAATAGAAAACAAAAAAATTGGTTAGCTAATTTAATCTAATAATTGTTTAAACTCATTTTGATCTATAATTTTAATCTTTAGTTCTTTTGCCAAGTTAACTTTTTTAGGTGTTGGTTTTTCACCTATTATCAGAAAATCTAATTTTTTATTTACATTACTTAAAATTTTGCCTGAATTATTTTCAATTAAAGATTTTGCTTCTGATCTACTTATTCCAACCAGTTTACCAGTAATTAAAAAAGTTTTATTATTAAGTTTACCACTAGTTTTTACAGACTTGGTAGAATTAATTTTTAATACTTTATTTAACTCCTCCAAAATTTTTTTGTTAGTAGAGTTTTTAAAGAATAATTCTAATGAATTTATTTGAGTTTGACCTATACCATCTAAGTTTAAAAGATCATGGATATTTTTTTCCTTAATTAAGTTAAAAAATTTTTGAGAGCTTTTCAAATGATTTGCAATTAATTTAGAATTCTCAAGCCCTATGTGTCTAATTCCAAGTGAAAAAATAAATCTATCTAGATAAATTGTTCTTTTTGATTCTATAGAATATCTTAAATTAGATACTGATAAGTTGCCCCAACCATCTAGACTTTTTATTGCATTAAAATTTAAATTAAAAATATCTTGAGGATATCTAATTATTTTTTTTGCCCAGAAATCCTCCACTATCTTTTTTCCAAATCCATCAATATTAAAAGCCTCTTTTGAAACAAAATGTTTTAATTTTTCTATAGACATTCTTTCACATTCGAACCCTTGACTTGTGCACCTTCTAACTGCATCTTTTTTTTTTGTTGTTGTATTAAATTCTTTAACTGTTTTTGACCCACAAGAGGGACATTTTTCTGGAAATCGAAATTGCTTTGAATTTGATTGTCTTTTACTTTTATCTACAGAGATAACATGAGGAATTACATCACCAGCTCTCTCAATAATGACTATATCATTTACCCTAATATCTTTTCGACTAATTTCATCCTCATTATGTAATGTTGCGTTGGAAACTACAACACCCCCTATATTTACTGGTTTAATTTTAGCCACAGGAGTTAAAGCTCCAGTTCTTCCTATTTGTATCTCAATATTTGTAATTTTTGAAATAGCGCTATTAGCAGCAAATTTATGAGCAATTGCCCATCTAGGTGCATTAGCAACAAAACCTAATCTTTTTTGTAATTTAAAATCATTAACTTTATAAACTAGTCCATCTATGTCAAAATCTATTTCAGATCTCTCATTTTCTAAAAAATTATGATTTAATATTAAATTTTTAATACCTGAAATTTTTTTATTGTATGGATTAGTTTTGAAACCCCATCTATTTAAATTTTCTAAAAAATCAGTCTGTTTTTCTAATTTTAATCCATTTTCATATCCATAAGTATAAGCTATAAACTTCAAAGGTATTTTGGCAGTGGCACTTGGATCTTTCTGTCTTAAAGAGCCCGATGCCGCATTTCTTGGATTTGCAAATTTTGAACTTAGGTTTTTGAAATCACTATTTCTTATAAAGACTTCACCTCTTATATCAATTTCTTCAGGAAAATCACTTGAAGTAATTTTTTTTGGGATATCTTGAATTGTCATAAGATTATTTGTTATGTCCTCACCTTCATTCCCATCACCACGAGATAATCCTAAAAATAGTTTACTTTTGATATACGTTAATGATGCAGATATTCCATCAATTTTAGGTTCGGTAGAATATTCAATTTCAAAATTTTTATTAAGATCTAAATAATTTAATATTTTTTTTTCAAAGTTAATTAAATCTTCTTCATCGAAAGCATTAGACAATGAGAGCATTGGAACTTTATGTTTTACTTTTTTAAAATTTTTAGATGGTTTATAGCCTATAGTATTAGAAGGAGAGTTTTCTGATTTTAAAAATTTATATTTTTTTTCTAATAAAATTATTTGCTTTTTAAGCTCATCATAATCACTATCTGGAACTAGTGATTTATTTTTATCAAAATAACTTTCATTATATTTTAA
>NZ_JBNGZG010000053.1:0-5223 GCF_052049815.1 Candidatus Pelagibacter sp.
ATATATATATTTTCGAACAATTAATAATTTTATATTCATATTTTAAAAAATGGTTTCAAAAAACTTAACCTATAAAAAAAGCGGAGTAAATATTGCTGCCGCAGATAATTTTGTAAAATTTATTTCACAATTAAATACAAATAAAAAAGGCAAAAAAAAGTTATCAAACATTGGTGGTTTTGGATCAATAACTGATATTCCTAAAAAATATAAAAACCCCCAGATTGTAGCATGCACAGACGGTGTTGGAACAAAAATAGAAATAGCAAATACTTTAAACAAATTTAATACTATCGGTATTGATTTAGTTGCTATGAGTGTAAATGACTTGATCGTTCAAGGCGCAACTCCTCTGATCTTTTTAGATTATATATCTATCAACAAGGTAAACTCATCAAAACTTAAATCTATCATTAAGGGTATAGTTAAAGGTTGTGCTATGTCCAATTGTGAATTAGTTGGTGGTGAAACTGCTGAGATGCCTGACACATACGAGAAAGATAAATTTGATATAGCAGGTTTTGCAGTAGGTATAGTTGAAAAAAATAAGATCCTTAATAAAAAAAAAATTAAAAAAAGTGATTTAATATTGTCAATACCCTCAAGTGGAGTTCATTCAAATGGATATTCCTTGGTGAGACATGTATTAAAAGAAAAAAAAATTAACTTAAAAAAAAATAAATATTTAAGTAGAGAATTATTAAAACCAACTAAAATCTATGTTGAAGAAATTTCGAATTTACTTAACAATAACTTAATCAATGGATGTGCAAATATAACAGGTGGCGGCATCGCTGATAATTTAAAGAGAATTATTCCTGAAAATCTTACTGCTGAAATAGATTTAAGTAAGATTAAAGTTAAAAAAATATTTAACTGGTTAAAAAAACAAGGAATAAGTGATAAGGAAATGCTTAAAACTTTCAATTGTGGAGTAGGTTTCTGTTTAATTATAAGTCCAAAAAAATTTAATAAGATTCAAACTTTTTTTGGTAAAGATTTTAAACCTTATGTGATTGGCAAAATTTCAGAAATGAATAGTCAAAATAGAGTAAAATTAAATGGTAAAATCAACTGGTCTTAGAAAAGTAAATGTTGCTGTTTTTATATCAGGAACTGGATCAAACTTATTTAATCTAATCAAACAATCAAAATTAAAAAATTCAAAATACATTGTGAAATACATTTTTTCTGACAAAAAAAATGCTGGTGGATTGAAATTTGCAAAAAAATTCAAAATATCTTACGAAATTTTAAATTATAAAAATAAAATAAATGCAGAAACAAAATCTTTAAAATATCTAAAATTAAATAACATAAAAATTATATGTTTAGCTGGTTTCATGAAAATTTTATCAGCTGCTTTTATTAAAAGTTATAAAGGAAAGATAATCAATATTCACCCATCTTTATTACCAAAATATAAAGGATTAAATACGCACCAAAGAGCACTGGATAATAATGAAAAATTTTCTGGTTGTACTGTGCATTATGTAAACACAAAATTAGATGCGGGAAAAATAATTTTACAAAAAAAGGTGAAAGTTAATAAAAATGATAATGCTAAAATTTTAGCTAAAAAAATACTAAGGCAAGAGCATAAAATTTATCCACTTGCCCTAAATAAAATTATTTCTAGTCTTTAAAGAAAAAGTCTATTTCAATTTTTGCGTTTTCAATACTATCAGATCCATGAACTGAATTTTTATCTATCGAAATACCATATTTTTTTCTAATAGTTCCTTCAGCTGCATCTTTTGGATTGGTAGCTCCCATTAAATTTCTATTAGCTAACACAGCGTTTTCTTTCTCCAAGATCATAACTACAATTGGACCAGATGAAAGATATGCACAAAGATCATTATAAAATGGTTTAGTTTCATGCACCTTATAAAATTTTTCAGCCTCAGCTTTTTCTATTTGGATTTTTTTCTCATTCATTATTTTAAATCCATTAATTTTAAACATTTCTTTAATTTCGTTATCAAGATTTCGCTCAACTGCATCTGGCTTAATTATTGATAAAGTTTGCTCCGTATTACTCATAATTATCCTCTATTAGTTTATTTAATAATCTCACCCCAAAACCTGTTGCACCCCAAGAATTTAAGGCACCATTATATTTTGAAAAAGCCATACCAGCTATATCTAGATGCGCCCATGGTGTTTTGTTCAAAATAAATCTCTGTAAAAATTGTGCTGCAGTTGTTGATCCTGCACCACCTTGATAATTAATATTTTGCATGTCAGCATTTTTTGAATTAATTAATTTATCATAATTTTTGTTTAATGGCATTCGCCAGACTTTTTCCTCAACTTTTAATCCTGCCTCATAAAGTTGATTTGCTAATTTATCGTCATTAGAAAATAGACCAGCATATTCAGAGCCTAATGAAACAATTATTGCACCAGTTAATGTTGCTAAATCTATAATAAACTTTGGTTTATATTTTTTTTCAGTATATGTTAAAGCATCTGCTAAAACTAACCTACCTTCAGCATCGGTATTTAATATTTCAATTGTTTTACCACTATACGATTTAACAATATCTCCTGGTCGTTGTGCGTTTCCACTGGGCATATTTTCTACTAAACCTACAACACCAACTGCATTTATTTTTGCTTTTCTTAAAGCTAAATTCTTCATCAAACCGACAACTACTGCTGAACCAGCCATGTCATAAGTCATGTCTTCCATAAATTTTGCAGGTTTTAATGAAATACCTCCAGTATCAAAGCAGACTCCTTTACCAACAAATGCTAAAGGTTTTGAATTATTTTTTGCACCATTCCATTCCAAACAAACAAGGTAAGATCCTCTTATACTTCCTTGGCCTACACCTAACAAAGAATTCATACCAAGTTTTTTCAATTTTTTTTCATCTAGAACTGTAACTTTTAATCCATCTTTTCTTAAAGTAGATAATCTTTTTGCATATTCATCAGGATGCAAAATATTTCCAGGTTCTGATACTAATTCTTTTGTAAAATTTATTCCAGAAAGTAAAGATTCAAATTTTTTAGAATTATCAAATTTAATCTTTTTATTATTTGAAAAAAAATTAATTTTAAAATCTTTAATTTCTTTTTTTGATTTATACTTTTTAAACTCATAAGATTTCAATTGTATTCCATGTAAAAACTCTTCAATGAAAATTTGATCTAATTTTTTATTTAAAAAATTATTATCAACAAATGTTAAATCAATAATAGAATTTGAATTTATATAATCGTAAAATAAAGCTCCAATTTTTTCATTATCTACAGATTTTTGGTTTTTTTTAAGTTTTATAAGAATTAAGTTTTGTTTGTCACTTACGTTAATAGTGAGGATTTCTTTTTTTGGACTTATATTGTTCTTAATTAAATTTGTAATTAGATTCTGATTTAAAAATCCTAATTTTTCTAGACTTAATATTTTAAAATTTTCGTCACAAAATAACCCTATATTCTTGGTTTTTTTAAGATCCAATTTGCTAAAAAAAGTGTATTTAATGGTCATAAATTTTTTGATTCACTCTAAAAATGTAAGGCTATATAAGTTTATTATTAATACATTTCAATGAAAAAATTAATATTTAAAAAACTTGCCAATGATATAAGTTTTTTTTTCTTAATCTCAACAATTTCTCTTTCAACTATAATTTGGATTATTCAAGCGGTAAATTTTTTAGACTTAATTTCAGAAGATGGTCACGGATTAAGAGTATACTTTCTTTTTACGTTATTTTCTTTACCAAAGATAATAAGTAAAATTCTCCCTTTTATTTTTATGATTTCTCTTTTTTATACAATAATTAGATATGAGCTAAATAATGAACTAATAATTTATTGGATGAATGGAATTACCAAAATAAGTTTTGTAAATATTTTGATTAAAGTATCAATAATATATTTTTTGTTACAATTAATTTTTACTTCTTTACTTGTACCCTACACATTAGATAAGGGAAGATCTTTTTTCAGGACCTCATCTATAGATTTATTTAGCTCAGTAATAAAAGAAAAAAAATTTATAGATTCTGTCAAAAATTTAACAATTTTTGTTGATGAAAAAAATAAAAATAAATTAAAAAATGTTATTATAAAAGAAAAGTTAGAAAATAAAAATTCACAAATAATAATTGCTCGAAGTGGGAATATTTTTAACGATAATTCAAATGTCAAATCAATAATATTATTTGATGGTAAAATTATAAATTATGAAAATAAAAATCAAAACATAATTAATTTTACTGAGTTTAAATTAGATCTATCTAAATATAACTCAAATACTATCACGCATCCTAAAACACAAGAAATGAGTTCAGTTAATCTTTATAAATGTATTCAAAATTTCAAAAATTATGAATCTCCAACTAATATAAATAAAATTTTTTTTAAAGGCTGTAATACAGAAATTCAGGACTCGATAATAGAGGAATTTTTAAAAAGATTTTTTTCACCTTTATTTATAATATTAATAAGTCTTACATCATCACTATTAATTTTAGTGAACAAGGATCATGAAAAATTTAATTTAAAATGTTCTTTAATTTTCTGTTTAAGTTTAATTTTATTATTAGCTTCTGAAATAACATTAAGATATTCAAGTGCAAGCATATACAATATGGTTTTGTATTTAATAATGCCAATTGTTAGTTTTATAATTTTATATTCGTTTCTCCTTTTAAATAATAAATCAACTTAGGACTATAAAATGATTATTAATATTCATAAATTTTATCTTTTGAAAAAATTCTCGAAAAAATTAATTGTAGTCTCAGCTATATTTTTTGCATTGGTTTTATTAGTAAATTTAATTGAAGAGTCAAATTTTTTAAAAAATTCAGATACAAGTTTTTTAACCCCTTTAAAGCTTACATTATTAAATTCTCCATCTTTGTTATATGAAATGTTTCCTTTCATTTTTCTAATTACTACTCAATTTTTTTTTATTGAGATAATTGAAAATAAAGAAATCTATACATTAAGACAATTTGGACTAGATAATTTTAATATATTAAGATTTTTATCACTTACTTCTTTTCTTTATGGAATTTTAGTTATTACATTATTTTACAACTTATCTTCGATGATGAAAAATCAATATCTTAAAATTAAAAACGAATACACAAACGATAACAAATACCTAGCTGTTATTACAAAAAATGGTTTGTGGATTAAAGATAACTTTGAAGGCGATATAATAATTATAAATGCGGATAAAATTGATAATAATTA
>NZ_JBNGZG010000054.1:0-5149 GCF_052049815.1 Candidatus Pelagibacter sp.
TTTAGTAATTATTATTTTAACATTTATTTTATAAAAATTTATTTTTTATGTCAGAAAAATACGATCAAATAAGTACCAAACCTGGATTTATGAAACATAATGGGGGCGTTTTGTTTCGTAATGTTTCTGATATTAAATATGAATTTAAATCAAAAATTAATGAAAATCACCTAAATGTTGCCGGAATAACACATGGAGGATATTTAGCTGCGTTGATAGATGCTGGAGCAGGAACCGCGGCTCATAGAGTTTCAAACAATGCCCCGTGTGTAACAATTTCTTTAGAGTTGAAATATATTAGTCCGTCAAAAATTGGAGATGAAATCATTGGTACTGTAAATATCTTAAAAAAAACTAAGACACTTGTTTTTTTAAATTGTGAACTTAAATGTAGAGAAAATATAATTGCATCTGCAAGTGGTGTATGGAAAATTCTAAAGATTGAACCCTCTGATTTAGGCCCAGGTGGTTAGTCTATTTGATATTTAGATAATTAAGTTTTTTGGAGCTCTACTTATTCCATATTTATGATTTTAAAAGTTTTTAATAAATAGTCTTTATTTAAAATCAAAAGAAAGAATGAGAACATTTAAATTAATGATTCGGCCATGTTTTAGTCTATTTTTGTTCTTTTTGACTAACTATATCTAGTATAAGAAAAAATTAGTATACCAAAGATAGAAAATGAAAAAAAATAAAATTACTGCTATTCTTGGTCCTACAAATACTGGAAAAACCCATCTGGCAATCGAAACGATGCTTTCTTTTGAAAGTGGAATAATAGGCTTTCCACTCAGACTTTTAGCAAGGGAAGTTTATGAAAAAGTGATTAAAAAAATAAACTTAGATAAAGTCGCCTTAATTACTGGAGAGGAAAAGATAATCCCACCTAATGCAAAATATTTTTTATGCACGGTAGAATCTATGCCAATAGATAAGTTGGTAGATTTTGTAGGTGTTGACGAAATACAAATGTGTGCGGACCACGAAAGAGGTCATATTTTCACTGATCGTTTACTTAATATGAGAGGTGAAAAATTAACAATGCTAATGGGATCAAATACTATAAAGAATATCATTTCAAAACTTGACGATGATATTGAATTTGTAAATAGAGAAAGATTGTCAAAATTAACTTACACAGGTCATAAAAAAATATCCAGAATTAATAGAAAAACAGCAATTATAGCTTTTTCTGCAGAAGAAGTTTATGCAATTGCTGAGCTTATTAGAAGACAAAAGGGAGGTGCGGCTGTTGTAATGGGATCGTTGAGCCCAAAAACTAGAAATGCTCAAGTAGAACTTTATCAATCTGGTGACGTAGATTTTTTAGTTGCTACAGACGCTATTGGTATGGGTATCAACATGGATCTTGATTACGTTTATTTTTCAAATTTAAAAAAATTTGATGGAAAAAAATTAAGAAAACTAAATTTATCTGAGATAGGTCAAATTGCTGGAAGAGCAGGTAGATATTTAAACAACGGAAGCTTTGGTATTACGGGTGAGTGTAAAGAAATAAGTGCAGAAGAAGTTGATTTAATTGAAAATCATAAATTTGAAGAAATCAGAACTTTATTTTGGAGAAATTCAAATTTGAATTTTAATAATTCATTTTCTTTACTTAAATCTTTAGAACAAAAACCGTACCAAGATTGGTTAAGAAAAATTCATGAGTGTGAAGATGAAAGAGCTTTAAAATTTTTTTTAAAGGACAAAAATCTAGAAAAAGTAAATATGAACGAAAAAACTCTCAGACTCTTATGGGAGTGTTGCCAAATACCTGATTTTGTAAAAAAAACTTATGGCAATCACTATGAAGTTATTGGAAGTGTATTTAAATTTTTAAATAGTGAAAAAGGAAAAATTTCTAATGAATATATGAGAATTCAGCTCATGAAATTAGATAAATTAGAAGGAAATGTCGATTCTTTATCAAATAGAATTGCAAATGTTCGAACTTGGTCTTATGTTTCAAATAAAAATAATTGGATTGAAAATCAAGACTACTGGATAGAAAAAACAAAAAACTTAGAAGACAAATTATCAGATAGACTACATGAAGAGCTTACAAAGACATTTATCGATAAAAGAGCAAGTGTTCTTGCAAGAGGATTAAAACAGGATATGGAATTTAAAACAGAAATACTTCAAAATAATGATGTAAAAATTGATAATCATTATATTGGTAAAATAAATGGACTTAAACTTGAGTTGGACCTAAAACAAGGAGCTCTTGAGACGGATATAAAATCATTAAAGAAAGCTGCAAGACAGTCTGTTAGTCCAGAACTTGAAAAAAGAATAGACAATATAATTGAAACAAAAATTATTGAGCTTTCGAATGACACAAAGATTTATTGGAACAAGTTTCCAATTGCAAAAATAATACCTGGTAAAGATTATCTAACACCAAATTTAGAGATAATTGTTGATGAAATGTTAGAACAAAAACAAAGGCAAAAGTTAATTGATTTTTTAAAGAAATGGTTAAGCGAAAAAATTAACCTTGAATTAAAAAGTTTAATAGATCTAAGAAATATAAATCAAAAAAACTCTTCAATAAAAGCTTTGGCATATCAATTGTATGAAAATAATGGTGTTCTTAAAAGAGATCAAGTTTCGGATTATTTAAAAAGTTTAGGGCAAGAAGAAAGAAAAATTTTAAGAGAAATTGGAGTAAAATTTGGGAGATATCATATTTATTTATTTAAACTCATTAAGCCAGAAGCTGTAAAGTTAAGAACTTTGTTGTGGAAAAATTTTCATCAAAAATACTTCAAACTAAATCCACCAACATTTGGATTAAATTTTATTGAAGACAAAGAAAAACAAAATAAAAACTTTATGTTGTTGTGCGGTTTTGAAAAATTTGACAACTTTTTTGTTAGAATTGACATTCTTGAAAGATTGTTCATGCAAATAATAAATACAAACACAGAACAAAAAAAAGAAATTAAGGTTGTTCCAGAAATGCTAAATTTGTTGGGATGTAATAAAGAAAACTTTGTTAGTCTTTTAAAAAAAATGAATTATGTTATTACAAAAAAAGATGAGGAATTTTATTTCAAATACAATCCATCTAAAAATAGAAGGAGCTTTAATAAAAAGATCATCTCTAAAGAAAACCCTTTCAACATTTTAAAAAATTTAGATTTAAATAGATAATGTTTTTTAAAAAAGGAGATAAAAAAGAAGTTATTCCTCTAATTAAAATTGGTTCTTTATTGATACATGCGGCTAAAATTGATGAACATTATTCTAATGAAGAGGAAGAAATAATAAAAAAAACACTTGTTTCTCTGGGTGCAAAAAAAGAGGATATTGATGATTTAATTGAGATTTCAATTAAAGAAGAGGAAAATTCAAATCAAATACTTGAATTTACAAAAGAAGTAAAAAATTTACCTGAAATAGATAAAACTAAGATTATCGAAGCACTATGGCAAATAATTTATTCAAATCAAAATGCTGACATTTATGAAACAAATTTAATGAGAAGACTTGCTGGTCTTTTATATATTGACAGTAAGACAATGGGGGATATTAAAGAAAAAATTAAAAAGGAATATTCTAAATGACTTACATCGTTAATGATAAATGCATTAAATGTAAATTAATGGATTGTGTTGAGGTTTGTCCTGTCGACTGTTTTTATGAGGGGAAAAATATGCTTGTAATTAAGCCTGATGAGTGTATAGATTGTGGCGTTTGCGAGCCTGAATGCCCTGTTGATGCAATTACGGCAGATACAGAACTAGGTAGCGAAAAATGGTTGGATTTAAATAAAAAGTATTCTGAAATTTGGCCTAATATTAATGAAAAAAAAGATCCACCTGAGGATCATGAAAAATTTAAAGATGTAAAAGATAAATATGAAAAATATTTTAAAGAAAATCTTGAATAAAAAGTCATCAAAAAAAGTAGTAAAAAAAACAAAAACAAAAGTGAAAGCTAAATCGAAGGCTAAAAAGGTTGTAGCAAAAAAAACAAAAAAGATTTCAAAAATAAAGCCTAAAAAAACTGTAAAAAAAACAGAAGAAAAAATAGAGAATAATTCCTCGGATGGATTAAGAATTTCTAAATCGAATGAAATAAAACCAGAAATTAAGAAAGTTAAAAAACAAGAAACTGAAAAAAGAGAATATAAAGTTAAAGATTATGTGGTTTATCCAAAACATGGTGTTGGACAAATTACAGAATTTAAAAAAATCAGTATCGGTGGAATTGACGTTGAAACATATGTAATCAAATTTGAAAAAGATAAAGCCAATGGAATGGTTCCTATAAACAAACAATCACATCTAAGACCTCTTGCAACAATTAATCAAGTTAATAAATGTATTTCAATTTTAAAAAGTAAGCCAAAAATTAAAAGATCTATGTGGAGTAGAAGAGCTCAAGAATATGAGGCAAAAATTTCCTCTGGTAAAATATATGAGTTGGCGGAAGTAGTAAGAGATCTGAATAAAGGTGACGATCTAATGGTAGATCAATCTTATTCTGAGAGACAATTATTTGAAAAAGCTTATGAAAGAATGCAGTCTGAATTTCAGATTATATTAAATTTGTCAGTCGAAGATACCCAAAAAAAATTAGATAAGGCTTTAAAAAGAAATACAACTGTTCAATCTAAGCCTGAAACATCCGAAAATAAGAACCCAACTGTTAAAATGCCAATGGAGGAACCTATTGGTGATGAAGAAGATCCAATAGAAGAATAAAAAAAAACGCCTCTCACACGTAAATCGTTATGAGAAGCGTTTTTGTTTAAGAATACTAAGAGACTATCTTCTTCTCTTTTTAGCCTTTTTCTTAGCTTTTTTCTTAGCTTTTTTCTTAGTCTTCTTTGCCGCTTTTTTTCTTTTCTTAGGCATCTTTAGCTCCCTTTTTTTAATTAACGAATCAAAATGATTCGCTCTTAACTTATTTTTATTTTTTTATGACACCTATGTCAATTGTTTAATTAAAACCAAAATTTTTAAAAAGTTTTTTATTTTTAAAAATTTTTTTTATTTTTTTTATTTGTAAAAAAGTAAGTGTTTATGCGAATAATAACTTATTATTTTAATAAAGTTTTTCTAATTGCTCTTTGTATTTTTTTATTATTTTAAATCTTTTTAATTTTAATGTTGGTGTCATCATTTCG
>NZ_JBNGZG010000055.1:0-4938 GCF_052049815.1 Candidatus Pelagibacter sp.
TCTAGTTTTAGAAAAATATAACACTTAATGAATTAGATTATTTTTTAACTTCTGGTGTACCCACTAAAGACTGAATTCCAGTAGCTTTAATAATTTCAACTTTAACATTTTCAGCTATTTCAACTTCAACTCTTTCGTTATCAATAACTCTTTCAATAGTCCCAGTTATTCCCCCAGAAGTAATAACTTTGTCACCTTTTTTTAAGTTCTCAACCATGGCTTTATGTTCTTTAACTTTTTTTTGCTGTGGTCTGATAAGAAAAAAGTAAAAAATTACAAATATTAAAATTAACGGTATAAATTGACCTATTCCTGAACCTTCCATAATTCTCCTTTAAATGATGCTGATTTTTATACTATCTAATTAATGAAAACAACTTTAATTGGAAGTTATTTTGTCCATATTGTTCATATAGGGTCTTAGGACTTTAGGAATTTCTATTGAGCCATCTTTTTGTTGGTAATTTTCCATAATTGCAATCATAGTTCTACCAACTGCTAAGCCACTGCCGTTTAAAGTACCAACAAATAGAGTTTCTTTATTATCATTTTTATATCTAGATTTCATTCGATTAGCTTGAAATGTTGAGCATGATGAACAAGAAGAAATTTCTCTATATTTATTTTCTGACGGTAACCAAACTTCAATGTCATAAGTTTTTTCTGCACTAAAACCCATATCTCCTGTGCATAGAATAACTTTTCTGTATGGTAGTTCTAATTGATCTAAAATATCAGTTGCGCAATTAGTCATACGTTCTAGTTCTTCTAAACAATTTTGATTTTCAACAATGCTTACCATTTCAACTTTGTAAAATTGATGTTGTCTTATCATCCCTTTTGTATCTTTACCGTAACTACCAGCTTCTTTACGAAAACATGGTGTGGCAGCTACTAATCTCATTGGTAAATTTGCTTTATCAACTATTTGGTTTTTAACTATATTAGTTAAAATAACTTCAGCTGTTGGAATTAAAAACTTTCTATCTGAACCCTCTTCCATTTTTAATTCAAACTGGTCATTTTCAAATTTAGGCAATTGACCAGTACCAAACATTGTATTTGCTGATGCCATTAAAGGAGGAGATATCTCTTGATAAGAATTTTTATGTATATGAGTATCTAACATAAAATTAGTAATTGCTCTTTCCATTAATGCCAACTTATCTTTAACAAAAACAAATCTAGCGCCAGTAGTTTTGGTAGCTAAATCAAAATCTAACATTCCTAATTTTTCACCCAAGTCAAAATGAGATTTCGGTTTAAAATCAAATTCCGGTATTTTGCCAGATTTTGAAACTTCTAAATTTTCATTTTCATCTTTTCCTATCGGCACGTCTGAATGTGGAATATTTGGAATAGAAGATAAAATGTTCTCCAATCTGTTTTTGATTTCAGTTTGTTCCTTTGAATAGCTATCAATTTCTGATGATATTTCTTTAGATCTTTTGAATAAATTTTGATCTTTTGATTTTGAAATTTCTTTTTTTTCTTGTTCTAAATTTTCTTTTTTCTGTATTAATTCTCTATTATTTTCATCAAGTTTTTTGATTTCATCAATATCAACATTCACAAATCTTTTTTTTAAATGCTCCTCAAAAGATTTTAAGTCTTTTCTAATATCTTTTATATTATGCATCAGCTTCTTCTTGTTCTAATTTTTTTTTCTCAATTAAATTTACAGAAAATATTGATAACTCATACAATATTAATAATGGTATTGCTAATCCGATTTGAGTTATTGGATCAGGTGGTGTTAATATTGCTGCTGCAGCAAAAATTATAACAACAACATATTTTCTTCTTTTTTTTAAAAAATCAGAATCTACAACACCAATTCTTGCCAATAAACTTAAGACAACAGGTAATTGAAAGCTAATGCCAAAGGCAAAAATTAATTTCATTACTAAAGATAGATATTCATTAACTTTAGCTTCTAGTTGAATTGGCAAATTGGTAGAGGCACCTGTGCTTTCAAAAGATAAAAAGAATTTTATAGCTAATGGCATTATCAAATAATAAACGAGCATGCCTCCTAAAAAAAATAATATTGGTGTAAGTATTAAATAAGGCATGATTGCTTTTTTTTCATGTTTATAAAGACCAGGAGCAACGAACTTCCAAATCTGCATTAATATATATGGACATGTAACAAAAAAAGCTGTGAAAAATGAAACTTTTAAATAAGTAAGAAAAGTTTCTTGAAGAGCTGTAAAAATCAATCTTCTATTTGAATTATCATCTTTAACTGCTTGAGCAAAAGGATCTACAAGAAAACCATAAATATATTCTGAAAAGAAATAACAAATTACAAAAAATATAATTAAAAAAATAAAACTATGTATTAGCCTTTGTCTTAATTCAGCTAAATGACTTACGAAACCACCTTCAAATTTATCTTCACTCATCTTTATTTATTTTTTTATCTTTTTCTTTTTTATCAGTTTCATCTGGCTCAATATTAATATTTGAAACTTCATCTTGAATATTATTGATATATCTTTTTGTTGATCCGATCCAAGAACCAACTTTTTTTAGCATTATTGGAAAGTCTTTAGGTCCAAGAACAATTATAGCAAGGGCAACTACTATTAAAATCTCAAACCAACCGATAGTAGGCATGTGATTTAATCTCTATTATTGGAGTCTTGGTTATTATTATTTTGTTTATTATCAGATATGTTTTTAGGCTCATTATCATCTGCATCAGATGCCATACCCTTTTTGAAACTTTTAATTCCTTTAGCTACATCGCCCATTAAGCTAGAAATTTTTCCTCTTCCAAAAAGAAGCACTACTAAAATAACTATAATAACTATTTGCCAAATTCCGATACTCATGAAATGTTTATAGCCTTTTTGTAGTTAAAATAAAAGTATCAATTTTCATCTTCCTCTTTATTAAGAGTGCTGTTGAGCATTTCATCAATATTTGAATAGATATCTTCTTTTTTTTCATCTTGTTTTTCTTTATAGAATTTTCCAGTACCAAAAATTGCATTATCTACACTTGATGTATCAATTAATCCTGCAGCACCTAGCTCATCAACAGTAGGTAAATCAGATAATTTTTGAAGATTAAAATGACTTAAGAAGTCATCTGTTGTAACGTATTGTATAGGTTTACCCGGAACATCTTTTCTTCCACCTGGTTTGACCCAATTTAGTTCCATTAATATTTCAAGTGTATTTGTGCCGAAAGCTACACCTCTGATTTCCTCTATTTCTGCTCTTGTAACAGGTTGATGGTACACAATTATTGCTAAAGTTTCTATTGCGGCTTTTGATAATTTTTTTTCAACAGTTTTTTCTTTGGACATTAAACTAGATAAGTTTTGTGCAGTTCTAAATGACCATTTTTTTGATATACAAACTAGATTTATTCCTTTTGAAGAGTATTCGTCTTGTAATTTTTCCAATGTTTTTTTTACATTACCTTTACTAGAAACTTTATTTTCAATTGTTTCTAAATCTAATGGTTCTGCTGCTGCAAAAATGATAGCTTCAATTTCTCTTTCCAAGTTAGATCTTTTAGATGGAAATTTAACTACATTATCTTTTTTTTCTAATTCTTCTTTTTTCATTTGTTTTCTTTAATATAAATTTTCTTAAATAAATCCTCTTGTTTGATTGATAAATTTCCTTCTTTAACTAGTTCCAATGATCCTGCAAATATTCCCGCTCTACCAGTTCTTTTAAAATTTTTACCATCTTTAAAATTTTTTGGAATTAATTCTTCTAAATCTTTCCAATCTAAAAGTTTTCCAAAAAATTCTTTAATTCTTTTTATGCCATCTTCAGTAGTATAGACGGGCAATTTAGGAATATTCATTCTTTGAAAATCTTTTGTCATAATTATATTTGCGTAAGTTTTCAAAATCTCAAATAAATTAAGTTTATACTCAGAATTATAAATTGATCTTATATTTGCTTTCATTCCTCTTGTTCTAATTTCTCTTCCTAATCTTTTTCTTTTCAACATTTGATCAGATAAAAGTCTGATTAATTCTAATTTTTTTAATTGTAATTTCAATTTCTCTGCCACTTCTTGAACTTTAAATTCCTCTTCAGGTGTACCTGGTAATAATAATTTAGATTTTAGATATGCAAGCCATGTGGCCATTAATAAATATTCAGAGGCGATTTCTAAATTTAAATTAGAATTTTCTTTAATATAAACATTAAATTGATCAGCTAATTTTGTTATAGAAATTTGTTCTAAATCAACTTTCTGTGCTTTTGCTAGATCAAGCAAAACTTCAAGTGAACCTTGATAGTTACTAATATCAACATTGAAAAGATCTGAATCAACTTCGTTCATTAAAATATCTTATCTTAAAATTTTATAAAATTCTGAAGTTTTTTGAATAATAAAACTATCTACTAGTGGTGAGTTTGACGCAACTGTTGTCATTTCGTTTAATTTACCATTGCAATGAAGAGCAATATTACAACCTGAGCTGAATGTTCTGATTGTATTAAATTTTAAATCTTTTTTTAAACTTTTCATTGATAAGTCATCAGAAATCAAAATTTTTTTAAAGCCAATTTTATTTCTGATAATTTTAATAACTTTTTCTGAGTGTGTTGCTGTATTAGATTTATCAATATCATCATAAATTACATGTGCGGTCATAGCAAAAAAACTTTTCTTATTTTTAAATGGAGAAAAATCACTAGTTATTAATTTTGATAATTTTTTCTTAACAGTTGGAGTAAAAAGATGACTATCAACTTTGGCTTCCCCATGACCTGGTATATGTTTTATTACAGTTCCTATTGAATTATTATGAAAATATTTAATACAAAGATCACCTATTTTTGAAACAATTTTAGGGTCTTTTGAAAAAGATCTATCTCCAATTATATTACTAGAACCTTTAATTCTTATATCCAAAACTGGTAATGTATTAATATTAGCTCCAATTAATTTTAATAT
>NZ_JBNGZG010000056.1:0-4887 GCF_052049815.1 Candidatus Pelagibacter sp.
TTTTTTAAATAATAAAATTACAAAATCAAAATTGTTTAAACTTATAGCTACGTCACAACATTTTGATTTTAATGAATATTATAAGTTTTTAGCCTCTAAAAGTTATTTAAATAATTGTAAGATCATTTATTTTCAACACGGAAATATTGATGGAACAGATAATTTTGATCTTTATAATAATCATATTAAATCGTCTACAAAGTATCTAACCTGGGGCTGGAGTCATTCTTTTCATGAAGAACATGACACCCAAAATAGTAATATAATTCAAAAATTTTATAACATAAAAAGTTCGGGTGAAAAAAAATTCAATATTAATGATAATTTTGAAAATGAGTTGATTTTATTTAGTAGTCATATCTTCAAAGGAATCTACTTCTGGGATATCCAAAAGAAAAATAAACAAATGTTTAAAAATCAAATTAAATTTTTAAAAGATATTGATCGAAAAATAATAAAAAATTTAAAAATAAAATATCATCCAAGTGAAATCAATTACAATACAGTTTTAAGAACAGAAATTTGCAAATTAAATATTGAAATAAATCATGAATATACGTTCAAAAAAGTTTCAAATTATAATAATTTATTATCTGTATACTCTTATGATAGTACTGGTTTTTACGAACATATTGCTTTAAATAAACCAACAATCATTTATTTAGAAAATTACCATGAAAATATTTTAGAGGAAGCCATTCCATACTATTCATTATTAAAAGAAGTTAAGATAATTCATGATAATCCTGAAAGTGCTGTTGAATTTATTAATTCAGAATGGAATAATATTGCTCAATGGTGGTTTTCAAAAAAAACACAAGAAAATTTAAATATATTTTCTGAAAAATTTTCAAGATATACAGATAATCCTTATAAAAAGATATTTGATGAACTTAATAAATAAATATAGTTTTAATTTAGCAAAATCAGAAGACTCTGAAGATATTCTTAAAGTTAGAAATCAATTAGAGACAAGAAAAAGTTCTTTCAATAAAGATATAATTACCCAAGATGAACACAACAGATGGTTTGAAAAGCAACTAAAATCTAATTTTTTTCATTATTATATTTTAAGAAATATTAATAATGATTTTATTGGATTAGGTTATGGAGATAGATTTAATGAGTCTGATAATTCTTGTTTTTGGGGAATAAGAGTAATGACTGGTTTACCAAGAAAAAATAAATATGGTTCTATTGTTAAATATCTTACATATGAAAAATTATTTTCATTAAAAAAAATAGATAAAATTTATGGACAAGTTATTAAAGGTTATGAATGGATTAGGGATTGGTATATTAGATCCGGAAATGAGCTTATAAACTTTGATGAGGAAAAACAATGTTACAATTTAGTACTTTATAAAGACAAATGGCAAAAAAAAAAAAAATTAATCTTAAATAAAATAAATAAAATAAACTAAAATTTTAAAGATTTTTTATGAAAAAAAAAGAAAAACTTAATTTAGGATCAGGTAATGAGATAAAAGAAGATTTTATAAACGTTGATTTTAAACAGGATATAAATGTGGATGTAGTTCATAATCTAAATAATTTTCCTTGGCCTTTCGAAAATAATACTTTTTCTGAAGTACTAGCAGAAAACGTCATTGAACACCTTGATGATTTTATGAAAGTAATGGAGGAAATTTATAGAGTAACTAAACAGGATAGTTTGATAAAAATATCTGTACCATATTGGAATTCAAGTTATGCTTATATTGATCCTACTCATAAAAAAGGATTTCATGAATTGACGTTTAGTTTTTTTGATCCTGAATCTCCATATTGCAAGCAAAGACCTTATTACTCAAAAGCTCGATTTAAAGTAAAAAGTTTTTCTTATGTAATAGCACCTTTTGCTCCATATTTTTTGCTACCCTTTGTAAAGAATATAGAAATTAAAAATAAAATTTTAAAAAAAATAATAGGTTTGGTTGGTAATATTTTTTCAAATATTATACTTGAATTACGTGTAGAATTACAAAAGATATCATAACTTTAGTTCGAATAATTTTAATTTATTTCAAAAACAGTGATATCAAATAGGTTAAATATATCACTTTTTTGCAAGGATATTATAATACTACTAAATAAATTTATTGAAGGAAATTAAAAATTAGATTATTTAAAATTATTCCTATATTTGCATCAAACAAATAAATGAAATTATTAAAAAAATTTTATAAAAATAAAAAAGTTTTGATAACAGGGGCAACTGGTTTCAAAGGTGCCTGGTTGTCATTGTGGCTCAAAATACTTGGTGCTAAAGTTTATGCGATTGGATATTCTCCCAACAAAAATAAAAAACTTTTTTTTTCTTTAAATCTTCAAAAAAAAATTAAAATTAAAACATTAGATATAAGAAATTATAAGAAGCTTAAATTATTTATTCAAAAAATTAAACCTGAGCTTATATTTCATATGGCAGCACAACCCTTGATTCTTGATGGATATAAAAAACCATATTTTACCTATGAAGTAAATACTTTGGGTACATTGAATATTTTAGAAGCCAGTAGAAATGTTAGATCTATAAAATCTTTAATTTGTGTAACCTCTGACAAATGTTATGAAAGTAATTATTCAACTATAGGATTTAAAGAGAATGATAAATTAGGTGGCATTGATCCTTATAGTGGCTCCAAAGCTTCTGCAGAAATAATAATTAATACTTATTTTAAAAGTTATTTTGGTAAAGAAATAAAATTTGGTATTGCTAGTGCTAGAGCTGGTAATGTAATAGGAGGTGGAGATCAATCACCAAATAGACTAATCCCAGATTTAGTTAATTCTTTAAATAAAAATAAGAAAATAATTTTGAGAAATCCAGATTTTAATAGACCATGGCAACATGTTTTAGAACCATTATATGGGTATTTAATTTTAGGTATAAATCTTTACAAGTTTCCAAAAAAATTTTCAGGACCTTGGAACTTTGGAACCGAAAAAAATACAGTAACAAGTGTTTTAAAAATTGTGAAAATTGCAATTAAAAAATGGGGATATGGTGAATTAAAAATTAGAAGAAATAAAAAAATATATGAACAAACAAATTTACAATTAAATATTGATAAAGCCAAAAAAATATTAAAGTGGAAGCCTAAATATAAGATAAAAGAGAGCGTTGAATTAACCATTGATTGGTACAAAAAGGTTATAAGAAAAAAATACACCCCTGAACAAATTACTAAAAAAAATATTTTAGAATATATGAATTCAAAATGATAAATTCTAAGTTTAAAGTTAAAAAAATTAAAATTATAAAAAATCCAAATGGAAATTTATATAAAATGATATCAAAGGATGATCTTTATTTTAAAAAATTTGGTGAAATTTATTTTTCAGAGGTCCTTCCAAAAAAATTTAAAGGTTGGAAATTTCATGAAAAAAGAACACAGCTTATAACAGTCATTAATGGCTCAGTTAGATTTTACATAAAAAAAAATATTGAAGATAAACCAGAAACTATTGATATTAAATTTCCTGATAATATGAATATATTAAAAATTATGCCAAAGACTTTTTATTCATTTAAATGTATGTCTAAAAAAAAAAGTTTGATAATCAATTTAATTGATGAAGTAGTTAAATGAAAGCCATTATACTTGCGGGAGGCAAGGGAACAAGATTAGCAGAATTTACAAAACTAATCCCCAAGCCAATGGTAAAAATTAAAGGCAGGCCTATTATTGTTCATATTATAAAACATTTTTATAAATATGGTGTTAAAGAAATTTTAATTGCGAGCGGTTATAAACACAAAATTTTATTTGAATATTTCAAAAATTATAACATTTATAAGGATTTAAAAATAAAAGTTATAAATACTGGATTGAATACTTTAACAGGAAAAAGAATTTTTAAATTAAAAAAATATTTATCTAATGATGAAATTTTTTTTCTTACATATGGTGATGGCATAAGTGATGTAAATTTAAAAAAATTGTATCAATTTCATCTCAAACATAAGAAAATAGCCACACTTACAGCAGTTCATCCTCCTGCCAGATTTGGTGAACTCAAATTAAGAGGTGGAAAATTATTAAACTTTGATGAAAAACCACAGTTATCTGAAGGCTGGATAAATGGTGGTTTTTTTGTTTTAAATCAAAAATTTTTCAAATTTCTAGATAATAAAAATGTTATGCTTGAAAGAGAACCAATTCAGAGATTAATTAAAAGAAAAAACTTGATGGCATTTAAACATAATGGTTTTTGGATGTGTATGGATACTCTAAGAGATAAACAAGTTTTAGAAAAAAAAATAAAATAAATTTTTAATAAAAAAAATGAATAATTTTTTTTCAGTTATTATTCCCACATTTAAAAGAAAACTGAAATTACAAAGAGCTATTTTGTCTGTGATTAAACAAACTTACAAAGAATGGGAGATTATAATTGTCGATAATAATTCTAATGATGGAACCAAAGAGTTAGTAAAAAGTTTTAATGATAGTAGAATAAAATTATTTAACATTAATAATAATGGAGTAATTGCAGCATCAAGAAATCTCGGAATTAAAAAATCTAAAGGAAATTATTTATCTTTTTTAGACTCAGATGATTGGTGGCATAAAGACAAGTTATGTTTAACTAATAATCATGCTAATGAAGGTAAAAAGTTTTTATATCATGATATGTATTTAAATTCTAAGCATAAAATTTTAACTAGAAAAACTGGTTATTGCCGTGTTTTAAGTATCAATCCTTTTTTAGACTTAAAAATTAACGGACCGGCATTTGCTACTTCATCAGTATCAATAGAAAAAAAATTATTTTTAGAGAATTCGTTATTTAATGAGTCTAAAAATTATATAGCTTGGGAAGATTTTGATGCTTGGTTAAGAATATCTAAAGTTTATAAAGATTTATTTCAAATTAAAA
>NZ_JBNGZG010000057.1:0-4469 GCF_052049815.1 Candidatus Pelagibacter sp.
TGTATCTAAATTTAAATATAAATTAAAATAGTATGAATAAAGAACATTTAAAAAAGACAATATTGAAACTAAAGCGAAAAATACGCTTAAATACTTAAGTCTTAATTTTAACATTTATTAAATTGAACTAATTCTAAATAAATTTTCTACTAATGAGATTGTTTCTTTTTTTGCTAAAAAAACAACTGTATCATCTTTTTGAAAAACAAAATCTGATCGCGGAATAATAATTTTACCATCTCTTAATATTGCTCCAATTCTAATTTCCTCTGGTAAACCTGAATCTTTTAAAGATTTATTTATTAATTCAGATGTTTCAATTATGTCAGCTTCAATTACTTCATATTCTCCATTAAGGATAGTGTATGCTGTCTCAATTGTACCTTTATGAACATGTTTTAAAATACTTGATACCGTATTCATTCTTGGATCAATAAAATCATCAATTTTTAAAGATGACTGTAATAATGAATAGTTTGGTTTATTAATAAGAGCCATTGTTCTTTTATCTTCGATACCTTCGTTATCTTTTGCAAACTTTTCAACAAGAACACTTACCATTAAATTATCTTCATCATCATTTGTTAATGCTAAAACTGTTTCGGCTTCCTCTAAATTTGCTTCCGCTAAAACTTCTTCATCTAAACCATTACCATTGATGACAATTGAGTCGTTTAATTCATTAGCCAAATATTCTGATCTCTCTCTACTTTTTTCAATGATCTTAATTCTAGCAGCATCAAATGTTTCTTCTAAATTTTTTGCTAAATTGTAACCAATATTTCCACCACCAATTATTAAAAGTTTTTTTGAAATCTTTTCATTATGACCAAAAGCATCAAGTGTTTCTGACATTTGATTTGAATTAATTATTACGTAAATTTTATCTTCGTCTTTAATAGTGGAAGTTTTTTTTGGAATTAAAAACTTACCATTTCGAATAATACCAACAATATTAGCTTCTAATTTAGGAAACTTTTTTGTCATATCGTTTAATTTAACACCAATTAATGGACAATTTTTTTTAATTAGAATTTCTAATAATCTAATTTTATTTTCAGCAAATGGAACACTGTCTAAGGCACCAGGAGCTTCGAGTTTTCTTTGAATAGATTTGGCAATTTCTAATTCAGGTGAAATAATCACATCTATAGGTAAATTTTCTTTATTGTAAACTCTTGTAAACTTTGGATTTAAATAATCTTGAGATCTAATTCTTGCAATTTTTTTCGGTACATTAAATATTGAAAATGCTATTTGGCAAATCAACATATTTATTTCATCATTTCTTGTAACAGCAATGATCATATCAGCTTCAGATGCGTTAGCTTTTTCAAGAATTGATGGATAAGTTGCTTTACCAACAATCACTTTTACATCTAAAGTGTCATTAATTTTTTGAATATCTTCACTAGAGAGATCAATAACTGTTATAGAATGACCTTGTTCACTAAGTAATTTAGCAATGGTGTAGCCAACTCTACCAGCTCCACAAATAATTATATTCATTTTAGTTAAATTCTTTAATTCCTAAACCTTTTAATTTTCTATGTAAGGCACTTCTTTCCATACCAACAAAATTTGCAGTTTTAGATATGTTTCCATTAAATTTTTTAAGTTGGATAGATAAATACTCTTTTTCAAATTTTTCTCTAGCTTCTTTTAATGGCACAGATAGGCTATTTTCAGTAATTTTATCACTTAGATTATCCAATTTTAGTGACTCTTTGATTATATTTGTCACTTTATCTTTAGTGTCAGGTTGTAAAATCGCAATTCTTTCAATCAAATTTCTTAGCTCTCTAACATTACCGGGCCAAGAATGATTTAATAAATAATTATTATCTTCATCTATATCTAATTCTCTCAAATTATAATTGTTAGCAATTTTTTGTGAAAAATATTTAATTAATAGTGGAATATCTGAAACTCTTTGGCTTAAAGGTTCTATATTAATTTCAAATACATTTAATCTATGGTAAAGATCTTCTCTAAAGTTACCTATTTCAATTTCATTTTTTAAATTTTTGTTTGATGCACAAATAATTCTTACATCTACATTAATATCAGTATTTCCATTAATTCTTTTAAACTTTTGATCAATTAAAACTCTTAATATTTTTGATTGAATATCTAAAGGTATTTCAGATACTTGATCAATAAGCAATGTCCCTTTGTTAGCTTTTTCTAAAGCACCATATGAAATAATTCCATTTTCTTTTTCTTCACCAAATAACTCAAGTTCGTATTTCTGGCTATCCAATAATGCTCCATTTAAAATAATAAATGGTTTTTTATTTCTTTTAGATTGTTTGTGAATTTTTCTTGCAATTAACTCTTTTCCAGAACCTGAGGGTCCATTAATAAATATTCTACTTTCTGTTAATGAAATTTTTTCAATTTGATCTTTTATAGCAACTAAATTTTTACTATTTCCTACCAAGTCATATGAAGAAAATAATTTAGTTTCATACTCACGATTTTGTTTTTTTAGATTATAATTTTCTACAGCTCTATCAACAAAATTAAGTAATCTATCTTGATCAAATGGTTTTTCTATAAATTCAAAAGCACCATGTTTTAATGATTTAACAGCCATTTCAATATTTGCATGTCCTGAGATCACTATGACAGGAACATCTTTATTTTTAGTTTTTATGTGTGACAGTAATTCAATTCCATCATTATCACCTTTGTCTAATTTTACATCTAGTATAGCAACATCTGGTAATTTTTTATCAATTTCACTTAATGCTTGATCATAATTAGCTGCAACTCTTGTTTTGTATCCATGGTCTAATATTAGATCTCTTAATATATTTCTAATATCAGCATTATCATCAACAATTAAAATTTCAGCGCTCATTAATTTAATATTTACTACTTAGAAAATATAATTTCTACTTTTGCACCCTCATCAATAGGTATAAATTCAATTTTACCATTGTGGTCATTAACAATCTTGCTAACAATTGATAACCCCAAACCTGTACCATTTTTTTTGGTTGTAAAGTATGGATTTAAAATATCCTTAATATTTGCTGCAAAAATTCCAAATCCTATGCCGTTATCAACTAAGTTAATTACTATATGGCCATTATTATCATTTATATCAATAGAAATTTTTTTATTATAATTACTAGTATTTTCGGCTTTTTGCTGAATACTCTCTATAGAATTTTTTATTAAATTAAAAAATACTCTACTCAATTGTTCGTTATCACAATTAAATAATATTTTATTTTTGTTTGATTGAAAATTAATTACAATTGTATCATCTAATTCTTGTAAAAGTTTAATGTTATCTTTAAATAAAATTACCAAATCATTTTCTCTTAAAATTGGTTTTGGCATTCTTGCAAAATCAGAAAATTGATTAACTAATTTTTCAATTTGTTTTATTTGGTTATTAATAATTTTTAAATTATCTTTAAATCCTTCTTTATCATTTGAGTCAATTTGATCAGAAAATTTAGTTTTAATTCTGTCAATTGTTAATTGAATTGGAGTTAAGGGGTTTTTGATTTCATGAGCTAATTTTCTGGCTAAATTTCCCCATGCTTCATGTCTTTCATTTATAATTAATTTTTCTTGTTGGTTCTTAAGTTTATCTATCATAGAGTTAAAGTTTTTATTTAACATTTCCAAATCTTTATCTGTTTTAATACTTGGTACTTTGGTGTTTAAATTTCCTTCCCCGATAGAAGCTGAGGCTAAAATTAAATTATTGATAGATCTGAAAAACCTTGAAGAAAAATGTATTGCAATTGTTATTGAAATAAAAAGCAATAACGTAACTACAATTATATAAATTATAGCAAAAGAAATTTTTATTCCTGTACTTTTTTCCTCAACTGTATAATAAAAATTTATTGCTTCTTGAGACTCTGTTAAATATCTCGAAATATCTTCACCTAAAAAATTTACAACATAAATAAATTTATCTTCATAATTTTGCAATCTCATTATTGCTGCAGATGTATTTTCAAATGCATTTATTATTTTTAATGGTCTATCATCTTCTAAAACAAGATTTAAAGCTTTATCCATAGGAGGAGAGTATTCATTTTTATTATCTAAAGTAGAAAAAATTAAATTTTTATCCTTATCTATAAAATGTATCTCATCAACTTCTCTTATGATTTTTTGAGTTTTTAAAAATCTAGTAAATTCAATCTCATTATTATTTAAAAATTTTTTACTTTTATTGGTATCAAAAGCGATCAAAATTATATCAGATTCAATTTTATTTCTTGCTTCTTGAACATAACTTTTAGCTAATTCATAAGAGTTGTTAACAACTGTAGTAACTCTTTTGTCAAAATATTTTTCTAAAGCAAAAGAAAATAAAAATAATGAAAAAATTGAAATTAATATTGATGGCGCCAGAGTAAATAATGAAAAATAAGCTATATATCTTTTGTTAGAATTTGATCCTCCAATATCTATATCTTTTTTAATAGTTTTTT
>NZ_JBNGZG010000058.1:0-4250 GCF_052049815.1 Candidatus Pelagibacter sp.
TTTAATTAATACAAGATAAAAAATGAATAAAATTTCTTCTAATGATCAGATTAAGAAAAAAATTGAAAGCTTAAAATTCAAAAAAAAAAAAATTGGATTAAGTCATGGTGTATTTGACTTAATTCATTTAGGTCATATTAGACATTTCAAAGAAGCTAAAAACAAATGTGATGTATTAATAGTTTCTGTCACAAGTGATAAATTTGTCAATAAAGGACCAGGAAGACCGAGATTCAATGAATCTGAGAGAATGGAAGCTTTAGCAGGATTAGAATGTATAGATTATGTGATACTCTCGAATAGTCTTTCAGCGGAAGATAACATAACACTTATAAAACCAAATTTTTATTTCAAAGGCCCTGACTATAAAAATAGTAAAGATGATATCACTGGAAAAATAAAAAAAGAAAATAAATTGGTAAAATTATATGGTGGAAAGACAGTATTTACATCCTCAAAAAAATACAGCTCTACATTAATTTTAAATAATTTTGAGAAAGATAATGGCATTAAGGATAAACTAAAAATTCAAGTTAAGAAAAAATTTTCTTTAATAAAAATTAAACAACTAATTGATCAACTTAGAAAAGTTAATCCATTAGTAGTTGGAGAAATAATAATTGATGAATATAATTTTTGTGAAGCTTTAGGAAAGTCTGGTAAAGAACCTATGCTAGTTGTTAGAGATTTATTTTCTGAATATTATTTGGGTGGCTCAGGAGCTATTGCAAACCATCTTTCTTATTTTAATGATAAAGTTAACTTAATTAGTTATGTAGGTGAAAAAAAAGATAATTTTGAATTTATAAAAAAAAAATTAAATAATAATATTAAATTTACATATATAAAAAAATCGAATAGTCCAACAATATTAAAAAAGAGATTTATAGACGAAATTGTAAAATCAAAGATTTTAGGATTATATTCTCTCAATGATACTCATATCAATATTAGAGAGGAGAGAGATTTGATAAATAAATTTAACTTTATCTCTAAGTCTACAGATTTAACAATACTTTCAGATTATGGACATGGTCTTATAACTAAAAAATTTGCAAAAATTATAAAAAAAAAATCAAAATTTATTGCTGCTAATGCTCAAATAAATGCAGCTAATATTGGTCACCATTCTTTAAATAATTATAAAGGGGTGGATTTGATGATGATTAATGAAAAAGAGTTAAGACATGAAATGCGATCTAGAGACGAAACAGTCCATAATTTAATGAAAAAATTATGTAAAATAGTAAAAGTAAAATATTTAGTTGTTACAAGAGGATCTTCAGGTTGTATTCTTTACAACAAAAAAGAGACAAAATTTTATTATTCTGATGCTTATTCAAATAAGATTATAGATAAAGTTGGAGCAGGGGATTCAATGTTATCTATATTGGCCATATGCATTTTTAAGAAATTTGATTTAAATTTAGCTCTACTAATTTCTTCCTTTTGTGCAGCCCAAAGCGTAAAGACACTTGGAAATAAAGTCTCAATTAATAAATCTTTACTTATAAAAGATTTAGAGCACTATCTCTCTTAAGCAACAATATGATAAAAAGTTTATCTCATTTATCACTATCAACTAATTCATTAAAAAATGTTTACAAGTTTTATGTAAATATTTTAGGATTAAAAGTAATTCATACTTTTATAAATGATAAAAATAGAGAGGTGTATGGTTATTTTTTATCAACAAATAATAATACATTTTTAGAATTTTTTAATTCAAAAAAGAAAATTAATTTTAAATATAGTAAAGGTCAGTTTAGGCATTTATGTTTTGAAGTTGAAGATATACAAAAAATTGCTAAAAAACTGAAAATAAATAAAAAAAAAATTATAAGAGGCAAGACTGATAATATATTACAATTTTTTACAAAAGATTTTGATGGAAATTTTGTTGAATTTCATCAAAGAGATAAAAAATCAAAATTTTAAATAATCAATGAGTACTAATTTAGAAAAAAAAAAATATTCCTGTAGATTATGTAAATCAAAAAAATTACAAATTGTATTTTCATTTAAAAAAAGTCCTATTGGTGATGACTATATTAATAGAATTAAGAAAACAAAATTATATGACCTAAAACTGCAACATTGTAAATCTTGCAACTTTGTTCAGCTTTCAAACGTAATAGATCCAAAAATAGTGTATGGAAATTATATTTATGTTACCCAAACATCCCATGGTCTTTCAGAGCACTTTGAGAGATTAGCAAACTACTTATTAAAAAAAAAAATAATAAAAAAAAATTCAAAAATATTAGAAATTGGCAGTAATGACGGAACATTACTAAAATTTTTTAAAAAAATCACTAATAAGTTAATTGCTGTAGATCCAGCCGCACACTTATTTGTTGATAAAAAAGTTACAAATATTGCTGATCATTTTTCGAACAAATCAGCAGTTAAAATTAAAAAAAAACATGGAAAATTTGATACAATTATTGCAAATAACGTTTTAGCAAACATTGATGATTTAGATGATATTTTTAAAGGTATACAAAAAATTATTTCAAACGATGGTTATTTGATTATTGAAACTTTTTCATTATATGGTTTATTAAAAAATAATCTCATTGATAATATTTATCATGAACATTTGTCTTATTTTACAATAAAAAGCTTGAAGCGATTTGCTAAAAATTATGGCTTTAATCTAAAAGAAATTAAATTTTTATCGGTCAAAGGAGGATCACTTAGATATATTTTCCAGTATAAAAAAATGAGAGATAATAAAAAACTTGTAAGAGCAATAAGAAAAGAAGAGAAATATACTAATAAAATTCCAAAAGAATTTAAAAAATTAAAACTTATTAATAAACTCAATGAAATTAAATTAAACCAATTTTTGGATAAACAAATAAAAAAGAAAAAAGTTATTGGAGGATTTGGAGCCTCTGTTGGAACAACTACAATGATTTTTAATTACTCTGTAAAAAATAAATTGAATTATCTTTTTGATAATGAAAAAAGACGTTTTAACCTTTTCTGTCCAGGAACTGATATAAAAGTACTAAATCCAAATCACATTAAATCAAAAAAAATTGATGTAATGATAATTTTTGCATGGAGATATGCAAAAATAATTTTAGAGAGAAATAAGAATAAATTTAACAAATTCACAAAATTTATTATTCCACATCCAAAATTTAGAATATTAAAAAAAAATAAATTATGATACCTCAATGGAATAAAGAGTTTGATTTAAATAAAATTAGTTTTGAATTAAAAAAAAATTTAAAAAAAAGACATATCAGCCAAGGAAAAATAACTGAAAATTTTCAAAGAAAAATTTCAAAATTTTTAAAAGTAAAATACGTTGTTGCAGTTCCAAATGGGACAATAGGTTTGTTGGTAGCTCTTAAAGCACTAAATTTAAAAAAAGGGGATGAGATAATTATTTCAGATAGAGCATGGATTTCTGTTTTAAATGCTATTAAATTTTTAAATTTAAAACCTATTTTTGTTGATGTTGAAAAAGATAGGCCAGTTATAGATGTAAAAAAGATTACTAAAAAAATAACAAAAAAGACTAAGGTTATAATTCCAGTTCATATGGGTGGAAGAGGCTGTAATATAGATGAGATAAAAAAAATAATTGGAAAAAAAAAAATATTTATTTTAGAAGACGCTGCACAAGCATTTGGTTCAAAAGTTAATAAAAGATTTTTAGGAACCACCTCAGATATTGGTTGTTTCTCAATGTCTATTGCAAAAACAATTTCAAGTGGCCAAGGTGGATTTATAGTAACAAATAATCAAAAAATACATAATAGGATTTTGAAAATTAAAAATAATGGTCTTAAAGATATTAAAAATATTTTTAAATGGGGAGAATTGGGATTGAATTTTAAGTTTAATGATATTCTAGCTACAATGGCAATTTCTGAAATAGAAAGATTTAATTTTTATAAAAATAAATTAATAAGTTTATATAAAACTTACAGTAAAAATCTAAAATCTAAAAAAGTTCATTTAATTGAGGCAGATATAGAAAATGGTGAAATACCTCAATATATTGAAATTTTAGCTTTAAATAGAAAAAAATTACTAAGTTATTTAAAAAAAAAAAAAATAGATGTAAGAATTTTTTATCCAAGCATGTCTGAAAGTAAACTAATAGGTTTAAAAAGTTTTGCTGATCTAAATAATTCAAAAAAATTTTCAAAGTTTGGATTATATTTACCTTCAGGACCAAATCAAAAATTAAAAGATATAAATTACGTAATAAACAAAATTAATAGTTT
>NZ_JBNGZG010000059.1:0-3949 GCF_052049815.1 Candidatus Pelagibacter sp.
CTGTAAAAAAAATTATTATTAAACTTGAAAAAAAAACAATATAACCAAAGAATTCTAAACTTAATCCAAATTTTAAGTAAGATTGAACAAATAACATAGCAGTTAAAATTTCAACAATAATGTAGCTGACATTAATATTTTTTTTACAATTTCTGCATTTTCCAAAATTAATTAGGTAAGAGACAATTGGGATATTTAAATAAAATGGTATTGAATATTTACAAGAAGGACAAAAAGAATTTTTTTTTATGATATCCAGATCATTTGGTAGTCTATATATACAGACGTTATAAAAACTTCCAAAAATTGATCCTAAAACAAACAGGAAAAAGGTAAACACTACCTCTTAAATTTAATCTTATCACCGTCATCATCATCTCTTTTAATGCTCGGTTGGGTTTCATCTGATTGGGTTTTATTTTCTTCAACTTCTTTTTGATTGTTTTCTTCAGAAGGATTTAAATCTACATTTTCACTTGCTTCAGCAGCTTCTTCAACTTGTTCCACAGGCTGGCTACTTGATCCCTCTAAAGCATCTTTTCCAGTTGCACTTTTGATTTGAAAAAATTTATCTAAATGTGCAAGTTTAATAACTTTCATTACTTCATTGCTTACATCAGTTAAGTAAAATTCTTTTGAACTACTTTTAGCTAGTTGCATTCCTTCAACAAGTGCTGCTATACCTGAAGAGTCAATATATTTTACTTTTGACAATTGAACTTCAACTATCTTAACTTTATCCATTAATTCCTTTAAATTTTCTCTAACTAATGGTGATTTATCTAGGTCAATTTCATCGGCAAGAAATAACTTACCTATATTTCCTTCAATTTTTTGTTCGATAGACATTATTGTTTTTTTATATTATTAATTAAAAATTACAACATATGATTATCAACTGTATTTGCGGGAAAAAAAAATTCAGACTGTCTGATGAGCTCATGCCCAGAGATGGCTCGAAAGTAAGGTGTGGATCTTGTTCAGAAGTGTGGTTTTTTCATCCGAATAAAGGCAACATTGAACAAGATAATTATGAAGATAATAATGTAAATGATGCTGCTGTTGATAATTTAAGTGAAAATCCTCAATCTGAAACAGTTGAGACCCCACCAGTCGAGACAAATATTGATCAAGAAATTAATTCAGATTTAATTGAAAAAAATGACAACTTTTTAGTAAAGGATCAAAACGAGGAAAAAATTAGTAATTTTAAGATTTTTACTGACAGTGATGAAGATTTACCATCTAAGGAAGAAATGGATAAAAATTTAGATCAATATAAGATTGATAGAGACAGTAATCTTAATTTTTTTCAAAAATTATTTAAAAAAGATCGAATTAAATCCGCTAGTGAATCTTTGGAAAAACAAAAAATTAAGCAATTGTCAGACGGAGAAGACGATAATGATCAAGCTAGAAGAACTAGACTTTTAATATATTTGTTATTTTTGTTGTTAATTGTTTTATCAGTAATGCTAGTACCATTAAGAGATGATGTTACAAATTTTTTACCATTTATGTCTAGCATTTTTGATTTTTTGACACCAGTTTATGAACATATCAAAGGTGTATTAGAATTTAATTAAACTTAAATTAACCCTCTGACTTTTCTGCAAGTTTTTCTTCTTCTTTTTTAAACTTCTCAATAATTTTGGCTTTATCTTTTAATAATTTTTCTTTTCCTGGAAAGACATAAACTCCGATTTGACCTGAAGTTAAAACTTTATCAGATTTAGGATTTTCTCTACTTATATTTTCTTGAATTATATTAATCTTAAAATCAGTCTCAGATAGTTTATTTTTTAAAAATGTTAAATTTTCAAATGTACTTAAAAACTGATACTCAATATAGTTTATAGTAAATTTTTTTCCTAATCTTACAGGATCAATTTCATTTAAACTGTTTATCTGAACATTAAATTGACTTGCTACACTAGTAATAGAGTTTTTAAAATTTTGAAACTCTGTTGGAGACATAAATTTTGTTACTTCTTTAATATATTCATATTCTTCTTCTTGAAGTTTTTTTCCTGTTTTAGCCATTTCAAGAACAAGACTATCCGATTGTGATTGTATGTCATTTGATGATGAAATTAACTTATTTTGACTTGATAATTTCATACTAGTGAATATTTCAGACCCAACCAAAACAACAAAAGTCAAAATCATAATTGTAAAACCTACTACAACAAATTTTGATTTGTCTTTTATTGATTCGTCCTCTACGGATTTAGATTTATTTTTAGTTAAACCAAACATTTAATTTTTTTACTATCAATCTCATATTTGATAAAATAATCATGATTCGAGTTAATAATTAAGTATATGAAAAAAACACCAAATTACATCAAAAAAACATTAGATGAAGCAAAATCTGAGCTTTTAAAAGAAAAACAACTTCAATTATCAAGACAGCTATATGTGGAGAAACTTAAAGAACTTTTTTCAGAAGAAGTAATTGATTTAAATGAAAACATAGAGGCAAAAATGTCTAATACAGGCACAGATAAAGTTTCAACAGTAACCTCTTCAAATAATCAAGTAACAATCAAAACAACTAAAAATAAGTCAAATTTAAATAACAAAATTATCTTTTTAAATAATGAGATTATAAATCAAGAAACAAATGAAATTGATGAAGCAAACAATTCAATTTTAAATTTAAGTGATGACATAATTGAACTTAAAAATGAAGTTCAAGAAGACAAAACAAGTAAAATCATAGAATTAATCGAAGAAGTTGATGACGCAATAAATCTAACAGATGAAGTTGTTGAAAAAATTACTTCATCAAATTTAATAGATGAGAGCAAATTACAAATAAACAATAAGATAACACAAGAAAATGAACAAAAAAAATCAGAATTTTCACAAGAACAATTGGAAATTTTAAATGCAAAAATAAATGATCTTGACTTAAGCAGTAATGAGCTGACTGAAAAATTAGATGAATTATTAGATCAAAAAAATATTTTTTCTGAAAAATTTAATGACAATTTAGATTTAAAACTTACAGAAGCTTTAAATAGATCTGAGGATAACTTAGAAAATAAACTTAATAATATAAATGAAAATTACCATCAAGAGTTTAGTAAGTATGAGAATGAGACGAACAAAAATTTTGCAAATTTAGAAGATCAAATTGTTCAATTAAATAATCAATTTGAAAATATTCAAAATAATATTAATTCAATTTATTTAAAAATTGAGGAAAACATCAGTAAATCTAGTGATTTAAAATCTCCTGAATTTGAAAAAATTGAACAACAGTTAAATGAAAAAATTAGTGATGCAAATGATTATAATCTAAAAATCGAAAACTCTCTTAATAATTTAAATAATAAAATTGATGAGACGCTTGATAAAGTATCTAACTTCAAAAATGAATCTGATACACAAATAAATCAATTAGAAAATAAAATAAACAACATTGAACCAGAACTAATAAACAAAATAGAAGAAAAACAAAAAAACAAAACCGAAAGTGAGAAATTGCAAGATAAATTTGATCAAATGTCAAAGATTATGGATATGCAAAATATGAGAATGTTACAAATGTATCACTCTTCTGAGTTACAATACAGCCATTCAATTTTGCAAAAAAATATGAAAAGTAAAACTAATCAAGATAAAGGTATGAGTTCTGAGATTATTACTGAAGAACTAAAGAAAAAAGTTTTTCCAAACATTCAACAAGAAATGGAGAAACAATTTAACCTTTTAAAGGAACAACTTTCTGAATATGAAATTAAAAGTGTTTTAGATAAAATAAATTCAACTGATATTAGTAAAGAATTTAAAAAACCAGTGAAAAGATTTAGTAATTTATTTGATGCAAAAAAATATGTAAAAAGTTCAATTACAAAAAAATCAAGAGATTGGTTAAAAAACAATGAATTAGTAATTGATGAAATTGCAAAAAAATTGTTAGACTAAATACTTTTTAAAT
>NZ_JBNGZG010000060.1:0-3920 GCF_052049815.1 Candidatus Pelagibacter sp.
ATTTTGTTTTTATATTTTTTATAAATATCTTTAAAAAATTTAATTTCAATTAACTCTTCCAATTTAAATAAATTTGCTTTTATACCATCCTGGATATCATGATTATTATAAGCAATATCATCTGATATAGCTGAAATTTGAGCCTCTAATGAGGGCTGATTTTTATAAGTGATCATATTTTTAAATGATCGAAGTCCAATTAACTGGTCTACTAAATCAAGATCTTTTGGAGGACCATTATGTTTTAATAAACCATCTAAAGTTTCAATTGTAAGATTTAAGCCATCAAACTTAAGATATTTGTTTTCTAAAAACATAATAATTCTCAATGTTTGTAAGTTATGGTCAAAACCACCATAATTTTCCATGCATTCGCTTAACGCATCTTCTCCTGCATGACCAAAAGGAGTATGCCCTAGGTCATGAGCAAGACTTAAAGTTTCTGCTAAGTCTTCATTCAATTTTAGATATTTTGAAATGGATCTTGCTATCTGGGCAACTTCAATTGAATGTGTAATTCTAGTTCTAAAATGATCGCCTTCTGTATTAACAAAAACCTGAGTTTTATGTTTTAATCTTCTAAATGATGCACTGTGAATAATTCTATCTCTATCTCTTTGAAATGGGGATCTGTATTTAGAAAGTGATTCTTTAAATAGTCTCCCTTTACTTTTGAATTCCCCAATGTTTGAGTAGTTTTTCATTCTTTAAATATAAAAATTAAGTATTATATTAGTAATAACAGTGTTCATTCATGATTAAAGAAATTAAATTTACTGATAAAGCGTTAAAACAAATAACTAATTTATTATCAAAAAAAGATAAGGGAAGTTTTTTTAGAATCGCTATCAAAGGTGGTGGTTGCTCTGGTTTCCAATATGAATTCACTTTTGATCAAAGTAAAAATGAAGATGATTTAAATTATGAAAATATCTTAATTGATAAGACTTCTGCAGATTTGTTAAAAGGCTCAGAAGTAGATTATGTATCTGAATTAATTGGTGAACAGTTCAAAATTACTAACCCACAAACAAAATCTTCTTGTGGCTGTGGTGTTTCTTTTTCTCTTTAATGAAAATATCATCTTGGAATGTTAACTCGGTTAGGGCTCGAATAGAAAATATTAAGAGTTATTTATTAAAATATAAACCTGAAATTCTAATGATGCAGGAAATTAAAACTGAAGATGTTAATTTTCCTTATGATGATTTTGCATCGATGGATTATGAATGTCATGTTTTTGGACAAAAAAGTTATAATGGAGTTGCAATAATTTCAAAAAATAAACTTACAAATATAAAAACAGATTTAATCAAAGATAAATTAAAACAATCAAGAATTATTTCTGCTGAACTTGATTATAAAAAAAAGAAAATACAGTTAATTAATATTTATACTCCAAATGGTAATCCAGTTGATACAGAAAAATATGAATATAAAAAAGATTGGATAAATCAACTAATCAAACAGCTAAAGTCTTTTAGTAAAAAAAATTCAAATATTATTTTAGGTGGTGATTTTAATATCATTCCTTCAGCTGAAGATGTTTATAATCCAAAAAGTTTTGAAGATGATGCTTTGTTTAGATTAGAAATAAGAAAAAAATATAGAGAGATGTTAAATCTTGGTCTTAATGATGTGTATAGACACTTTTATGAAGATAAAGAAGGATACACTTTTTGGGATTATATGAGAGGTGCTTGGCAAAAAAATAATGGAATGAGAATTGATCATTTCTTAGTATCAAACTCTTTAATAGATAATGTGAAAGAGATTAATATAAACAAAGATCCAAGAGGCAGAGATAAGCCTTCTGATCACACACCTATTGAGATTACTTTAGCTTAGAGATTTAATCTTATTAACTAATTCTTCATTAATATTTCTTGCACCAGTATCTAATCTATTTTTATGTCTTCTTTCACCTGGAAGCCTTACTTCACCCATAGATTTCATTTTCTCAAAAAATTCTTCTGAATGTTTTTGCCAATTAGTACCTGAAGTTTTGTTTGGGCAAATTGCTAGAATAAATTCTCCACCACTTGGTGGTCCTCCATTATTGCTATCTTTAGCAGCTGTTTCGTAACTAAAATTATCACCCACTAAAGCGCCTGCCATTAATTCAACCATCATTGCAATAGCTGAGCCTTTATAACCACCGAAAGGTAATAATACACCGCCATCTGCAATTTCTCCTGGATCTGTTGTTTCTTTTCCATCTTTAGTTAATCCTGTACCTAAAGGAACTTTATGACCTTCTCGCTTGGCAACTTGAACTTCGCCCATAGCCATTGATGCTGTTGCCATATCATAAACTACAGGAGTTTTTCCTGGTCTAGGCCATGCAAATGAAATTGGATTTGTTCCAAACAAAGGTTTAATCGCACCAGCTGGAGCTACAGCAGGCTTATAAGAGGTACATGCAAATGCTACCAAACCTTCTTCAGCTAATTTTTCTGTCTCTGGCCACATAGCAGCCATGTGATGAGAATTGTTTATTGCTAAAACGGCTACACCATTTTCTTTAGCTGCTTTAACAAGTTCTGGTAATCCTTTATTTAAAACTACTGGTGCTAAGCTATTATTTCCTTCAACTTTTATAACAGAAGGTGATATTTTTTTTACTTCTGGTTTTCCTTTTCCATTTATCTTTCCGCTTTTTAATCCTGAAACATAAGCAGGTAATCTAAAGAGACCATGAGATAAAGAACCATCTCTTTCAGCATTTCTAATTAAATCTGCAAGGATAGATGCTGTACCATTATCACATCCATTTGCTAGTAATGTTTTTTTAGCTAAATCAAATATTTCATCTAGTGTTAGGGAAACTTTACTCATCCCATTATTAGATATTATTTATGTCTAAAGATCAATTTTTATTTAACAACCTTTAAATGATTTTGACATGTTGCTAATTAAATCAAAATATAAATCTTTGCCTGGGTTAAGTGTAGCTCCTAAAGGATCTATAACGCCAGTCTGAATATTCATATCTTTAGCAACTGCTTTGATTATATCAGGATTGAATTGAGGCTCAGAAAATACACAACTTACTTTGTCATGTTCAATTATTTCTCTAATTTCTGCTAATTGCTCTGCTCCAGGCATAACATCAGTATTTACAGTGAAAGCACCTAATACATTTATATCAAACCTTTTTTCAAAGTATTGATAAGCATCATGAAAAACGATTGATTTGAAATCTTTGTTTAATTCAGATTTAACTTTCTTAGTTAGTTTATCTAAATCTTTATGTGCTTTTTTTAAGTTTGCTCTATATTTAGCTTCATTTTTTTGATCATTTTCGATCAAGTGCTCTGCCATTTCGCTTAAAATCACTTTTGCATTCACTGGATCCAACCAAATATGTGGATCATATTCACCATGAGCATGTCCTTCATGCCCGTGATCATCATGGTCATCTTCTTTATGACCCTCTTTATCATGCCCGTGATCATCATGGTCATCTTCTTTATGACCCTCTTTATCATGATCGTGATCATCATGGTCATCTTCTTTTTTTGCATGATCATCGTGCCCATGATCATCATGTTCATCAAAAATATTTCTTTCTCTGAATTTTAATTTTGTTAACTCTTTAATTTCTAATAATTCTATCTTTTCACCTTTTTTTGCTATTGAGTTTAATGGTTTTTCTAAAAAATTTTCTAAATCCTCGCCAACCCAGAATATTAAATCAGCATTTTGTAACATTTTTGCATGTGACGGCTTCAATGCAAATCCATGAGGTGAAGCGTATCCATCTACAATTAAATCAGGTTTACCTACACCATCCATCAAATAACTTACCAATGAATGAATTGGTTTGATTGAAGCTACTACTTTAATTTCAGCGTTTGCAGGTACAATAATTGTTAATAATGATAGAATAGTTAAGATAAATGGGAATTTTTTAATGT
>NZ_JBNGZG010000061.1:0-3790 GCF_052049815.1 Candidatus Pelagibacter sp.
ATAATTATAAAATTATAAAATATTAAATCAAAAAAAAATCATTAAAACTTAAAATACTTTCAAAAGTTCAAATTACCCAAAAAAACCAATAAATTTAAGGTTTTTTAACTATATGATTGACGCAAAAGCATATAAATAATCTCTTCAAAAAAGTGTTGATATTGATTGTTTATTAAGCTTTGCACTATGTGAATATAGCGTTTAATGCGCCATAGAACGCTCTAATTTGATATCTAGCTATTAAGTAGTACAACTGAAGGGTGAATTAAGCTATTTTAATTAAAAATAGGTTTTTTAGTTTAAAAAGCCTTATTTTATAGGCTTTTTAAGACTAAAAATACCTTAAAAATCCCTTAAATTTTAACTTTTTCAGATCTTAATAATTTTATTTTAGTCTTGATTCCACCCTTACCAGAATATCCTCCTAAACTTCCATCTGAGCGAATTACTCTATGGCAAGGTATTTTGGGAGGATAGGGGTTTTTACCCACTGCATTTGCGACTGCGCGATGAGCTTTTGGTTTTCCTATTGCTTTTGCTACTTGTAAATAGGTTCTAGTTTCACCTTTCGGTATTTTTTTCAAATAATTCCAAACTTTTATCTGAAATTTAGTCCCCTTTAAGCTCATATAACTCAAATCCTGTGTTTATTGCTATTTTATCGTATAGTTTTTTCGCATTTTCATTTGTGGAGTGGGTAATCCATCTAATTCCTTGCCAATTTTTTTCTTTTGATAGTCCTTTTAAATGATTTATTAGTTTTTGAGCTATTTTTTGTCGTCTATAATCTGGATTAACAAATAAATCGTCTAAAAATCCAACATAATGCCCCTTAATAGGTCTTGGCATTGTTCTAAAATGGGCTATTGCAATGACTTTTCCCTCTAACTCAAAACAAATGCCTTTAATTACATGGTTTTTATCATGTATCCAATTCCATAAAGTATCTAAAATATCCTGATTCATTGGAACTTTGTAAAACTTTGCATATCCACAATACAATTTTATCCAATTTTCTTTATCTTTTCGTTCCAAATATCTAATCATTTACTTTAATTAATTTAATTAAATTGTTGTTATTATTATTTTATCTGTTTTTGTTAATGAATTCATAAAGTTCTTTGATTTTATTACTAGCATCAGTTTGAAATATACCAGGAACTATACCGTGTAAAAGCGCCATCAAACCACCTGAAAGCATTTTAAATCCTACATTAGCAGCAATACTCATATGCTCGAAATAACTTTCATTTACTGAATTCAAATGTTTCTTAGATTCTTTAATCATAATTAATTAATTATTAGTATTGACTTCTAATTTCTATTAATATATTACTAACGATAATTAATGGTTATCAATAGTAATTATGAATAATTTAACTACAGACTTAAAAACTATTCAAGAAGAAACAGTTTTAAATTTAAAAGCATCTAAATCAACAAATACCGTAAGAGCTTACAAATCAGATTTTCATGACTTTGGTTTATTTTGTGTAAAAAATGGATTTAAATCAATGCCAGCAAATCCAAAAACTGTCTCACTTTATATGACTTATTTATCAACAAATGATAATAAAATTAGCACTATCAAGCGAAGATTAGTTTCTATAGGGTTGGTTCATAAGTTAAAAGGATTATATTTAGACACCAAACACCCTGCAATTGTTGAAAATTTAATGGGTATAAAGAGAAGAAAAGGTATAAAACAAAAAGGAAAAAAACCATTATTAATCAATAATTTGAAAATATTAATTAATGTAATAGATGAAGAAAAGGATAAACTTAAAATATTTAGAGACAGATCAATTATACTTCTAGGATTTGGAGGTGGATTTAGAAGAAACGAATTAGTATCTTTAGACTATGATGATCTTGATTTTGTAAATGAAGGATTAAAAATAAACATAAAAAGATCAAAAACTGATCAATTTGGAGAAGGAACAATCAAGGCACTACCCTATTTTGATAATTTCAAATATTGTCCCGTTAGATCAATTCAAGATTGGTTAAAAATAACAGAAATAAAAAAAGGGCCATTATTTAGAAAATTCCACAAAGGTATGAAATTATCAGAAATTAGATTATCAGACCAATCTGTTGCACTGATAATAAAAGAGTATTTAAAAAAAGCAGGTATTGATAATACAAATTATTCTGGCCACAGTTTAAGATCTGGATTTGCTACTTCTGCAGCAGAGGCTGGCGCCGAAGAAAGAAGTATAATGAGCATGACAGGTCATAAATCAACTGAGATGGTAAGGAGATATATTAAAGAAGCCAATTTATTTAAGAATAACGCCTTGAATAAAATAAAAATATGATAATAATTTATTAATGAAAATCTTTTGTGATAGTGCTGATTATAAAACATTTTTGAAATATAAAGATGATAAAAATGTAAAAGGATTTACAACAAACCCCAGTTTAATGAGATTAGCTGGTGCAAAAAATTATAAAGATTATTCCATAAAATTATTAAAAAATAGTAATTATAAACCAGTTTCTCTTGAAGTTTTTTCCGATAATCTAAACGAAATGTTCAATCAAGGTTTAAAAATAAATGATTGGGGTAAAAATGTATATGTAAAAATTCCAGTTGTTAATACAAAAGGTAAATTTACAGGTGATATTATAAAAAAACTCAATAATCATAAAGTTAAATTAAATATCACAGCAGTTTATACTTTTGATCAAGTTAAAAAAATTGTTAAATGTTTAGATAAAAAAACAAAGTCTATTATTTCAATTTTTGCTGGCAGAATGGGTGATCAATTAAAAGATCCAATACCAATTTTTAAAAAATCAATAAATTATACAAAAAAATATAAAAATATTGAAATTTTATGGGCAAGTACAAGAGAAACTTATAATTATCTGGAAGCAAAAAATTTAGGATGTGAAATAATAACAGCACCACCAAAAATAATTGAGCAAATCAAAAATTCAAAAAAAACTTTGAAAACATTAACAACAGATACAGTCAAAGGATTTTACAAAGATGCTTTGAAAAGTAACTTTAGAATCTGATTAATTAAAAAATAGTTTCAAATATCACAATGAATAGAAGAACATGAATATTTACGAAGATATAACTTTAATTATGGTAACTTATAGAAGTGAAGAGCTTATAAAAAAAAATTTAGATATTTTAAAAAATTTTAAACTAATCATTGTAGATAATTCTAATTCAAATAAATTAAAAACAATTGTTGAAAATTTTAAAAATATTAAGGTTATTATTTCCGAAAAAAATTTAGGATATGGTAAGGCAGCTAATCTAGGAATAAGTTATGCAAAAACCCCATTAATTCTAACTATTAATCCAGATCTTTTAATAACAGAAGATGGTGTAAAAAAATTAACGGAGGTATATTTAGAAAATATAGATAATGTAGGAATATTATCACCTTCTTTATATGATAATAATTTTAAGAGAAGAACAAATGGTGACATAGGATTTATAAACCAACTTAAAGGTAAAAAGGTCTCCAATAAAACAAATAATTATCCAGAGGGAAATACATGTTGTGAATTTTTAATTGGCTGTTGCTATCTCATTAATAGAAATCTTTTTTTAGATATAGGTGGTTTCGATGAAAATTTTTTTATGTATTATGAAGATAATGATCTGTGTGATCGAATAAAAAAAAAAGGAAAATATAATATGGAAGTTCCAAGTGTGAAGTTTATTCATCTTGAAAATTCATCCACAAAAAAAAATATTTTTACAAATTCAAAATTAGCTATAATTCATAAAATTTCTTGTTATTTATATATAAAAAAAAATTCA
>NZ_JBNGZG010000062.1:0-3744 GCF_052049815.1 Candidatus Pelagibacter sp.
TTTATTTAATTCTTCAATTATATTGATTCTTTTAAAACTCAACTTTAGTTCTGCTTTATTCTAATTTTTGTTTTTTTTCTATTCAAATAATCAATCCCTGAAATAGCATTATATCTTGAAACAAAAGTCCATCTGATTTTGTTTGAATTATTTTTTCCTGAGCCATGGATTAAATAAGGATCAAATAATACTGCATCTCCTGCTTTCAATTTTAAAGAAACAATTTTTTTATTTTCTAAAAATTCTTTTTGAATTCCGTGGTATTTTTTACCTTTAATATTGTAAAATTGATGCTTCAATTTACCATTTTTATGACTCCCTGGGATTAAGTTTAATGTCCCATTAAATTTTGATACATTAGTAAGTGGGCACCACATAGTGAGTAAATTCTTTGACATTTGTCCGTATATTTCTTGATGCATCGGTAAGAGAAAAGAGTTTTTATTATCATCAATTCGTATTTGTGGATAATCAACAAAAAAAGTTTCTTTAAATATAGAATTAATTATCTTTTCAACTTTTTTATCAGTTGCCAATCTTAATAATGTTGGGTGGAATTTTGACAAGTCATACGACCTTGATTTCAAATTTTTATCTAATTTATTTAAAAGTTTATATTTCTTATCAATATTGTTTGGTAAAGGTTTACTTTTTATGAATTTATTTAAACAATAATCTAGATTTTGTTCATATCCGTAAATTAAATCAAAAATTGTTTTTTTTGAAATAAATGATTTAAGTACTGTAAAGCCATTATTTTTTAAGTCATTAATTGTTTTTATAGTCATTATTATTTGAGATATTTAATTATTTTAAGAATTTAAACAATTATCATTTCATTAGTTTTAAAACTTTTTTTTGCTTTTTTTCCAACTATTTTATGAAAATACTTAGGATGCAATCCTTTTGCAGGTCTTTTTAAGCATATATTTTTTTCAGAAAATAGCTCACCTTTATTTATGTTTTTTTTTGCAAATATACTTCTTCTATAATTTTCTCTTGAAAAAAGTTGTCTGCCAAAAGGGTTAATTTTGCCATTACCTTTTATCTTATCTATATTACTCAAAAAATTTATACATGTCTTTAGTTCTGAAGGGTTCATTGACATATGATGATCTGGTCCATTCATTTTTTTACTCAACGTAAAATGTTTTTCAAAAACTTTACATCCTTGCACTGCAGCAATGAACATTGCTTCATATCCAAGAGTATGATCAGAATAACCAACTTCTAATTTAAATTTTTTTTTTAAAGTATCTATTCTATTTATATTTGATTCTGCTAATTTTGTAGGATAAAGAGAAACGCAATGCATTAATATTATTTTATTTTTTTTTTTTAATATTTTGACAGCCAATGAAATTTCTTCTAGAGAAGCCATACCTGTAGAAACTATAAAAGTTTTATTTTTTTGTTTAGCTAAGTACTTTAACAACGGATAATTAATTATATCTTCTGATGCAATTTTAACTATTTTTTTTTTCAGATTAAAATAATAATCGGATGAAATCTTGTCTGAAATAGATGAAATAAAATCTATATTAATTTTCTTACAAAAATAATTAATTTTTTTATACCAATCTTTTTTGAACTCTGTTTTTTTAAATAAATTGTAAACATTTATCTTTTTTTTCTGAGGTCCTAATTTATAAGTTTCATTTTTTTTAGAAATGAATTCATCTGCAAAAAAGCTTTGAAATTTAATTGCATCAGCTCCAGCTTTCTTAGCAGCAATTACTAATTTTTTTGCAAGACTTAAGCTCCCATTATGATTTATTCCTGCTTCTGCAATAAAATATATCTTATTTTTTTTTAACATATAAAATATTAATATATATCATATTATTAAAAATTAGTTTTTTTAAATTCACTTATCAAATATTCCCTGAATTGTTTTGCAATTTTTTTTGCATCAAATTTCTTATTAATATTAGTTTTCGCAACTCTTGCTCTTTTTTTCCAATCACTATAATTTTTATTAAAATCAATTAAATTTTTTAATAGATCTTCTGAATTTTTTGGAGTAAACAATCTACCATCTCTTTTGCTCAATAATTCTTTTATAGCTCCGACATTACTTGCAAGAACAGGTGTACCCACACTCATTGCTTCTGCAACAGTATATCCAAAACCTTCATAATTTCTTGTAGCCATAACAACTAAATCTAAGCTGCAAATTACATTTTCAATGTTATGCTCTAAGAAGCCTGTAAAAATAATATTTTTTTCTAAATTTAGTGTTTGAATTAATTTTTTTAATTTTTTAATGAATACTTCTTTCCCAGTGCCAATTATAATAATTTTATTTTTATTTTTAATACTGTCTGGCAATTTAGAAAATGCTTCGATTAAATCTTCATGACCTTTATATTCTTCAATTCTTCCCAATATACCTAACAATTTAATTTTTTTTTCTTTTTTGAAAATTTTTTTTAAATTTTTTTTTCTATAATTAGGAACGCAATAGTAAATTACTTTTGAACTAGTATTTCTATCATTTAACAAAGATGAATATTTTTTAACAGAATTTTTGTTTGCATAAGATCCAAACATGATACATGACGAAGCTTTAGCTAAAGTTTTATCTAAATAATAAAGAAACGGCTTTTTTATAATTTTTTGTTTTGATACTGAATGATGAATTCTGAAAATTCTTACAGGAATATTTATCTTAAATGAGGACAACAATGCAGCACATACACCATATGACGCTGGATACCCACCATTTTCACATATTATAAAATCTAAATTATCTTTTTTTAAAAATTCTTGATATTTCTGAACGGAAAAAAAAAATTTTATTGGTTCTAATAAAAAGTTAAAATAATTTTTTCTATTACTAAACAAAGAATTAAATTCATGAAAATATAAATTTTTGACTTTATTTTTTAATTGTTTTTTTAATCTCCAAGCACCTTTGTTATTATTATTGTGATAGATAATAATTTTATCTTTATCATTATTCCAATGTTCTAAAAGGTTTTTTAAATGGGTATCAACCCCACCCCACTCAAACTGTTCCCAAAATATACCAATTCTAAAATTATTTTTTTTTAGCATGTATAAAAAAGTTACTTGAATTATGAAGTTTTACACACTTATTGAGCTCTGGCTTAAATCCTCCAAACTTTTTAATAATTATTTTATTTTTGTTTAAAATTCTAATTATATCAAAAGGATCTATCCATTCATGATTACTTTTAATTTTTAATTTTTTATTGAGATTTTTCCATAGAACATTTTTGCTCGTAATGAATACTTCACAATTAGAGTGCATTAAAGAAATTAATTTTTTAATTATAGTGTCATAAAAATAACCACTGTTTTGTAAAACTCCGATCGCACTAATCAGATTAAATCTTAAATTAGTCTTATATTTCATAATATCATTATTAATTATTTTTAAATTTGTTTGAATCTTTTTTACCTTTATTAAGTCACAAAGATTTTTATTAACCTCTAAAGCATGAATTTTTTTTATTTTAATCTTATTTAACTCATTTGACTGAAAAATTATTCCAGTTCCTGAACCAATATCTAACCATCTATTGTAATTTTTTTTTTTCAAAAGTTTAAAAAAAAGCCTATGTCTATTTCTCATTGATTTTTCAGAACCCCAAATAACTTTTTTAAATTCGTCTTTATGATGAAAATTTTGATTATATAAACTTATTACGGAATTTAAGTTTTTCATTTATCTGATAATATTATTTATATTTAAACCAATTTTTATATATTTCATGT
>NZ_JBNGZG010000063.1:0-3676 GCF_052049815.1 Candidatus Pelagibacter sp.
GAGATTTGTATAAGAGATAGATTAAAAAATTTTTTATGATTTTGAAATTAAATCTATTACAGGTGAGAATATTAAATTGTCAGATTATAAAGGTAAAACTATTTTGATGGTAAATGTTGCAAGTAACTGTGGTTTTACAAAACAATATACAGATTTACAAAATCTATATGAAAAATATAAGGACCAAAATTTTATAGTTTTAGGTGTTCCCTCAAATCAATTTGGCAGTCAAGAACCTGGATCAAATAAAGAAATAAAAGAATTTTGTGAAACAAATTTTAATATTACTTTTCCTATAACAGAAAAAATTAAAGTTAAGGGTGATGATGCGCATCCCATTTATAAATGGGCAAAAGAAAATTTTGGTAATTCATCTGTTCCAAAATGGAATTTCCATAAAATCATAATAAATAATGAAGGTAAAATTGAAGAAGCATATGGTTCATTTACAAAACCATTATCTTCAAAAATTATAACTGTTTTAGAAAATATTTTATAAATTCAAAGTCATTCCATCATAGGCAGGAATTATTTTCTTTGGTAATCTGTTTAATAATTCTTTGTAATCAAGATCAGAATGGAGATTTGTTAAAATCGTTTTTTTTGGTTTAAAAATTTTTGTTAATTCTAAAACTTTTTCTAAATTTAGATGTGACGGATGATATCTATACCAAAGGCAATCAATAACCAGATATTTTAAATTTTTAAAATATTTAAAACACTTTTTTTCAATATTACTTACGTCACTTATGTATGCTAATTTTTTATCAAAAATGTAACAAACACTCTTTACTTTTCCATGAGGGACAGGAAATGAGTTTATTTTTATAGTTTTTTGTTTGTCCTTAATTCTCATAATATTTTTAGTTTTATTTAAATGAATTATTGCGGGATATTCTTTACTGAATGATTTAAAGCAATAACTAAAAGCTTTTTTTAGATATCTAGCAGTAGCAGTATCGGCATAAGCAGGAATAGTTTTTTTATTTTTCATATAGAAAACTCTTAAATCATTAATTCCATGTGTTTGATCTGCATGCATATGTGAAAATAGAACATGATCTATATTGTTAATTTTATTATTGATTAATTGTTGTCTTAGATCTGGTGAAGTATCGATTAAAATATTATTATTAGCAGTTTTTAATAAAGCTGAACATCTAGTTCTATAATTTTTTTTATTTTTAGGACTACATTTTCCAAAATTACCATCAGCTCTGGGTACACCCATTGAACTACCACAACCTAATATTATAAATTTCATGAAAAATTAAATAATCTATTAAAATTTTTTGTAGTCTCATAAACTAATTTTTCAAAATTTATTTCTTTTATTTCACTAAGTTTAATAGCGGTATGTTTAATGAATGATGGTTCATTTTTTTTTCCTCTATTTGGTATTGGTGCTAAGAAAGGACTATCAGTTTCAATAAGTGTTTTTTCAATTGGTATAAACTTAAATGTATCCTGCAAATCTTTTGCATTTTTAAATGTTATTATTCCACTTGCTGAAAAAAAAGATCCAAGGTCTAGTAATTTTTTTGCAAAATCTAAACTACCTGTGAAACAATGCATTAAAAGTTTAGGATTTTGATTCCTATAATATTTTAAAATTTCAAAAGTTTTAATCTCAGCATCTCTTGAATGAATTATTATAGGTAAATCTAATTCTATAGCAGCCTCAATATGGTTTACAAAACTAGTTTTTTGATTTTTTTCATTAGAGTTTTTGTAGAAAAAATCTAAGCCAGTCTCCCCTATTCCAATAATTCTTTTATAGGGTTTTGAATTTTGAATAATTAATTCCTTTGTTAATTGGTCATTATTAGTTTCATGAGGGTGTATACCAAAGCTACCATAAATTATTTCATCTTTTTGTATAAGTTCTTTAATATTTTGAAAGCTCTTTAAAGAAGTACTGATAGTAAGTAATTTTGTAATACCAACATCCTTTGATCTTTGAATTACTGCATCTAGATTATCAAATAACGGTTCATGATCTAAGTGGCAGTGAGAATCAATCATTTTCTTTTTCTATTTTTTTGAATAAAATTCCTACTTTATTTAATTTGTTTCCCTGTTTTAAATAAATATGATTGCTAATGGAAGATAAATTAATATCACTTTCTTTCAAATTAAAAATTTTTAACGCTTTCAATGAAGAGGATGGAATTATTGGATATAATAAATAAGTTATTTTTCTTACAATTTCTAGAGTTGTATAAACAATAGTATTTAATCTTTTTTTATTATCTTTTTTTTTCCATGGTTCTTGATCATTGAAATACTTATTTGCATCAAATAAGCAGTTTACAATAAAATTAATGTAAAAATTAATATCTTGGTTATCAATTTTTTCTCTAATAGTTTGTAAATTTTTTTCATAATTTTCTAAAATATTTTTATCATCTTTATTAAATTCTATATCTTTAGGAATCTTTTCATCACAATTTTTTGAAGCGAACGCAGTTACACGTTGACATAAATTACCATAATTATTTGCTAAGTCGCTATTTATACAATCTTCAAGTCTTTCTTGAGATATATTTCCGTCATTACCAAAAGAAACTTCTTTAATTAAATAATATCTAAGCGGATCCAAACCGTAATTTTCAATTATTTCTAAAGGATCTAAAATATTTCCTTTTGATTTTGACATTTTTTCATTTTCAGAAAGTATCCATCCATGACCATATACTTTTTTTGGCAAAGGTAGATTTGCAGCCATTAAAAAAGCAGGCCAATATATAGCATGAAACCTTAAAATATCTTTTCCTATTAAATGAATTGTTGCTGGCCAAAATTCTTTATAGAGATCATTATTTTTGTCAGGATAATTGAGAGCACTTATGTAATTTGTTAGAGCATCTAGCCATACATATATAATATGTTCATTATTATTAGGGACCTTTATACCCCAAGAAAAACTTTTTCTACTAACTGATAAATCTTTTAGTCCGCTCTTTACAAAACTTATAACTTCATTTTTCCTAGATTCAGGTGATATAAAATCAGGATTTTTTTCATAGTAATCAAGAAGAGAATTTTGCCATTTTGATAATTTGAAAAAAAATGACTCCTCTTCAATCCATTCAACTTTAGATTTAGAAGATTTTGCAATTTTTTCTCCATCTATTTCATCAATTTCATCTTCATTATAGTAAGCTTCATCAGATACAGAATACCAACCAGAATATTTAGACAAATATATGTCTCCTGATTTTTCGAGCTCACTCCATAAATGTTGAACGGATTTTTTATGACGATCTTCTGTAGTTCTAATAAAATCTGTATTTGTTAAATTTAATTTAGATGACAAATTTCTGAATGTTTCACTAATTTCATCACAGAATAATAATGGTTCAATATTCTTTTTTTCTGCTGAACGCTGGATTTTTAAACCATGTTCATCAGTGCCAGTTAAAAAATGCACATTAAAACCATCTATTCTTTTGAACCTGGCGAAAAAATCAGCAATAATACTTGAATAAGCATGCCCCATATGAGGCTTAGCCGAAGGATAATATATTGGTGTAGTTATATAGAAATTTTTATTCATTAATTTAAATTTTGATGCAATCTAAGAAAAATACTTTCAGTATCAAGATTAAATTTTGACATATTATTTACAGATCTAATATGATCATCAAAGTTAAGATAATTTTGTTCTGAAGGT
>NZ_JBNGZG010000064.1:0-3693 GCF_052049815.1 Candidatus Pelagibacter sp.
TAATAATAATATTTCTATTTAAACCTCGTAAAGGCATAACATCACAGATTGTAGCTAAAGCAGTTAAGAATAAATTTAATTTTGTTGAAATATCTAAATTTAGATCTTTTTTTAATATATCAATTAAAAAATAAACTAATGCACTAGCACATAAATTGATTTGATCATAATTTACGCTAGTTTTTTTTGGATTAATTAAAACTGTACTTTTTGGGTAAGGTTTAGATATTTCATGATGATCAATTATAATTGTCTTTATTTTTAAATCATTCAAATAACTTATTGCTTTATGTGATTTAGATCCAGAATCTACAATTATAATTAGATCAGTTAATCTATTCTTGAGTTTTTCTACTAAATTTTTAGACAAGCCATAACCATCTAAAGTTCTGTCAGGTATATAAAAATCATATGGATGATTAATATGTTGAAATAACTTTATTAACATTGATGTTGAAACAGAACCATCAACATCATAATCACCTATAATAAGTATTTTTTTTTTATTATTAATAAACTCAAGAATTAAATCTTTTGAACTGATAAAGTCTGGATCATTTATAAAAGGATTAATGATATCAATCGTATTATTTAATGAGTAAACTTCGTCTTTGTTGTAATCTCTATTAATTAATAGTTTTGATATAATTTCACTAAAATTAAAATCTTGTTTTAACTTCTCAACTAACCTCTTATCAACATCAGTTTCTTCCCATGAATTTCCATTAATAGAAATCATTAAATATCATATGTTTTTGATATATTTTTTTTTAAATTTGATTTTTTGTGAGTCACAAGAGTCTCGGATGTAAAAGTATTACCATTTACACTTATACCTTTTACTAAATCTCCTGAGGTTATACCTGTAGCACAAAAAATTGAATCTCCAGAAACAATTTCATTCAATGAATATTTTTTTTCTAAATCATTAATACCCATAGCTTTCGCTCTTTTTTTATCTTCATCATTATCAAAAATAAATCTTCCTTGAAAAAAACAACCAAATGAATCTAGGGCTGATGCTGCCAAAACACCTTCTGGACCACCACCTATTCCCAAAAATAGATCAACATTAAATTCTTCTTTAGTAACAAGTAAAGCACCAGCAACATCACCATCAGTTATTAGCTTAGTTTTAGCTTTTAAATTATGTATTTCATCAATAATTTTTTTGTGTCTTGGTCTATCTAAAATACATACAGTTAAATCTTTAATATTTTTATTTTTATATTGAGCCAAATTATCTAAATTTTTTTTTATATTAAAATCTAAATCAACAATATTTTTTTCTTCAACATAAGCTGCAATCTTATCCATATATGTTTCCGGAGCATGGAAAAGATTACCTTTTTCAGCTATTGATATTACAGATAGTGCACCTGGTAAATTTTTTGCAGCAAAATTTGTACCTTCGACAGGATCAACAGCAATATCAATTTCAGGACCATTTTTTGTGCCTAATATTTCACCAATATAAAGCATCGGCGCTTCATCAAGTTCACCTTCACCAATAACAACTTTACCCTTAATATCGAGTGAGTTTAATTCTGTTCTCATTGTATCAACAGCAGCTTTATCGGCAGCAATTTTATCATTCTTTCCTACTAATAATGATGAAGCGTATGCTGCTTTAGATGAAACTTTAATAATTTGATCAATAAATTTTTTATCTATAGACATTATATTTCTTGAGTTACTTCAGTTGTTTGTATTTTATTTTCAAATTCTCTTAAACGTTTATACACACTTGCTAATTCAATAATAGTTGGCCATGCTTTTAAAATGTATTGCATAGATCCCTCTACTCTACCAAAAGCTCTAATTATTTGTTGCATAACTCCTAGTGTTACTGCACCCGCTACAATCGCTGGGGCTAAAAAAACATATGCTGATAAAACATTAGCTTGTAAATAAGCAATTCTACCAATATTAAAATACAAATATCTTATATAACTTAAAAAATGAATGTTTCTTACATCGTCAAATAACTCATCAATAGATTTTGGTTTTATTGAACCGTCATCCTCAGCAATAACTAAAATTTTTCTATATGCAGCTTCTTTTTTTTGAAGATCATATTCAACACCTACCAATCTTAAAATTAATCCAAGTAAAATTAAAAAAATTGTTCCGCCTACTGACCAAATTAAAGCACCAGTGATTAATCCATAGTCCCAATCACCAAAGAAAAAAATTGGAATTCCAATACTTAATCCAAAAAGTATAGGCATGAATTCAATTAATATCATCAGCGCTTCAATTAAACTTGTGCCTAAAGACTCCATTATTCTTGAAAATTTAATAGTGTCTTCTTGAACTCTTTGTGCAGCTCCTTCAATTTTTCTAGCTTTATCATAAACGCTGTGATACCATTCAACCATAGCTGTTCTCCAACGAAATAAATAATGAGATGTAAAAAAACTTACAAGAACTGCTACTCCAACATACATTGCAGCTAATGTGATGAACGATAATAGACTCGCCCAATATTCATCAATTGTAATTGAATTTGGAGCAGACAAGGCTTTTTGGATCATGTCATAAAATTGGCCAAACCATTCATTTATTTTTACATCAATTTTAACTTGGATCCATAAAGAGGATAAGATTATAAAAGAACCAATCCAAGACCATAAAAACCAATCTCTTTGAGTAAAAAATCTAAACATTTATTATTTCAAAAAATTATCTGCATATGATTTTTTAACAGTTTTTCTTTTTCTAGGTTCTATTATTTCAACATCAATTTTATTTTTTTTAGCATATTCAATTGCTAGTTCTTTAGAGGAAAATTCTAATTTTAATTCAGTAAATGTATCATCAGAACTTTCCCAGCCCATAAGGGGGTTTTCTGTTGGATCATTGGTTTCAAATTCTAATATCCATTTGTTAGTTTTACCTAAACCTGATTGCATTGGATTTTTATTAGGAATGTAAATTTTAGCTCTTTTCATAAGAATGGTCGGAGTGGCAGGATTCGAACCTGCGACCCTCTGGTCCCAAACCAGATGCGCTACCAGGCTGCGCTACACTCCGAGCAAGTAACTAATACAGCACTTATTATAATTTTCAACGAATAAAGATAATCAAAATAAGGACATTTTAAACATTTCTGCTATATAAATCCTATGATTATTACCTGTGAAAATTGTAATAAAAGCTTTGATGTAGATTCTGCACTCATACCTGAAAATGGACGATTGTTACAATGTAGTGCTTGTGATCATAAGTGGTTTTACAAAATCTCAAAGTTTTTAGATTTAAAATTATCAGATAATCAAACAACAGAAGAAATTACGGAAAATTTAACAAATGATAATGAAGAGGTAGAAGTACAAAATAAGAAAAATCAAAAAAATTTTGGTGGTATTTTTTTTAAAATTTTCGGTTATTTTATAGTTATTTTAATAACTGTTATTGCAATAATCATTATATTAGATACATTCAAATCACCTTTAAGTCGTATATTTCCAAATTTAGAGCTATTTTTATTTAATCTAATTGAAACATTGAAAGATATTAAATTTTTTATTAAAGATCTTATTTCTTAAAATATGATAAATTATATATCAAAGCCCTTTAAATGGTTTTTTAAATTAGAAGCAGCAAGTGGTCTTATATTACTTATAGCTGCTATATTAGCTCTAATCAGGCTCTTATACACATCTGACCCTGCCGACGACGCCGTACGTG
>NZ_JBNGZG010000065.1:0-3656 GCF_052049815.1 Candidatus Pelagibacter sp.
ATTTAATTAAATTGACTAGAAATAAAGAATTATATAAAGACTTTAAAGATCAAGACGTTTTTTCAGATAGGTTAATATATTTTCTCATACATTTTGCCTTTTTTTTTAAAAATTTTAAAAACAATGAAAATAAAGACACACTACAAGAAATATATGATTTTACTTTTAGACAACTAGAGCTAAGCATTAGAGAAATTGGTTACGGTGATCAATCAATTAATAAAAAAATGAAAGATTATTTAAATCTATTCCACAGCATAATTGATAAAATTCACTTCTGGGATGATTTAACTGATGGTGAAAAAATCAATATTTTAAAAAATTATGTTTTAAATTCAAATAATGGCCCTTTATTACTAAATTATTTTGAAAATTACTTAAAAACTCTTAAAAAAAACACTTTAAATTCTTACATAAAGAGTGTAAGTAATCGCTAATTATGGCAGTACCTAAACGAAAACAAACGCCTTCTAGAACTGGAATGAGAAGAGCGCAAAATATGAAGTTCTCAGCTAAAAATGTTGTTGAGGATAAAAAATCTGGAGAATATAGATTATCTCATCATTTAGATTTAAAAACAGGTATGTACAAAGGTCGACAGGTACTAGACCCAAAAGAATAAAATTAAATTAAATGACTGATTTGGTTAAAATTGCAGTTGATGCAATGGGTGGTGATGGATCACCAAAAAAAACTATAGATGGAATTGTGCATCATCACAAAGAAAATAAAGATGTTTTTTATAAAATCTTTGGAAACAAAAGTGAAATTACTCCATTGATTGACGATAAGATCTTAAAAGATAACTATGAAATATTTCATACAGATAATTCAGTTAAAAGCACCGACTCCCCTTTAGAAGCTGCTAAAAGAGGTAAGGATACAAGTATGTGGAAATCTATTGAAAGTGTTAAATCAAAAGAATCCGATATTGTGATATCAGCAGGAAATACAGGTGCACTTTTAGTAATATCAAAATTAAATATCAAAATGATTGAAAATATAGATAAACCAGCTTTATCAGCTTTATGGCCGAATAAAATAGGTATGAACGTGGTACTTGATTTAGGTGCAAATATCGAATGTAGCTCAAAAAACTTAGTTGATTTTTCAATTATGGGATCTTCACTGTACAAAGCTTTATTTCCTAACGATACTTCTAAAGTTGCATTGCTTAATATTGGTTCAGAAGAAATAAAAGGTAACGAAATTATTAAAGAAACTTTTCAAATATTAAATGATAAAAAAAATTTAGATTTTGAATTTAAAGGTTACATTGAAGGTAACCATCTTATGGATGGTGATGTAAATGTTATTGTAACAGATGGATTTACTGGAAACGTTGCTCTAAAAACCGCAGAAGGAACTGCAAATTTTATTACTACTGAATTAAAAAAAGCCATGACAGGAAATTTGATTGGAAAAATTTCATCATTTTTAAATATTAAAAATTTAAAAAATTTCAAAAAAAGACTTGATCCAAGATTGTACAATGGTGCAATATTCATTGGACTGGACTCTCCAGTTGTTAAAAGTCATGGTGGCACAGATTATCTAGGTTTTTCAAATTCACTGGATGTTTGTAAAAGAATTATAAAAGGTGATTTGATAAACAAAATTAAAAATAATATAACTTAGTATGCGTATTAATTTAACTAAAAAAGACTTAGTTAATAGTGTTTATATGCAATTAGGTTTTTCAAAAAAAATTTCTGAAAATCTTATTGATGATTTTTTTTCATTAATAATTGAAAATATAATAAAAAATCAAAAACTTAAAATATCAAAATTTGGAACATTTTCAATTAGATATAAAAAATCTAGAATAGGAAGAAACCCTAAAACTAAAGAAGAAAAAAAAATATCTGCGAGAAAAGTTATTTTATTTAAACCCTCAAAAGAATTTAAAGAATATATTAACAATAATGAAATCTGATAATGCTTATAAAACAATAGGGGAAGTTGCAAAAATTTTAGGTCTTACAGATGATAAAAAAGGCACTTTATCGACTCATACAATAAGATTTTGGGAAAAAGAATTCAAACAAATTAAACCAAAAATTTTTAATGGAAATAGACGCTATTTTGATAATGAGACTATTGATTTACTAAAAAAAATTAAATTTCTATTAAAAGATCAAGGTATGACAATAAATGGTGTAAAGAAAATACTTAATTCTAAGGAGTCTTTACCTCTTGACGAATTAGCCAATAATTCTATAAAGGCTGACAAATTAAAACAAAAATTACTTAAAATTTCTGATTTAATAAAAAATATTAAAGATATAAAATAATATGGCTAAAAAAACACACGTTAAAGTTAGAATGGTTCCAGAAGAAAAACCTGACAGTCCATTTTTTTATTATGTAAAAAAACCTGCAGGTGGTGAAAAAGCAAAAGTAAAATTAAAAACAAAAAAATATAATCCAGCAACTAGAAAGCACGAAGTTTTTGTTGAAAAAAAATTACCGCCACACAGCAAATAATTATTTTTTATTAAAATTTTTTCTTTCGTAATTAATATAAGACCAAATCATATTTTTCCAAATTCTATTTGTTATATTTGGATCAATTTTTTTTTGAATAGATTTTTTTCTTATTTTTGTAAGGATCACTCTTATTCTTTTTTTATCAACAATTTCTTTTTTAAATTTTTTTAGTTTTACAACTTCATTTACTAATAGAGTTCTTTTTTTAATTATTGAAAGTAAACTATTATCAAGTTTGTCTAACTTTTTTCTGATGACTTCTAATTTTTTTTTTCTTATTGGCGACATTAAATCCATTGGTTAATAAACATACTACTATATGTATAAATTATGTTTGTAAATACAGATCAATACTCAAAGTATATTCGTTTATGGCTAATATTTATGATTATACTAATCGTGTCAATTGTTGGTGTTGGAGGATTAACACGATTAACAGATTCTGGTCTATCTATTACTGCTTGGGAATTGTTCTCAGGAATTTTACCACCTTTTACATCAGAAAAATGGAATTTTTATTTTAATGAATATAAACAGATACCAGAATTTAAGATTTTAAATTTTGATATGACATTAGATGAATTTAAGGTGATATTTTATTGGGAGTGGGGACATAGAATTTTAGCAAGATTCATAGGACTGTTTTCAATTATTCCTTTAATTTTTATTTTCTTAAGTATCAAAAGAGATTTTTTTTATGAAAAAAAATATTATTCAATTTTTCTATTAATTTGTTTTCAAGGTTTTATTGGATGGTTTATGGTATCAAGCGGATTAGTTGATAACATAGATGTAAGCCATTACAGGTTAGCCCTTCATTTATCAATTGCTTTCTTTATATTATCAGTTGTTTTTTGGTTTTTATTAGAAAACTTACAAATCAAAAAAAATAAAGATAAAATTAGCATTAGTTTTTTATCAATTTTTTTATTCTTTTTAATATTGCAGATAATTCTAGGTGCTTTTTTGGCAGGTTTAGATGGTGGTTTAATTTATAATACTTGGCCTGATATGAATGGAAAATTTATTCCAACTGATATTAACAAAATAGATTTACTTAAGATTTCTTCATCCAGTAATCCTACTGTGATACAATTTTATCATAGATTTGTTGCTTATCTGATTATTTTTTTATTAATTGTTCTAAATTATATTTATTATTATAA
>NZ_JBNGZG010000066.1:0-3625 GCF_052049815.1 Candidatus Pelagibacter sp.
TTTATACTACATGTTGATTATATGAGTTGGACTGAAGAAAAAGTTGAAAAATTAAAAGAATTATGGGGAAAAGGTAATACTGCAAGCCAAATTGCAGAGATCATTGGTGGCGTCAGCAGAAATGCAGTTATTGGTAAAGCCCACAGACTGAATTTATCAGCCAAAATTAAAACAAGGCAATCAGCCCAAATCGGTAATAAATTTAATTCTAACTCACCAATCAAACAAAAAATTAGACAAAAAAGTAGATTTAAATCTTTAATAATTGAGAAAGATTTTGAACCAGAGAGTCCAAAACAATTAGAAGAATTAAGTGAAAATTCTTGTAAATGGCCAATAGGACATCCTAATGAAAAAAATTTTTATTTTTGTGGACGAAGCTCACTAAAAGATTTTTCTTATTGTAAACTACATCTGCTTTATGCTTATCAACCAAAAGGAAAAAAAGAAGATAACCATGAGCAGGGTGAAGCGCATGAATATATCAATAAAAAAGTTGAGACAGCCTAAGATAAAACTTAAATTTTATCATAATATTTGTCTGTAGAAAATTGTCCACCATCTCTCCACATGTAACAATATTTTTTAACCTCATCTTTTAACCTTTTTTTACTTGGCATACCTATAGATATATTAGTTTTAAAATTATTAGAGTTTATGTTATCAAATTTTAAAAGCTTTAATTGATCTCTTGTCAATATTGGTTTTGGTGTTAATTCCATTAAAGTGGCTAAAATATTTCCAAATAACAATGGAACAGGTAATAATATTCTTCTTTTTTCAATCAATTCCATTAAGGTTATTAAAATTTCTTTAAATGTAATTATCTCTGGACCCACACATTCAATTATCTCATTTTTAATATCTTTTATTAAAATACTTAATATAATATCAGTTAAATCTGAGCAATGGATGGGCATAAACTTGGTTTTACCTTCATAATATATAGGGAAGACAGGCAATCTACTAATCAAAGTCATAAATGTAGTAGTAAAATTATCGTTTGAAGAATAAACAACTGAAGGTCTTAAGATAGTCACTTTTGGAAATATATTTTTAATTTTTTTTTCACCCTCAAATTTCGAAATAGCGTATTTTGAATCTTTAATTCTTTCCACGCCAAGGGCTGATAAATGAACAAATTGTTTTATTTCATATTTTTCACAGAGTGAAGCTAACATTGAGGGGAATTCAACATGTATATTTTGAAAGTTATTTTTTCCTTTTTCAAAAAGTATTCCAACTAAGTTAATACAAATATCTGCATTTTTAAAAAAAGGAACTAATTGACTTGGATCAAAAGGATTTAACTCAACTATTTCAATGTATCCAGCGTTGGCTTGGGTTTTTATAAAATTACCTTTTTGATGCAAATTTCTTGTGACAATGGTGACTTTATAGTTCTTTCTAGTCAATTTTCTTATCAAACTTGTTCCTATCTGACCAGTACCGCCAAAAATTAGACAATTTTTTGCTTTCATATATATATTCTTTTAACGATGAATTTTGAAATTAAACTTCACAAAAATGATTTACCAGATGATTTGGAATTAGGCAATCTAATAGCAGTGGATGGTGAATTTATGGGTTTGAACGTAAAAAGAGATCCTTTATGTTTAATCCAAATTTCTACAGGTAATAACGACGCCCATATAATTCAATTAGATAGAAAAAGCTATAATGCACCAAATCTAAAAAAGTTGCTAACAAACAATAATGTGATGAAAATATTTCATTATGGAAGGGCAGATTTGGCACACATCAAGTATTATTTGAAAATAAAAGTTACTAATATACTAGATACAAAAATTGCCTCAAAATTAGCCAGATCATACTCTGATAACCATTCTTTAAAAACTTTAATTAAAGAATTTAAAAATATAGATGTTTCTAAACAATTCCAAAGTTCAGATTTTGGTGGGGAATTGAGTCCAGCACAATTAAAATATTGTGCAAACGATGTGATTTTCCTTCATGATATTCATAAAAAACTTGAGGAAATTTTAATTAGAGAAAATAGATATAATTTATATAGCTCATGTTTAAAATTTTTAGAAACGAGAGTTGAATTAGATTTAGCATCATTTAAAGATGACATCTGGAGCCATTGACCATGAAAACTAATTTTAAGAAAATTGGAAAAGATGTCATAGATTTAGAGATTAAAGGTTTAATAAAACTTAAAAAATCTATTAATTCTTCATTCGACAAAGTAATTGAAGCGATAAGTAAATGTCAGTCAAAAATCATAACATGTGGTGTAGGTAAGAGTGGTATAATTGCATCTAAAATTTCTGCAACTCTATCTTCTGTTGGAATTCCATCATTTACGATTTCTGCAAGTGACAGTTCTCATGGTGATCTTGGAAGAATTTCAAAAAAAGATATTTTAATTTTAATAAGTTTTTCAGGAAATACTGAAGAATTGAAAAACATAGTTGAATATGTAAATAGAAATAAAATAAAACTAATAAGTATAGTTTCAAAAAAAAATTCATTATTATATAAAAATTCAAATTTAAATTTATTAATTCCAGAAGTTAAAGAGGCTGGATATGGTATTGTCCCCACCTCAAGCACCACTTGTCAACTTGCGCTTGGTGATGCAATTGCAATTGCACTAATGAAAGAAAAAAAATTTGGAAAATTAGATTTCAAAAAATTTCATCCATCTGGAAACTTGGGTAAGAAGCTTAAAACTGTGGAAGACTTAATGATAACAAAAAACAAAATTCCATTTGTAAATGAGGATACAATTGTAGAAAAAGCTATAAAGATAATTAATTTAAAAAATTTAGGAATGATAATTATTAGAGATAAAAAAAATTTTACAAAAGGAATATTTACTGATGGAGACGTAAAAAGATTACTTCAAAAAAATAAAAAAATTGAACATTTAAAAATAAGAAATTTCATGTCAAAAAACCCGATATCAGTAGAAAAGGATACTTTAGCTGTAAAAGCATTGTCTATAATGAACGAACGTAAAATAACTAGTTTATGTGTTTATAAAAAACCAAATAAAAAGAAAACTATTGGAATTCTTCATATTCATAATTTGTTAGATGCTAATATAAATTAATGTTGAATTCAAAAATTGTAATTCAGTTACTTCTATTTCTAATACTAATTTTATCTATATTTATTTTTATAAATAAATACTTTATCAAATCTAAAACTGACAATTCACAAGATTTATCAAGTGAAATTCAAAAAAATAAAATACTAAATGATAAAAATATCATAAAAGATGTTAAATATGTGACTAATAATGATAACGGTGATCTATATGTTATTACGGCAGAATATGGAGAATTTGATATAACAAACGCAAGCAATATTTTCATGACAAATGTGAAGGCTGAGATTGATCTTATAAAAAGTAGCTCAACTGAAAAAATATTACTATTTGCCGATTTCGCAGAATTTAACAATAATACTTTCGAAACAATATTTGAAAAAAATGTAAAAATATTTTCTAGTGAAGGAATAATTACTGGAGGTACACTTCATCTAACGTTAGATCTAACTGATGAAGAATTAAAGAAAAATCCTAATAAAAAGAAAAACTTAATTAAAATGTCTAATAATATTTATTTGAAAAAATCTAGTTATAATTTAAAAG
>NZ_JBNGZG010000067.1:0-3407 GCF_052049815.1 Candidatus Pelagibacter sp.
ACTACATTTTTTAATAATAACAATATTAGAGGAACTGTTATTATAGCTAAAGAAGGTCTAAATGGTACTATATCTGGAAGAGTAACAAATATTGAAAAAATCAAAATAAAAATTAAGTCTTTATTTTCTTTTAAAAAATTTGACAATTTCAATGAGTCAAATTCAAATTTTCAACCGTTTCATAAACCAAAAGTTAAAATAAAAAATGAAATTGTTCCTATGAATTTAAAATTAAATTCTAAAGAAAGAAATTTAAACACACATTTAGAGCCAAAGGATTGGAACAAACTAATTAGAAATAAAGACACTCATATAATTGATACTAGAAAACCTTTTGAGCATAAAGTTGGAACTTTTAAAAAAGCAGTAAATCCCAACGTAACTAATTTTAGAGATTTTCCTAAGTATCTTAATAAACTTAATAAAGATAAACCAGTTGCAATGTTTTGTACTGGTGGTATTCGATGTGAAAAAACTTCTGTTTATTTAAAAAAAAAAGGATTTAAGAATATTTTTCAACTAAATGGTGGAATTTTAAATTATCTTAAAAAAATTAAAAAAGATCAAAGTTTATGGAAAGGTGAATGTTTTGTTTTTGATAATAGAATAAGCTTAAAACATGGTTTAAAGATTGGAACACACTCAATGTGCAGTGGTTGTCGAATGCCAATATCCCCAAAAGATAAAAAATCGAAAAAATATGAAGAAGGAGTATCTTGTCCTAATTGCCATGATAAACTAACAGCAGATCAAAAATCACGTTTTAGAATGAGGCAAAGTCAGATATACAAAGCAAAAAAATTAGGAAAAAATTATTTATTTCAGAAAGAATTTAAATAGAGGATTATTTGTCTAAATCAATCAAACTTACTAAAGATCCTATATGGGAATTGCTCAGAAAAGTTACTATACCGGCAAGTACTGGATCATTATTTCAAACCTTTTATAATCTTGTTGATACATGGTTTGCTGGAAAAATATCAGCTGAAGCGATAGGAGCTATTGCAAAATCTTTTCCAATTTATTTTGTAATAATAGCTGTGGGTGTAGGAATTGGTGCTGCAACAAATGCATGCATAGGTAATCTCTTAGGAGAAAAGAAAATCAGGAAAGCCTCATTGTTAGTTGCACAATCAGTAATATTTGCAGTTATAGTTTCAATAACTGTTACCTTCTTCGGTTTAAATTCCTCAAATTTTCTTTTATCAGTAATGGGATCTGATCAACAAAGTATCATTTTAACAAGAGAGTATTTAGATATTATATTTTATGGAACTTTTATTGTCTTAATTCAAATATCTTTAAATGGAACATTGAATGCCCAAGGAGATACAAAAAGTTACAGAAATGTTCTAATTTTCAGTTTCTTTTTAAATATATTTTTAAATCCTTTATTTATATGGGGATATGCTTTTGTACCTGGTTTTGGAATTGCTGGTTTAGCTATTGCAACTGTAATATCTCAATCTATAGGAACTTTATATTTAGCATATAAAGTAAATTCTTGTAAATTAAGAGAGTATCTAAAAATCGAATGCTTTATTCCTAAATTCGAATTACTTAAAGAATTATTAGAACAATCAATACCAATTATGTTTAGCATGCTGTTTATTGGTGTTGGTATATTTAATGTTTTATATTTCATTGGTCAATTTGGAGAGTTAGCAGCAGCTGGTTACGGAGCAGCTTTAAGAATAGAACAAGTATTTTTGTTACCAGTAATTGGATTAAATACAGCTGTGTTATCGATAGGTGGACAAAATTTTGGAGCTAAAAAATTTGATCGGATTAGAGAATTATATAAAAAAGCATTATTTTTTGGATCATCTTTCATGATATGTGCAGGTTTAGTCATTTTCTTTGGTGCTGAATTTTTAGTCTCTTTATTTACAGATAATATTGAAGCAATAAAACATGGAATTATATACCTCCAAGTCGCTGCTTTAATTGGTCCGATATATCCAGTTTTTTTTATAACAACTGCAGTTTTTCAAGCTGTAAAGAAACCCATTTATAGCTTGTATCTAAGTATTTTACGTTTAACTGCATTTCCTTTTTTAAGTTTATGGTATGTAATTAACATTAGAGGAGGGGACTACGAAGATATCTTTTATACAATTATGGTCACAAATTGGATTATGGGCTTTGCAGTAATTATATTTATCGGATATTTTTTAAATAATGTTTTTAAACAAAATAAAAAACTTTTTTCTTTTTAGCTTTTTAATTTTATTTCTTTCCACAAAATTAAATTCTCAAGAAAAAAAAATTGAGGGATTAGCCCTTATTACTGATGGAGATACAATTAAATTATCAAATCAAAAAATAAGATTATTCGGAATTGATGCTCCAGAAATGAAACAAAAGTGCAAAAAACCCTTTATATCTATTTCTTTTTTAACTTTAAATAAAGAATATGATTGTGGTGTTGTTTCTACAAATAAATTGAAAAAAAAAATTTTTAATAAGAAAATTTCATGTTTAGTTACAAACAAAGATAGATATGGAAGATTTATAGGTGAATGTTTTTATAAAAATACGAATATAAATTCATGGATGGTAGAAAATGGTTATGCCTTAGCATATTTGAAATATTCCAAAAAATATCAAAATCAAGAATTAAACGCTAAAAAAAATAAACTTGGTATTTGGCAAGGTTCTTTTGAAAAACCATGGGATTGGCGTAAGAAAAATAGAAACTAATCTTTCTTTAGTTTTTTCTCAAATTTTCTTACAAAATAAGAAACTATTAAGATAAGAACTAAATATTCAAATATTAAAAATGTATAAATCTCCAAAGGTCTGTATGTTGTTACAACTAACTCATTAGCTTTTCTTGTAAGATCTCCTATTCCAATAATAGAAACAAGTGAGGACATTTTTAGAACATACACAAATTGATTTCCAATAGCAGGTAGAATATTTTTAATTGCTTGAGGCAGAATAACTAATCTTAACTTTCTAAAAAAATTTAACCCTAATGAACTTCCAGCTTCCCATTGAGATTTTTTTATTGAATTTATACCTGCTCTAAAAATTTCAGCTTGAAAAGCACTTTCACTTATTGATAAAGCAATAATACCGGAAACAAATGGACTAAAGCTTATTCCTGTCATTATTGGCAAACCATAATAAATCCATAAAATTAAAACTAATAAAGGAATAGCTCTTACTATTTCGACATAGCCTATATTCAAATATGTTAGATATTTATTTTTTGCTAAAGATGGGATTGCAACTACAAGACCCAAAAAAATAGAAATGATAATTGAAACTAAAGAAATAAAGATTGTTGTGGTTAAGCCACTTAATAAAAATTTAAGATTTGTTAATCCTTCAACATTATTTGGAGATAAAATAAGCCAATTTAAATCACTTTTGCCACAAGATGTTAAAAATATAGCTAA
>NZ_JBNGZG010000068.1:0-3284 GCF_052049815.1 Candidatus Pelagibacter sp.
AAAATTAATTTCTTGATAAATTGAGACATAAATAATAGCTAATATTTTGTATCATTCAAATTAATAAATATGAGAATATTTTCAAGATTAGATATAAAAAATGAAAAGGTTATCAAAGGTATCAACTTTGAAGGTTTAAGAAAAATTGGTGATCCATTAACTTTAGCAAAAAACTATTACGAACAAAAAATTGATGAGATACTTTTAGTTGATGCTGTAGCAAGTCTTTATAGAAGAAATAATCTTTTTGAAATTATTAAGAAAATAACCAAAGAAATTTTTTGTCCAATAACTCTTGGTGGTGGTATAAGAAATTTAAAAGATATTGAAAATGCATTATCATCAGGTGTAGATAAAATAGCTATAAATTCATATGCAACTGAAAAACCTAAGTTTTTAAGAGAAGCAATTAAATACTTTGGTTCAAGCACAATAGTTTCAAATATAGAGGCGAAAAAAATTGATAAAAATTGGGAAGTTTATAAATACTATGGAAGAGAAAAAACTGGCTATACAATTATTGATTGGATTAAAACTGTTCAAGATTATGGATGTGGTGAAATCTTATTAACAAGTATTGATAAAGAAGGTACACAAAATGGCTTGGATTATGATTTATTAAATTTTGTGTATCATAAAATCAATTGTCCATTGATATTTTCTGGTGGGTTTAATGGAATTCAAGATTTAAAGAAATTAAAAAAATTTAAGAAAATAAAAAATTTGAGTATTTCAGTAGCATCTGCTTTACATTACAAAGAGATTACAGTTAAAGAAATTAAAAAAAATGTTTAAAGTTTGTATTTTAGATTATGGTTTAGGAAATATACAAAGCTTAAAGAATGCTCTAAATAAGATAGGTATTCAAAGTGATTTTTATTCAGAAAAAAAAAAAGTTAACTATGATTTGATATTTATTCCAGGGATTGGATCATACTTTAAAGCAAGTAAATTAATTTTTAAAAAAGAATATATAAATTTTTTAAATATAAAAAATAAAAATGCAAAAATATTTGGCATTTGTTTAGGTATGCAAATTTTTTCAACATTAGGTGATGAATTTGGAGTCTCAAAAGGTTTAAATTATATTCCAGGTAAAACTGTAAAAATTAAAAATCCCAAAAATAAACTTATACTACCATTTGTAGGTTATTTTAATGTGAAATTTAACAATTTAAAAGAATTTCATTTTTTAAAAGAATTTAATAATAAAAAATTTTATTTTGTTCATTCTTATGAAATTAAACCAAAATTTAAATCACATATTTTATCTGTTACTAATAATCAAAGTACTTTATATTGTTCTGCAGTAGCGAATGAAAGATATTTTGGAACACAATTCCATCCTGAAAAAAGTGGTGATTTAGGCTTGGACTTTTTAAAAAAAGTTATTTTAAATATAATATGAAAAAAAATTATTCACAATATGGTTTACCAAAAATTGTTAAATTTTGTAAAAAGTGCGTAATTTCAAATCAAAGACCTAATTCAGTTGTAGAATTTAAAAATAAAAATAATCAAAAAAAAGGAATTTTTTTTAACACAGAAGGAGTATGTCAGGCCTGTGAATATTCTGAGCTGAAATCAAATATAAATTGGGAATTAAGAGAAAAAAATTTGTTAAAGCTTCTATCAAAATATAGAAAAAATAATGGATATGATTGTATAGTTCCAGGTAGTGGTGGAAAAGACTCGGCATTTACAGCTCATATTTTGAAATACAAGTATGGAATGAATCCATTAACTGTAACTTGGGCCCCACATTTATACACAAATATTGGATGGGAAAATTTTACAAACTGGATGCATAAAGGTGGTCTTGATAATATTCTTTTTACTCCAAATGGAAAACTTCACAGATATTTAACTAAACTTGCTTTTGTAAATTTGCTACATCCTTTTCAACCTTTTATCATTGGACAAAGAATGATAGGCCCAAAAATTGCAGAGAAATTTAATATTCCTTTAGTTATTTATGGTGAGAATCAAGCTGAGTACGGAAATAAAATTGAAGAAAATAAAAATCCACTGATGGATGTAAGTTTTTTTTCAAGTGATAATGAAAAAAATTTAACTTTTGGAGGTTTGAAACTCAAAGAAATTTTAAAAAAAACTGATTTTAAAATTAATGATTTTGATCCTTACTTACCATTGAATTTTAAAACAATAAAAAAAAATAAGATTAAAGTAGCTTATTTGGGATATTTTTTAAAATGGGATCCTCAAGAATGTTTTTATTATGCTTCTAAAAATACTGGTTTTGTGCCTAACACAGAAAGAACAGAGGGTAGTTATTCGAAGTATTCAAGTATTGATGATAAAATAGACCCATTTCATTACTACACAACATATATTAAATTTGGAATTGGTAGAGCAACTTATGATGCTTCACAAGAAATTAGAAATAACAAGATAGATCGAGAAGAAGGGATTGGTCTTGTGAAAACATATGACCATGAATTTCCAGAAAAGTATTTTAAAGATTTTTTAAATTATATTGATGTATCCAAAGATAAATTTTTCCAAATCACTTCAAATTTTAGATCTCCTCATTTATGGAGTAAAAGTAAAAATAAATGGAAGCTTAAAAGTACAGTCTATTAAATTGTTAATTAATTGCTATCTTCTTTAAATCTTCTTTAGTATTTATATCTACACTATCTTTTTTTGCCATTTTAAAAATTTTAATTTTGGTTAATGGAATTTTTTTTTTTGATTTGAAGTAATTATTTAAAGAAAATATATATATAGCTCCATTTGGCAAAAATACTTCTGGCAAATTTTGATCGTTATCATTAAAAAATCTTTTTGACATTGGTATATCATTATTTTTATTTTTAATTATTGATTTTAAAACTGACCTATCTTGCACACTAGCACTTATAATGGTATGAGTAGGAAACTTCTTTGATAGCCATATAGCTTTAGATATATGCTTCCGAGTTCTTAATGGAGATGTTGGTTGTAAATAAACTAAATAATAGTTTTTATATTTTTTTAAATTGAGTGATTTTAAAAAATTAAGAATCACCTCATTTGCTGTACTGTTTTTCTTTGCAAAAACTTTTGGTCTTAAATGTATATATGCACCTTTTTTTTGAGAAACTTCCAAGATTTTCTTTGAATCAGATGAGATATAGGTTTGATAGATATCTTTGCAATTTATGGATGCTTCTAGCGTATATTCAAATAACATTTTTTTGCCAATTTTAGTTAAATTTTTATTTTTTAATCTAGATGATTTTTTTTTTGCAGGAATTATTGATGTCTATTATACACATCTC
>NZ_JBNGZG010000069.1:0-3255 GCF_052049815.1 Candidatus Pelagibacter sp.
AGTAAAATAATGTTAAAAAATAGAATTAAATGCATTCATGTTGGATTAGGGAATTTTTCGTTAAAGAGATTAGAAAAAAATTTAGTTAGTGAATATTTTGAACCTGTTGCTTATGTTGATATAGATTTAGCAAAAGCAAAAAAAGTATTGGCTTCTTTAAAAAATATCCCAGATGATTTTGAAAAAAGAGTATTTAAAACAATTTCAGAAGCAAAAAAAAACTTTGAAGCTGAAGCATGCTTTATTTTTGTTTCTTCTGAAAAACATGCAAAACTAATTATTGAAAGTCTTAGCAATGATTTACATACATTTTGTGTTAAATCCATTGCATGTAATGTTGATGAATTTAATCAGATAATTAATCAGAAAAAACTAAATAAAAAACTTACTTTAGTACAAGGGCTAAATAATCAATGGAGTGAGGCTAGCGAAAAAATGTCTGAATTCTTAAATGATAATGATAAATTTGGTGAGTTTTTAATGGGATATTGTATATGTTGGGGTAGACAGAATCTTAAAAGTGAAAAACCGTTAGTAGATAGCACAAGTGATGGAATATTTTATCACTCCATGGGCTGTCATCAGCTTGGCCAACTTATTAAAAGTCTTGGAGCTCCAAAATGCGTCATTAGTCAAACTCCACGACAAATTGATGAAGAAATTGGTTTTTTAGATGTAGAAAGAACAGCTGGTGGAAGTTGTATTCTTGAATATCCCGGGAATAGAATTTTTTCTTATATTGGTACAAGAGCTGCACATTCTAATCCTTTTGGTTATGCTGCTAGATGGAGTGGTAATTGGATGTTTCATGGAACTAATGGAGATATCAAAAGAGAAGGTGGTAGAGTATCCATTTTCCAAAAAGATAAAATGATTGCTGATACTTATTGCAAAGATTTAGATGCTGGACTTATAGAAGATGATATGAAGCAATTTATTGAATTTTATAAGGATATAAAAAAAAATAAAAAAAATCTTGAAAAACTATCTCTGTTAACTTGGGTGACAATGGAAGCATTGAATAAATCTTCTAGAGAAAATAAAAAAATAGAAATAGACACGTTCATTAAGGAGTTAGAGGTTGATGATATTTTATGATAAATGAATTCAAAGATAAAAAAATCTTAATTACGGGAGCTTCAAAAGGTTTAGGTTTGGAAATATCAAATGCTTTTGAAAAAACTGGAGCTAAACTAGCTTTGATTGCAAGATCGAAGGATCTTTTAAACGATATTTCAAAAAAATTTAAAAATAAATCTTCTCATTTAATATATGATGCAGATTTATTAATTAAAAATGATTTAGATAAAGTGACATCTGATATTATAAGTAAATTTGGTTCACTAGACATCATTATTCATTGCGTTGGTGGAAGTTTTGGAGAGAATGATGCTTTTAAAGGTTGGAAAAGCTTCGAGAAATCTCTTAGAGGTAATTTGGGTATCTCAGTTGATGTTAATCATAAATTTCTACCCGATATGATTAAACAGCAAAAAGGAAATATTATTCATATAAGCTCTGTGGTTTCTCAGCAGTCTACTGCATCTGTTTTTTATTGTTCTGCAAAATCTGCTCTGAATGGATACGTGAGATCTATGGGAAATCAATTAGCAAAAGATAAAATTTATTTAAGCGGAATAATTCCTGGTGCATTCATTGCCGAAGGCAATGCAATGAGTAGATTTAAATTTTATAAGCCGGAAGAATATCAAAGTTTTGTAGAAAATCTTCCTCAAAAAGAAATGCCACATGCTACTGAATATATTGACATAATTAAGATTTTATCAAGTAGAAATGCTAGGATATTCTCTGGATCTCTTATAAATTTAGATAGTGGACAGGGAATTGCTATAGTTTAAATCATTTTAAATATTTAAACCAATTCTTGGTGGCTTTCTCTATTCTACTTGGTGTCCAGACAGGAGCATCAGACCAATCATTAATGTTTTTTAATAACTTTGATATACCCTCAGATATTCCAACTTTTGGTTTCCAATTAGTAAATTTTTTTATTTTTTTAATATCTGCAAAAGTAATTTCTGGCTCTCCTGGACGTTTAGGTATTTTTACAACATCACCTTTTAATAATTGAATTATCTTATTGATACTTATTGTTTTTCCACTTCCAATATTAAAAATTTCATTTTTTAAATTATTTGACTTTGACACTAGAATTAAAGCATCAACAATATCTGTGACATAAGTAAAATCTCTAGTTTGATTGCCATTTCCGACTAAAGTAAAAGGTTTCCCAGAAAGCTTTTGTGCTAAAAAAACTCCAAATACTGCACCATAAGTACCTGATGTTCTTGCTCTTGGGCCATAAACATTAAAAAATCTTAAGGATGTAGTGTTTATATTGTAAACTTTTCCAAAATGAAGGACAATTTCTTCACCTAATCTTTTTGTTAATGCATATGGATATTGAGGGGAAATTTTTGAATTTTCTGGTGTTGGATATTTTTTTGGTATTCCATAGCAAGAAGATGACGCTGAATATACAAATCTTTTTACATTATTAGAAACTGAAAGTTTAATAACATTATAGGTTCCACTTACATTAGTAGAATAATAATCATCAGGATTATCTATGCTTGGCACAATATCAGCTAGGGCTGCTAAGTGAAAAACACAATCTATATTTTTAAAATATTTTTTAATTTGAGTAAGATTTCTTATATCTGCATTAATAATTTTAATATTTTTTTTTATGTTTTTTAAATTCTTTTTTTTACCAATTGAGAAGTTATCAATAACTATTACTTCATTATTTTTTGCTAATCTTTCCACGAGATGACTTCCGATAAATCCAGCTCCTCCAGTAACAATATATTTCATTAATACGATATGTCTTTAATTTAGTTTATGTTTATACTTAAGTTTATTTATTTCAACAGCAATCCTCTTAGCACCTTTACCGTCAATAATAATATTGAGTTTCGTTTTATTATTATCATTTAAAATTCTAGTAACATATTTATTTATTATTGATAATATTTTCATTTTATTCATATTGTCTATTTTGCCCATATAGTTAATCAATTTATTTTTTAATAAAAAATTACTAATTTTTATTTGATGTTTTGCAGTTGAAAAAACAATATTTTTTTTATTTAGATATAATCTTTCAAATAAATTTGTTCCAGCAGCACCAATACATAGTTTTGATTTCATAATATAATCCTCTAAATTTTTATAATTTTTTAAAAATGATATTTTATAATCTATCTTATTTGATAGATCTTTTATTAAGTC
>NZ_JBNGZG010000070.1:0-3240 GCF_052049815.1 Candidatus Pelagibacter sp.
TACCAATTTTAGAACTAACTTTAGTATCAATATTCCAATTTGGGTTAAAATCATCATTATTGTTATCCTTTTTTTTACTCAAAATAAAAAATTTAATATACTTTTTCCAAAAGAAATTTTGTAATTTCAAATCTTCATGACTATAATTCATTTTTCCCTCTAAGATACTTACCATTTCTAAAACTATTTGATTCAATTCGTCAGGAGAATTTTCGATTAAACTTATTTTATTAGATTGAAATTCAATTGTGCTCATTAATCTTGTAAGGGATCTATTAGCAATTTCATTTAGAGATAATTTTTTTTTTTGTTCAATGTCAAAATAAATTTTCATTGAAAATAAAAAACTTTTAGAGTATGGGAGCAACCCATCAACTGGTACATAATTTGTCCAAACAACAGGTTTTCTAAAAGTGAGAGCAGGTATGAAATCCCAACCTGTACCAGTCGTAATACAAAAATTACATCTATAACCTAAATAAATGTCCAGAAAATCAGTTCTAAAATTTTGACTATAATCAATATATTTTGGATTATTTTTTATTTTTAAGATTTGATTAGAATTTTCACCCATTCTAAAAACATAATATCCTCTCTCAGTTAGGCTCAAAACAACTTTTTTATAATTATTAATATCACAATTTCTGTAATCATGATATTTCCAGTCTTTAAGAGGAAATTTTTTTTCTAGATAACCACTGTCTCTTACAATAAGACAAACTATTTTTGCATCTTCAGGTATATTTAAACTTTTTAAAAATTCTTGACCCTTTTTTAAAAATTTTTTATCTGGTTTTAAAATAGCAGGTGTCTCATATATATTTAAATTATCATCTCCAAAATTAGTAACTAAAATAAAATTTTCGAAATAATTAAGTTTTTTTTTTAATAATAAAATCAGATTATAAATTGGTAATGCAAAAAAATTTGGTAAAACTAAAATTTTTTTCTTCAAAAGATTTAAATATGTTTTATTTGCAATTATATCTGTCATTATAAAAATATCATAAAATTCAGACTGCAATTTTTTTCTTTTAGATAAGTATACTTCCATGTGGGCGACAAAATCACCAATTCTCTGAGAAGATTGATACGAAAATCTTAATTTAATAAGAGGCCTTATAAAAATGATTAATAATAAAAAAAGTGGTGAGTGAATATAAAAAAAAAATTTTAATGATCTTTTAAATATTTTATAAAACATTAATATCTAAAATCTATAAACTTAGAAAATGATTGACTTTTTAATTGCAAGTTTTTTTCTACCAATGGAATAAATTGTTTTTGACTTTCTTCACATTTTAACTCTAAAATGTTAAATGGTCTTTGTTTAAACTTTCTTAAATTATCTAATAATATTAAGTTATCTTTGCTATAAAATTTATAAGTTAAATTTTCATCTAGTGTAAATCTAATTTTATTTTTTTTTGCCTCAAAATATTTTCTTTTATAGGAAATTATTCTTGCAACTTTAAAATTTTGTGAAAAGTTAATTATTTTATTATTTATAAGTTCAGTTTTTAAAAAACTAATTAATTTTTTTTTTGAAGCTAAAATTTCTGAAGAAAAATTTTTCATGAGAAATTTTTTTTTAGTAGTTAACTTGTTATTTTTAATTTTAAATTCTATGGTAGGATTAAAAAAACTAAAAAAATCTCCATACCACCTAATTCTTATTTTATATCTATTTTTAATTCCATCTAAATGTTCCATCAATGAGTGATTTTTATATGTATCAAAATAAATATTATTAACTAATCTTGGTTGATATTTTTCTTTCAAACTAAACGGTAGTGTGTTTAATATTTTTAAGATTTTATTTGTTTGATGCAGACTTATTAAATACTTCAATTCTAATCGAGTATCATTCATAAATTATAGACAATATATTATCATTTATTGTATTTAAATCTTTGTGCTCCCAACTTCCAATTATAATTTTATTTAATCTGTCTCTCATGATATTTGTCTGATTATTTAAGAATTTTATTTCTAAAATATCGATTTTAGATGGATCATAATAACTTTTTTTGTTAAACGCCGCTAAACCTATTTTGCAATTCTCTAAGCTTGCTTCCACAATTTTAGTATAAGATCCATCTTTGCTGGCAATACAAACATTAGAGTTTTTAACATTAATTTTTTCAATATTTGCATTAGTATTTTCTCCTATGCTTAAACCCTTATCTTTAGAATTTGAGATATTAACATTTTTAATAAAAATTTCACTGTTAGATAAATCTACTCCATCTCCTCCCTCCTTGCTTCCACAATTAATACAAGATAAATTCAAAATATTTCCATGTGAGTAATCTATATCTAGAGCATCATATAAACTATTTTCTAATATTAAATTATTTATATTAAAGTTTGAATTTATAATATTTATCAAATCATCTCCTGATTTATTATTTTTTGCTATCAATAAATTTAAATTTATGTCTGACTCGTAAAAATTAATCCCTCCTGTCAAATGAAAACCTAAATTCTGGCAATGAGAAAAGCCATCTAGACTTAAACTTTTAATGTTTATCCTATTATTTTTAAATATTACACAATTTTTACCTTTTGATGATAGGATTAGATTTGGTATTTGATTTTCGTAAAAAATATCAGATTCAAAAATTAAATTAGAATTATTATTAAGTGTTATTTCTATATTATCATCCAATATAATTTGATAATTTTTTGGAAAAATTAAAGTTTGAAAAATTTGAATATTATTTTTATTGAATCTTATTTGTTTTAAATCGTGATTAATAGTGAAATCACTTGAAAATTTTTCAAGGTTTCCTAAAAAACTTTTGTCAAATTTTACAGGATTAAAATCAATCAATTTAACAGTTTTATTGTAATCATTTTTACCAATTGTAAAATTTATATTTGTTATTTGATTATTTGTAGTTGGCTCATTTATTTTTAACTTTATAAATGATGTTTCACGTTTTTTAGGTATGTTATAAGAAGAACTCTCAAATAAAGAATTTAAAGATAGTTTTTTTGGGGAAATTATTTCGTTAATTTTATAAGTTTTTTCACTATACTCCATCGATGAAATCTTTATTGGAAAATAATAATTATTTTGAAGCTCAACAACTAGTTCTCCATCTGTTTTATTTGCGTTAATTACTTCAATTGGATAGACAGGTTTTAAGAAATTGCTAATTGTGTGTCTATTCTCTAATAATCTCTTATCAATAGTCTTTTCAAATACTAAATCATCTTTAGAGATTTTTTTTT
>NZ_JBNGZG010000071.1:0-2998 GCF_052049815.1 Candidatus Pelagibacter sp.
TGCGTCAGATGGGTATAAGAGAGAGAAGTTGATCAGTCACAGTTTGAAAGTAATTTTGATCTAGAAAGAATTAATAACTTATTTTCTGATTTGAATTCATTAACATTTTTTAAATTAGAAAAATTAAAAAAAGACTATCAATTAATAGGATATTCGGTAGATGAAATAAACATTCAAAAACATAAGTTTTATTCTTTACCATTTTTACTCATGATAATGACCATTATTTCAATGTTAATAATGATAAATAACAAATTTAAAAAAAATATTTTGTTGAATTTATTGATTGGAATTTTTATTTCTGTTCTAGTTTATTATATAAGTCATTTTTCAAGTCTATTAGGTGAAAATGGAAGATTGCCAATAATTTTATCCATTTGGTTTCCAGTAATTGTTTTATTTATAATTTCAACTATAGGTATAGTTAGACTGAATGAAAAATAAAATTTTTATACTAATCTGTTTATTTATTTTAAAAGTGAATTTCGTTTTTGCGAATGAAAATATTAAATTTGAAGCAGAAAAAATTAATACTTTTGATAATGGAAATACAATAATAGGTGAAGATTCAGCTGTAGCAGAAATTGATGAAACTTTTACAGTTAAAGGTAATAAATTTATATTTTATAAATTAAAAAACGAACTTGTGGTTGAAGGTGATGTAATAATCATCAATCAATCAAAAAACATGGAAATTTCCTCAAAAAAAATCATATATCAAAAAGAATTTGAAAGAATAACGGCTCATAACAATGTTGAGGTAAATGATAAAGAAAATAGAACAATAATTAATTCAAACAAGATTGAGTTAGATATAAATAATAGCTTGTATAAATCATTTGGGAATACAAGAATAAATTTTGACCAATCATATAATATTGTTTCCAATGATATATTCTATGATTTTAAAGAAAAAAATATATTTTCTAATAAATTTACTAGCTTTACAGATAACTTGAATAATAAGATTACAACAACAAAATTTAATTATAATCAAAATCTAGGAACAATTGATGGAGAAAATATAAATTTGATTGATAATGATCAAAATAAATATTTTCTATCAATTGGAAAAATTGATTTGAATAATCAAAAATTAGTTGGAAAAGATATTAAGGTAAATTTAAGAAATGATACCTTTGGAAATAAACAAAATAATCCTAAATTAGTTGGAAATTCAATAAATTATAATGGAGATAGAGTGTTAATTAAAAAAGGAAGATTTACATCTTGTAAGGATAATGAAGATTGTCCTCCTTGGTCAATTGTTTCAGATGAAATTATTCATGATAAGAAAAAAAAAGAAATACATTACAAAAATGCTTGGATAAATTTATATAATAAGCCAGTATTTTATTTTCCAAAATTTTTTCATCCTGATCCGACAGTTGATAGGCGTTCAGGATTCTTGGTTCCAAAATTTAAAAATTCAAGTAACCTGGGATCTTCTGTAAATATTCCATATTTTCAAGTAATTTCAGATAGTTCTGATTTAACTTTTAAACCAAGATTCTTCTCTGAAACAGAATATTTGCTTCAGTCTGAATATAGGAAGGTTACAAAAAATACTTCTCATATATTGGATTTTAGCTTCAATAAAGAAAAATCTAACAAAAACAGTGGTAGAAAAACTCATTTTTTTTCAAATTCGTCTTTTAATTTTGATCTTATGAACTTTGATGAGAGTAAAATTGATCTTAAAATCGAAAAAGTTTCAAATGATAACTATACAAAATTATATTCATTAGAAACGACGAGTCCTATTATAAAAAATACAAATGTTTTAGAATCCATAATTGAATTCACCAGTTCTAATGATGATCTTGATTTTGATTTATCTTTTGAGAGTTATGAAACAATGAATAAAACAAATAGCGATAGATATGAATTTATTTACCCAAATTATAATTTAGTAAAAAATATTAATTTTGATGATAATTTTTTTGAAAATTTAAATATCAATTCAAATGGTAGTCAAAAAAAACATAAAACCAATGTTTATGAAGGTGTACAAATTAATGATTTTCTAATTACAAGTAAAGAATTTGAAAATACATTTGGATTTATAAACAATTTTGAATTTTTGATTAAAAACGTTAATTCCCATGGTAAAAATTCTTCTAAATTCAAAGATGATGAGCAAAGTGAAGTTTTTTCCTTATTCAAATATAATAATTCATTTCCTTTAAAAAAAGACATTGGTAAGTATGATCATTTCTTAACGCCAAAACTATCTTTGAAACATAGTCCTAATGATACTAAAAATATTACAAATGAGGAAAGATATCTAAATATAGATAATATTTTTAGCATCAATAGAATTGGTTTTAATGAAACTGTTGAGAGTGGATCAACTTTAACATTAGGTATTGACTATAATACAAAAGATGAAAAAAATAAAACTTTATTTAATTCATCTTTAGCATCGGTATTTAGAGAAAAAGAAGATCATAACTTACCAATTAAATCTACTTTAAATAAAAAACAATCAGACATAGTAGGCAAATTAGGTTTTTTTCCCTCTGAAATTTTAGATTTTCAATACAATTATTCAATAGATAATGACATTGATCAGTTCAATTTACATAGATTTGAAAATAAATTTAAAGTTAATAATTTTGTGAATAACTTTGTGTTTTATGAAGAAAACAATATTATTGGTAATAACAGTTATTTTGAGAATACCTTTGCGTATAATTTTAATTCAAATAACAGTCTATCATTTAAAACAAGAGAAAATAAAAAGGATAATATAACAGAGTTTTATAATTTGATCTATGAATATAAGAATGATTGCTTAACAGCTTCAATTAAATACAATAAAGAGTATTACACAAACAACACCCTAAAACCAAAAGAAGAATTATTTTTTAATATAACTTTAATTCCATTAGGCTCTACTGAAACTGAGAGTCTTATTGACTAAAATAAAAAATTTTATGTTTTTAAATATTAAATTAATTATGATTTCTTTAATTTGGGTTACTTCAATTTTTAA
>NZ_JBNGZG010000072.1:0-3030 GCF_052049815.1 Candidatus Pelagibacter sp.
AATATTTATATTACTAACAACATTTCTAATTATAGTAAATTGCTCTTTCAATAAAGTAGTAAAAAAACATGGTGTAAGAAATCTTGAGGAAAAACAAAAAAAATTAGAAGTTAATATATCAAATAAAAATGATATCAAAAATTCCCTAGGGCCTCCATCAGTGACAAGTAAATTTGATAATGATTTATGGATTTATATTGAGAGAGAAATTACAAAAAAACCATTATTTAAATTAGGAAAAGAGGAAATTATAACAAATAATGTATTAATCGTAGAAATTAACAATAGAGGAACATTAATTAAAAAAGATTTTTTCGATATATCAAATATGAATGAATATGAATTTACAAAAGGATCAACAGATCAAAAATTTACAAAAAAATCATTCGTATATGATTTTCTGTCTAGTATGAGACAGAAAATCAACGATCCTTTAGGAAAAAGAAAGAAGCCTTAAAATATAATTAACCTGCAATTACGGCTAACAACAATAAAGCTACAATATTAGTTATTTTTATCATTGGATTAACAGCTGGGCCTGCAGTATCTTTGTATGGATCACCAACTGTATCTCCAGTTACTGCAGCTTTATGAGCCTCCGAACCTTTACCGCCATGATTACCATCTTCAATATATTTTTTTGCATTATCCCAAGCTCCACCTCCGGCAGTCATTGAAACAGCAACAAATAAACCAGTTATGATCACACCTAACAACATTGCACCAACAGCAGCTAAAGCAGCTACTTGACCGCCAATTGCTAAAATAACAAAGTACAAAACAATTGGAGATAGAACTGGTAGTAATGAAGGGATAATCATTTCCTTAATTGCTGCAACTGTCAATAAATCAACTAATTTTGCATAATCAGGTTTTTGTTTTCTTTTCATAATACCTGGGAATTTTTTAAACTGTCTTCTAACTTCAATAACTACTGCACCACCTGCTCTACCTACGGCTTGCATTCCCATCGATCCAAATAAATACGGCAACATACCACCTATTAATAATCCAACTACAACATAAGGATTTGAAAGGTCAAATGTAACAACTATACCTTCTAATTTTGAACCAACTTCTTTAGAAAAGTGTTTTATGTCCTCTGTATACGCAGCAAATAAAACTAATGCACCTAATCCAGCTGAACCTATGGCATAACCTTTAGTAACAGCTTTAGTTGTATTACCAACAGCATCTAAAGCGTCAGTTGTTTTTCTTACATTATTTGGCAGCTTGGACATTTCTGCAATACCACCAGCATTATCAGTTACAGGACCATATGCATCTAAAGCCACAACCATTCCAGCAAGAGCTAACATTGTTGTTACTGCTATTGCAATACCATACAAGCCCGCAATGTGATTAGTTAACAAAATACCACCAACGATGATTAATGCAGGAATAGCAGTTGCTTCAAGAGATATTGCTAAACCTTGAATAACATTGGTTCCATGTCCAGTTGTTGATGATTTAGCTACACTTTTAACCGGACGGTAATTTGTGCCTGTGTAATATTCAGTAACCCATATTAATAATCCTGTAATTACAAGACCAATTATTCCACAATAGTACAAATCTTTTCCAGAAAAAGTTACATCATTAAATTGATAAGTATTTTCTAAACCCAAAACATAATCAGTCACTGGGTATAAAATAGCTAAAGAAGTAACTGCTGATACAACAAAACCTTTGTAAAGAGCATTCATTACATTTTTGCTGCTACCTAATTTAACGAAAAAAGTTCCAATAATTGAAGTCAAAATACATGCGCCACCAATTGTTAATGGATAAAGCATCATATTCAAATCTCCTACAAAAAAAATAGAAGCTAAAACCATAGTTGCAACAATTGTAACTGCGTATGTTTCAAATAAGTCAGCAGCCATACCAGCACAATCTCCAACATTATCACCAACGTTGTCAGCAATTACTGCTGGATTTCTTGGATCATCTTCTGGAATACCTGCCTCTACTTTTCCAACTAAGTCAGCACCTACATCAGCACCTTTTGTAAAAATACCTCCACCTAATCTAGCGAATATTGAAATTAACGATGCACCAAAACCAAGTGCAACTAAAGCATTTACAATTTCTCTGTCATCTACACCGGCTTTTAATAATAAATAGTAGTATACTGCGATAGCTAGTAAAGCTAAGCCAGCAACTAACATACCAGTCACTGCTCCTGATTTAAAAGCAACTGCAAGTCCGCTTGCTAATCCTTTTCTAGATGCTTCAGCAGTTCTTACATTTGCTTCTACTGAAACTAACATTCCAACATAACCTGCAACACCTGAGAAGACTGCGCCAATTAAGTATCCTAATCCTACTAATGGACTAAATACATAACTAACAATTACAAGCACAACAACACCAACAATTGCAATTGTCTTATATTGTCTTGCTAAATATGCTTTAGCTCCAATTTGAATAGCTGAAGCAATCTCTTGCATTTTAGAATTTCCAGAACTTGAGTTTAAAATGTTTTTTCCAGTGAAAAAACCATAAACGATTGATAAAAGTCCTGCGATTATTGTGTAAATTAGAATATTTTCTTCTGTGTTGCTCATTTTTACCTTGATTGTATTGTTTATTTAATAATGCCCGGACAATACAAAAAAAAGTATAAAAGGCAATAGAAAGTTCAAAATTGATGCTCAAACCCCTTATAAATTTGGGCAATTTTATTACCTTTTTTACTAACAATTAAAGGCCCTTTTTGCCCAGATATTATTTTTCCAATTTTTGTAATTTTTATCTTAGATGACTTTGATATTTGATTTATGATTCTTGATTTTGTCTTATTGGCGGAAAATAAGATCTGATAATCATCACCTTGGGAGACTACATTCTCCAATTTTACCTTTTTAAGAGAAATCAGTTTACTTAACTTATTTGATATCGGGACTTCATTTAAATCAATTTCAAAAGATAAATTCTTTTTGTTAATCATTTTATTAATATCTGAAAATAATCCATCAGATAAATCAATTGAGGTATTAGCGTGCTTATTAATAAAATTAAAAAGTT
>NZ_JBNGZG010000073.1:0-2992 GCF_052049815.1 Candidatus Pelagibacter sp.
TAGGTTTCCAATAATTCAAAAAAAAACCATTAGATTTATTATTTATATTATTTTGTAAATTATCTTTTCTGATTGATGGTAAAATTTTAATTTCAACATTTTTCTTTTTTAGAAGTTTTTTTATTATTTGAGCAATTTGAATTATTTTTGTTTTTTTGCCATTTGTTAAATGAATTTCTTTTTGTTGTTTTAAAAAGAAATCAAATTTATTCATTATAATTACTAAACCTCTTGAACAATCTTCTGCATATAAAAATTCTCTTTCCTCCATCCCATTTGTTAGCATATTTATCTTATTTTTTTTTAAACCCATAAGAACAAAATCTGTAATAACATGAGATTTATCTAAATTTTTTTCTATACCATAAACATTCCAGAACTTAACATAAATACAATTTAAAGATTTAGTTAATTCTTCCCCAATTTTTTTTAAAACACCATAAGATGAAAAATCCATATTAGACATTTGACTGCTAGCAAAAATAAATTTTTTTTTATATTTTTTCAAAAGCTGAAAGGTATTTGTCATTATCAATAGATTATTTTCTAAAAATTCAAAAGTTTTTTGATATTTTTTTAAATATTTTGATCCACCAACATCAAATGCTAGAAAATAAACAAAATCAGAATTTTTGATTTTTTTTTCAAGTAATTTATTGTTTGATTTTCTTAAATCATTCTTCTTATTAAGAACTATATCAAATTTGATAACTCTGAACTTTGTATTTTTTTGTAAATATTTGACTAAATGACCACCAATCTGTCCCTCAGATCCTAATATTAAAATTTTTTTTTTTTTCATTTTAAAACTTTGTTAATAAATTTTTTTATTAAATTATATGGATAAAATATCATATAAGCTAAAGCTAAATTAAAATTCAGATCTTTAAAATTAAAAATTTTATACAATAAATAATAATATGATCCATGAGCATATAATTTACTTAATCTGTTCTGATTTAAAAAATTTAAAAAATAATTTTTATTTTCTTTCCAACAATTTATTTGCCAGTTTCTGTCCTCAGTAAATGCTTTAAAATCATTATCAAATTTCAATACATTTACATTTTTAAATAAATTAAAAATTTTTAAATTCAAAGCTTCTGCAACAGATAAATAAAAATTTTCATTAATTCCCCAGTCATATTGGTTATAACTTTTAATGATTTCTTTAAAATAAATTGCTTTTTTTTTTGATATTTTAAAAATAATTAGATCTATTCCATAATGCGGCCAAAAACTATTTCGAATTCGACCATTTGTAACATGTATATTTGGATAAATTAGTGCACAAAAGTTATCTAACTTAATTTTTTTTAATTCATCAAATAAATTGTAGGGTACAATGATATCAGCAGTTGAATAGATCAGATATTCAAACTCATCATCATTAATAAATTGATCCAAACCATAATCAAGCATTATTTTATTTGAATATTTTTTGCCTTTTGGAAGATTTGTTTTTGGAATGTTTGTATAAAAATTTGAAATTCTTTTTTTTTCTACAAACTCTTTTACGTTTTCTTCATCAAATTGTGTCAAACTAAACTTAATATCAAAATTTATTAATTTAATAGACTCAATAAATGTACTTTGATAGAAATCATTTATTTTAGATTTTCCTATTGGCCTAAATGATACTAACCACAAAGCTTTCATTAATAATTTAATTATAATTCCAGACTACTTTTACAAAATTTTTCAATATTTTGATTACTATTTAATTGATTTTCAATCCAACTATAAGTTTTTAACAACCCATCTTTTAGAGAATATTTAGGTTTCCAACCAATTTTCTTCAAAACAAAAGAATTATCGCTTGATCTTCCTCTCACACCTAAGGGTTTATTTAATTGATAATTTCTTTCTAGTTTGAATTCTGCTATGTTTTCAATAATATCTATCATTTGATTGATTGAGACTTGTTCTTCACTTCCAATATTAAATACATCTCCATAATTACTATCAAAAACTTCTAATGTTCCTCTGATGCAATCATCAATATAAAGGAAACTTCTTGTTTGTTGTCCATCTCCCCAAACATTTATTGCTTTTTGATTGTCTTTTTTTGCTTTAATTACTTTTCTGCAAAGAGCCGCTGGGGCTTTCTCTCTTCCTCCATCAAATGTTCCTATGGGTCCATAAATATTATGATATCTAACTACTCTTGTTTCTAAACCAAAATCTTCTGTAAAATGTCTACACATCCTTTCACTAAAAAGTTTTTCCCATCCATAACCGTCCTCTGGTTCTGCTGGATAAGCGTCTTCTTCTTTTAGTCCTTTGACAAATGTAGTTTTTTGTTTGTTAGCATTATAAACACATGCACTTGATGAAAAAAAATATCTTTGACATTTATTTATAACAGCTGCTCTTAAAAGATTGGTATTTACTAAAACTGAAACCATACATTCGGCTTTATTGTTTTCTATAAAACCCATACCTCCCATGTTACATGCAAAGTTAAAAATGTAATCAATCTCTTTTGTAATTTTTAAAGCATTGTTAAAATCTTTAAGATCTAATGAATAATTTTCAGAATTATTAAATTTCTGAAACCAAAAATCTAGAGGTTTAATATCAACACAAACCAATTTAACATTTCTATCATTTGAAAATTTTGATGCTAAATGACCTCCAATAAACCCTCCGGCTCCACAAATTAAAATTTTTTTCATTATTTACTTTTAGACTATAAAAAAAAAAATAATAGTAATTCTAGTTAAAATAACTAAATTGTTTGAAAGGCTTACAAAAACAAATCAATATAATGTTAAATCAATCATATATTAATAACTTATATTCACAAATTCTATCAAAAACTAAAAAGATCGATAAATTTGTCTTTTTTTGCTTAACACTTTTTCCATTTTCTTTAACATCAAGTATATTTATTGCGGACTTGATATGCGTAACCCTTAGTTTGACATTTCTTTATATAATCTTTAATACGAATAATTCTATTGATTTTGCGCCCATCACCAAAAATATA
>NZ_JBNGZG010000074.1:0-2963 GCF_052049815.1 Candidatus Pelagibacter sp.
TTTAGCTTATCTTTCATTTTGAAAAAGCTCTTTAAATTTTCTAATTATAAAATTGCCTTTTTTCTTTTCTTTTTTAATTTTATTGAAAACTGGTTCATAATTCTTATCAAAAATTTTATAACTTTGTTTGTACCAATCGCTTGATTGATAATTATAACCTAATAAGTTTGCATACTTTTCTGCTTCTTTTTCAAGACCAATTAAATAATGTACTTCAACTAGCCTATGTAAAGCTTCCATCACAAATTCTGTTTCATCATAATTATCAACTACATACTTAAATCTATTGATTGCAGGAATCCATTTTTCTTTTTGCAAATAATATTTGCCAATATATATTTCTTTGGATGCCAAAATGTTGTTGATTAATAGTAATTTAAATTTTGCATCTAATGCAAAATCCGTATTTGAATATTGATCTATAACTAAATTAAAATATTTCTTCGAATTTAATAAAGCTGATAAATCTTTTTTTTCATCAATAATTAATTCATAATAACAAGTGCCAAGTAAAAAATATGCATAAACTAAATCCTCATTAGTTGGATAATTTTTTACAAATCTTTTTAATTCAGATATTGCATCTCCATAATAATCTTGTGAATAAAAAGAATAAGCTGCCATTAAAACTGATCTTGGTGCCCATATAGATTGTGGATAAAGATTTTCAACTGCATTAAAATTTTTGGCAGCAAATAAAACATCTCCCTCATCTAATGCAGTCAAACCTTTTTCATAAGCTTCTATCATTTGAGACTCAATGTCAGTCTCATTTATTACGATTTCTTCTATTTCTTTTCCACCACAACCAATGACTAGCGGAATAATTAAAAGTATCAAAAATTGTTTTAAATATTTCATAAACTTTAAAAGTTTATTATTAATTCAAAATCTAATTTTAAGCTATTGATTTTAAATTTATTTTTTTGGAGTAAATATGTGGTAAAAGATTTTCTTTAATTTCCACTATAGAATAATTATTTTCTTCTTGTAAAACTTTTCGCATTAAATCATTCGTTAGTTTATGTCCACCCTGAGAACATAGAATTTTTCCTATGATTTTGTAACCTGTTAAATAAATATCACCCATGCAATCTAAAATTTTGTGATTAACAAATTCTTTTTCGTTTCTTAAACCTTTTTCATTAAGAATTTTATCTCCTTTAACTACAACTGCGTTATCTAAGGAACCTCCTTTTGCTAATCCTAGAGTTTTTAATTTTTCAATATCTTCAAACAAACAAAAGGTTCTAGAATTAAAAGTATCTGTTAAATCATCTTCATAAACTTGAAGCGAGTTTCTTTGATTCCCAATAAGTTGGTTATTATATTTTAATTCAAAATCGATTTCTAAATTTATCTTACTTGGCTCAATTGAAATAAATTTTTCACCAGCTTTTATTTCAATTTTTTTATTTATCTTAATAACCTTTATCGGGTATTCACTACTTCTTAAGCCAATTTTTTTTATCTCTTCAACAAAAATTTTAGCTGATCCATCAAGTATCGGAATTTCCTCACTATCTACTTCTATAATTGCATTATCAACTCCAAGACCAAATAAAGCCCCCATTAAATGTTCAAGTGTAGAAATTTTCACGCCATATTCATTAGATACAGTTGTGCAAAGCACTGCACTGCTTACGTTATTAACATGTGGTATTACTATATTATTTTTTTTTAAGTCAATTCTTTTAAATATAATTCCAGTGTTTGGACTTGCGGGCTTAATGCTTAGATTAGCAAATTTACCTGAATGTAACCCCACTCCTCTAAATTTTAGTTCTTCGGTTATCGTTTTTTGTTTATGAAATGACATTTAAAAAAACTTACAATTTTTAATGAAAATTAAATACTCAACTAATATTACAGTTAAATACCGACTAAAATTTATCTATTAAATAGAACAATTTTTCAAAAAAACTCTTTTTTTTTCTCATTTTTGGAATAATCGTAACCTCATTTTGATCATAATTGTAAAGAGATTTAGCGGCTGCAGCACACACATCAACTTTTTCATTAAATGTGCCTAGCTCAAGATAATTTGTTGAAAAATACTTGTTTATATCAATTTCCAGATTTGAGAAGAAATTCTTTATTTCAACTTGAATTTCTTTTTTAAGACTTTCAAACATAACCTCCAAACTTAATATTCCACCTGAAGTAATTTGCTCAAAAGTTTCATAATTTTTTTCATCAACTCTAAAATTTTTGATTTTGATATTAGTGATAGAATAATTATAATTATTATCTTGAACAATTTTTTTCAAATCAAAAATCAAATATTCGATATCCTGTTTTGTAATTAATGGTTTATTAACTTTATCTTTTTTAGAGATATTTATTTCTAAAAAATGATCGTGATCAATAATAATATTTGTTTGTTTTAAAAAAATTTGATTTTTTTTCTCAAATTCAAAAATTGTTTTTTCAATAAATTCATGTGCATTAAAATCTAAATCTAAATAATTTTTTTGTATCAAAAGATTTTTTTTAAAAATTGGTCTATTTTTTTCATTAAAAACTGAAATTGAAATTTTATTTTTTCCTAAATATATGAAGGATTCAATTTTTCTATCAATGCTCATTAATTATTAATTGATTAACAATTCTCATATCAAAAATATTTTTTTCTTTAAATTGCTCTGATTGTAAAATTTTATAATAATAGTCGAAAATATTTGGTGAAGTTACCAACGGAAGCTTTAGTATATTTCCATTTTTGAACTCTAGGTCCCATCTTTTTGATGGAAAAAAATAAAGATATTTTAAATCTTCAAATTTCAATTTAGAATTAATTATATTTTGACGAAATTTAATAAATTCTTCAGCGGTAGGTTTACCAAATACAGATGGTAAATTTGGATCTTTATATTCAGATTTTATAAACTTTTTATTTTCACCAATAAAAAAATCTTTTCCATCAATGTTTATATTTGCTAAGAATTTTGTTTTTTTAATAT
>NZ_JBNGZG010000075.1:0-2735 GCF_052049815.1 Candidatus Pelagibacter sp.
TAAAATTATTTTTGAAATTTTTATATATTTTTTTTCCTAAATAACCTGAGGAGCCTAAGATTAGAATTTTTTTTCTCAAATTAATATGTGTTTATTTTTTGAGTATTTGATTGTAGGTTTAACCTTTTTAAAATCTTTAAAATTTTTGAACTGCTATTGCCACTGCCATATGGGTTTACAATTTTTTTAATTTTTTTTTGAAATTTTTTATTTTCTAAAGCATGTTTGATTTTTTTATATATATCTGAAGAACTATTTTTCGCATCAATCACATTTAATGATTTAAATCTATTTTTTTGTCTAGATCCAATGTTAATAACTGGTTTTTTAAATGTTGCAGCTTCATGAATTCCTGAGCTTGAATTTCCTACTAGCATGGAGCAATTTTTTAATATTGTTTTATATTCACTTAAATCAAGTGTTGGCGTATATTTAAATTTAGAAAACTTAATTTCTTTCACAATTTGTTGAAAGCCACTATCATTATTTGGCATTATAAAAAAAATTGGTAAATTTATTTTTTTTAGAGCTACTAAAGTTTCTTTAATTTGTTCTTTTGATACTTCATTTTCAGTAGTAATGGGATGTTGGATACATAATAAATAAGGTTGTAGAAAATTAAAATTAAATTTTTTAGTTAAAATTTCAAGTTTTACTGTTTTTATCTCTTTCAAAGCATCGATTGATGGGCATCCTACCACAAAAATATCATCTTTTTTTTCACCCATTTTAATTAGTCTTCTTTTTGCTTCTTGAGTTGCTACAAAATGATAATTGGAAAATTTACTCATTGAATGTCTTAAGCTCTCATCAATTGAACCACTTCTTTCTCCTCCTTGTATATGAGCTATAGGAATATTTAGATGAGCACCTACAATAGTAATTGAAAAATTACCTCCTATATCAAAACCAGATAATATGATGTCTGGTTTTTCTTTTTTTAAATGTTTTGCAAGAGGACTTAATATATTGGATATTCCATTAATCATAGAAAATCCATCTCCGGTATTAACCTTAAACATGTTTATTTTTTTTGAAATTTTAAAACCATCTCTTTTAATCTCATCAATAGTTTTACCGGCCGAAGAAAGTAAATGCATTCCTGTAACAATAAGATTGTATTCTAGCTTATTATCTTTCTTAATCTTATTTAATATTGGCTTAAATCTACTATAATCTGCTCTTCTCTCAGTAAGTAGAGCAATCTTAATTTTTTTTGACATATGCTTTTTTAATTTGATTACCAGCTGAAATATCTTTAGCAGCTTTTTTACCAAGTAATGAGTAGTAGTCTTTCACTTTATAATCTCCATTATACGGTCTTAAAGGAAAAATATTTTTTTCAGTAAATTTTTCCCCTTGTTTAATATTTTTTACTGCTGCAATTGAAGCAAATGCGAATGCGATAGTTTTTTTTTCTTCTTTAATTGCTTTTTTATTATTACCTCTAGATGCAAATATAACTTTCGAGCCTTTAATTAATTCTTTGAGTTCTTTAGGATCCATAGATGCGCTAATATCAGGTCCTTTAAACTTTTTTGAGTCTACAAAGTGTTTTTCTATGATTGAAGCTCCTTTTCCTATCGCACCTAAACATCCATATATAGTTTCGGAATGATCTGATAATCCAACTATTGCATCTTTAAATTTATTCTTTAGTATCTCTATGCAATCTAATCTTACTAGGTGGTTGGGTGTTGGATAAATATTAGTACAGTGCATAAGAGCGTATTTTATTTTATATTTTCTCAAAATTTCTACAGATGTTTTAATAGACTTTATATCGTTCATGCCTGTGCTTAAAATTATAGGTTTTCTTTTTTTTGCTATATATTCCACCAGAGGATAATTATTACATTCACCTGAGCCTATTTTATAAATAGGTACTTTAAATTTTTCTAATCTATCTACAGCTTTTCTCGAAAATGGAGTACTAAAAAAAATTTTACCTTGTTTTTTTATATATTGCATTAACTTAAACTCATCTTCTTCATTTAATGAAGAATTCTTTATTATTTCAAAAATATTTTTTTTGGAGTTACCAGGTATAACTTTTTTTGCTTCATCTGACATCTCATCATCAACAATATGTGTTTGATGTTTTATAAAATCTGCGCCTGATTTTATTGCACTATCAGCTATTTTAATTGCCCTCTCTAAAGATCCATTGTGATTTATGCCTAATTCTGCAATAATTGTTGGTTTTACATTTGGACCTATTTTAAAATTATTAATTTTAATCATATTCATAAAATAGGTTATAATTTGTTTCAGCCTTGTTTCAATTGTTTTGTAAAATTGTTTTAAATTTTAAATTGTTAAAGTCAAAATCAATTTTATAATTTTTGTCAATTTTATCTAATTCTTGCTGCCACTCTTTATCTGAAGCAAGTAAAAGGTAATCTAATACTTTTTCAAATTTTTTTTTGCTTAAGCTATGTGTCCAATATTTTCCTGTTTCTTTCATTATACCTGGCCAATAAAAATTTAATTCAGAATCAATAAATTTATCAAATTTTTTTAATATCTTTTTTCTTGTTGCAAAAATTACAATTCTTTTTCTTCTTGCCAAAATTTCATAAGATAAAGTATTTTCAGTACCTACAAAATATTTGAATTTATTTATTTTTATGTACGATGAAAAGCTTGATTTTTTTTCAATAAAATTGACACTATTTTTTATCAAATTTTGGTAAAAGATTTTTTCTCTTATATCAGTCTCTTATAAACATCTG
>NZ_JBNGZG010000076.1:0-2378 GCF_052049815.1 Candidatus Pelagibacter sp.
TTTATCTTTTTAATTATTGTTTCTTTATTGAATTTAAAATCTAGATTTGAGTCAATTAATGAATATTTTTTTTTGTCTTTTTTTGCAATTTTAATAAATCCATCTTGAACTTTCTTGTAAAATTTAAAATCAAATTTATCATATCTATTTAATTTTTTTCTTTGTTTTAATCTTAAATGTAAATTTTTTTTATTAACCAAATGCAAAAAGGTAAAATCAACTTTAATACTTTTAAGCAAATAATTATTAATAAAATTTATAATCTTCAAATTTACACCCATGCCATAATGTTGATATGCAATTGTTGAGTCAATAAACCTATCTAATAAAATAATTTTTTTTTTGTAATGTTTTTTTAATAAATCAATATTTTCACTTCTGGCTGCTAAATATAATAATAAATCTGTCGTATTGTTAAATGTAGATTTGTTGTCTAAAATTAATTTTCTTATTCTTTCTGAATTTTTTGATCCGCCTGGCTCTCTAATTTTAATAAATTTTTTATTATTTTTTTTTAAATATTTTTCTACGTTTTTTATATGAGAAGTTTTGCCGGAACCTTCTATACCTTCAAAAACAATAATTGGTTTTTTAGACATCACCCCAAATTAAATAATTTAAGGATCTCATCAATCTTGAAAACATATTAAGTTTTTTTACATCTTGAAGTGCATAAAGATCATATTCACCAATGATTTCATCTTCATACACAACTTTCAGTTTTGCAAGTACATCATCTTTGTTAATTGGAGCCTCAATTGGACCTTCATAATTGACGCTTATCTTTAAATTTTTTTTTCTGGCTTTTTTTATAGTCTTATAAATATCTTTCTTGGTATAAACTTTAACATTATTTTGTTTACCTAGCCAAACATCTATTTCTGATATGGGTGTTTGAGAATCTGCTATTTTTACAAGATCAAAATTTGTTAAACCATAGGTTAGAATTTTAGTACTTTCTCTAGATCTTGCATTTTTACTATTAAAGCCACTGCCAACAGCTATTAATCTTCTTCCATTACGCATTATTGAAGAAGCTAACGAGTATTTTTCAACTGCTAGATAACCAGTTTTAATACCATCAGCACCTAAATTTTTATAAAGTAATGGATTTCTATTGCCCTGTGTTATCGGATCGCCACCTGTCCTATCCCATGTAAATTCCTTTTCAGCAAAGTACTCATAAAATTTAGGATGTTCTTTAATTAGATAATTAGACATAAGTAATATGTCTCTAACTGTAGAATAATTATTTGGGTCATTTATACCAGAAGAATTAGAGAAATTAGTATTTTCCATTCCAATTTCTTGCGCTTTAGCAGTCATTAGGATTGCAAATTCTTCTTCTGTACCCGCTATACCTTCCGCTAAAGCTACACACGCATCATTTCCTGATGCAACTATGATACCTCTTAATAAATCTTCAACCGAAACTTCATCTCCGACCATGATAAACATTGATGAATATCCTGCTGTTGACAATCTCCAAGCTTTTTCTGACACAATGAAATTATCATCAAGACTTAAATCACCAGATTTAATTAAATCAAAAGCCACAATAGCAGTCATAATCTTTGTCATTGAAGCCGGATAGATTGATGCGTCGGCATTCTTTTCGTATAAAATTTCACCTGAAAAATAATCTTGCAAAATTGCAGTTCTAGCATTTATTTCAAAATTAGCTGAGGCGCTTGAAATAAAGCTTTTGAAAATGAAAATAATAAATAAAAATTTTTTAATCATTTCTTAATATTTCTAAATTATCAAAATTTAATACTGTTGCTTTATTATATGAATCTTCTAAGGTTTTTATATCATTATATGGACCTAATATAACTCTAAAATTAGTTTCTGATAGTTTGATAATTTTATATTTCTTAATTTTTGTCTCTTCTTTTATTCTATTAAGCATTTGTTCAGCAGATTTTCTGTAATAAAAATCTGCAATCTTTACAGAATACGTAATATCTTTAGCCTTTTTATCTTTTTTGTTAGTTTTATTTTCATTTAGATCATTGATTATTATGCCATCAACTGGTGCTTTTTCTGCAACATTTTTTTCTTCGTCAAAAGTTTTTGATTTTTTTGCTATAAATGATGTCTCATTATTAATTAGCTGTATTTCTATATACGGTTCATTAATTGAAATTTCTAAGTCTTGCGAAATTCGTTCTGTAATAACTGAATTATAAAATATAGGAAATTCTGCACTATTTGATTTTACTTTTGCAATTGTACTTTTTCCATTTAGTAAATTGGTTAATTTTACACTAGAGTTTTTTTTTAAATGTTTGCTAAATATAAGGTAAGATCTGTTATCAATTTTTTTAGAAATTATTTTTTTTTTAAATAAATCTTCATCATAAATCATTGTAAAT
>NZ_JBNGZG010000077.1:0-2323 GCF_052049815.1 Candidatus Pelagibacter sp.
GGTATTGAAATATTATTTTTATAATGTATCTCAGCTCCAGGCAGTGTAATTTTTTTTTTAAATAAGGAAAATTTATAAATAGGGGTATAATGATATTGTAAAAAAATTTTCTTTTTTTTCATAAATTCAAAAAATTTATCTTTGGTTGTTTTAAGTTTATCAAAATCAATTGAAATTTGAAAAAGATGAAATGATGATAAGTAATATTTTTCTATTTTGTGTAAACTAATAAAGTTTCTTAATCTTGATAATTTTAAAAAATATCTTGATGCAATAAAATTTCTCTTTTTAATGAATAAATTTATTTTTTTTAATTGTGAAATTCCCAATGCACAATTTATATCACTCAGTCTCAAATTAAAACTTGGAAATAAAACATCATATTTCCAATGTTTTTTACTACGTAAAATTCCATGAGATCTCATATTCAATATTCTTTTGTCAAAATTTTTGATATTAGTTGTTATTGCACCACCTTCACCTGTAGTAATTGATTTAATTGCATGAAAAGAAAATGTACTAATATCAGAATGTGCACAACATCCTACTTTATAATTTTTTTGTTTAAATCTATAAGCAGATCCCAGAGCATGACAAGAATCTTCAATTAAATATGAATTATATTTTTTTTTAATTTTACTATACTCTAATACATAATTTGGATTTCCACCCATATGCATATTTAAAATCAAATCTATTTTGTTAATTTTATTTTTTTTAATGCAATCATAAAAATTTTTTGGTTCCATGCAGCCACTTATTGGATTTATATCAGCGAGATAAATTTTAAAATTTAAAATTTTACACATATTATAAGCAGCAATAAAATTTACAGAAGGCATAACTACAGTGCTATTTTTTTTTAATTGTAAAGATTTAATAGCTAAATATAATGCAGCAGTGCCGCTATTAGTTACCTTGCAATATTTACTTTTTACAAAATTTGAAATTTTTTTTTCAAACAACTCTACCATTGGGCCTTGTGTTATCTGAGGACTTTTCAAAACTGATGAAACAAAAGATATATCATCACTATCAACAAACTGTGAGTTGTAGCTTATCATCTTATTCTTAAAATAATGCAAATTTTGACCTTTTAATTTCCTTATCTAAAAAATATAGAAGTTTCTTTTTGTTAATAAACTTTGCTTTTAAATATGTTTGTTTAATTTTTTTAGTTTCTATATTTGAATTATTTATTTTTTTGTCAATAATAAATATATTTTGAAACATTTTAGTATGATTAAATTCATTCTCAGAAATTAAACTTTCAAATAATTTTTCACCTTGTCGTTTTCCAATAATTTGTGATTTTATCTTTTTTGATTTAAAAATTTTCTTTAAAACATCAATAATGTCTATTATTTTAAAAATTTTCAAATCTGCAGGCACAAATATTTCTCCACCTTTCATAATAGATAAACTTTTGGATATTAATTGAGTTGTGTCTTTAATCGTCATAAAATATCTTTCCATTGATTTATCTGTAATAGTCAAATTTTTGTTGTTATAGATATCATTTATAAACTTTGGTATGACTGAACCTCTAGATAAAATAACATTGCCAAACCTAACACAAGAAAATTTTGTTCTCTTATCACCAACTAAATAGTTAGAATTAATTGTAATTTTTTCAGACAATAATTTTGTTGCACCCATACATGAGCTTGGGTCAACTACTTTATCAGTGCTAATAAATAAAAATTTTTCTACATTATTATTTAATGCAGACTTAATCATATTTATCGTCCCAAGAACATTCACTTCAGTTGCTTCAAAAGGGTTAAACTCACAGAATGGAACATGCTTTAACGCAGCTGCATGTATTACTATATCAATATTTTTCGTAATTAAATTGCACTTTTCTAAATTGTTAATATCACAATAAATGTATCTAATTTTTTTCTCTTTCATTTGAGAAATATAATTTTTTTTAGGGTACTCTAAAATATTAGATAAATCCGTTAATCCATTCTCATCATTACTTATTGCTCTAATCACTTTACAATTTTGATCCATCAAAAATGAAACTAACGATGAGCCTATTGATCCACTAGCACCGGTAACTAAAATTCTTTTGTTTTTAAAAATATTTTTCATTTCATTAATTTTTTAATATGATTAAATAAATTAACTTTATTTTTTATCTTAAAAATTTTATTATTCAATCTATTTGAAATTTTTATTGATGGATCAAATATTTTATTTTTATTAATTTTAATTTCTAGATTATTACCATAAATTTTAGACATAATTGTTATTAGTTTTTTAATTTTAATATTTTCATTTCCAAAATTTATTATCTGACTCGTATACACATCTG
>NZ_JBNGZG010000078.1:0-2362 GCF_052049815.1 Candidatus Pelagibacter sp.
ATATTTAAAAGAATTATATAAGAATTCTAAATTTTATTTATTTTCATCATACTGTGAAGTTTTTGGACTAACTTCATTAGAAGCAATGGCAAATAATTGCCCAGTATTAACTTCTGATAGATCGGCATTAAAAGAAATTAATTTAGATGCAGCTAAATATTTTGATCCAGATAATATAGAAGAAATAGCGGAAATGATGAATGAACTTTTAAAAAATAAACCATTAAATAAAGAATTAAAAGAAAAAGGCCTCAAACATTCAAAAAAATTTAGATGGGATAAGACAGTTGACCATACATTAAAAATATTAGATTTGGAGTTTGAATGATATTATTTCTTTTGAACAAAATAATTTTGCAAAAATAATCCATCCATATCTGTTCTGATTAAACAATTTACAGCTTCCTCAGGTTTCATAACTATTGGCTCATTTTCATTGAAAGATGTATTTAGTACTATAGGTACATCTGATATTTCAAAAAATGCATTTATTAATTTATAATATCTTTGATGTTTCTCTGGGCACACACTTTGCAATCTAGCAGTGCCATCTATATGAGTAATTGATGGAACTAATTTTTTTTTCTCTTCAATAACATCAGATACAGAAGACATGTATGGATTGAAAAAATTACTTTTAAACCAATATTTTTGTTTGTCTTTTAAAACTGATGGCGCAAAAGGTCTAAAAGACTCCCTTCTTTTAATTTTTTTATTGATAATATCCTTCATATTTGGATTTCTTGGATCAGCTAAAATTGATCTATTTCCTAATGCACGTGGGCCAAACTCCATATTTTCTTGAAACCACCCAATTACTTCGCTGTCTGCAATTTTTTTTGCAGCTAATTGGAAAAGATCAGAATTCTCAGGCATGTATTCAAAAGAAATTTTACTTGAATATTTTTCTTGGCTTAGTAGTTGGTAAATTTCATCATTTGAAAATTTTTTTCCAAGGTAAGGAGATTTTAAATTCTCTATTTGCTTAAAATATTTGTGACCCACAACAAGAGCCGCACCTATAGATCCACCATTATCGCCTGGAGCAAAAGGAATAAATGTTTTTTCAAAATAATCTTTATTCTCAGTTAACAACTTATTTGCAGATGAGTTAAGTGCACAACCTCCAGCGAATACTAAGTTTTCTGAGAAATTTTTTTCTTTTATTTTGATGATAATTTTTTTAAAGAAATATTCATAGATTTTTTGAACAGATGCAGCAAAATTTATTTGAAAATTATTTTCATTTAATTCATTAGAAAATAAACTTTTTAATTTTTGATTAAAAATTGAGTCAATTATTAGATTTTCATCAGCAATATATTTAAAATCTTTACTATGATGATTAAAATAGTCTAAGTTCAATTCAAAAAATTGATCTTTTTTTTTTACAAATAAATTGTCTAGAATTTTATCGTAATATACTGGTTTACCATAAGCAGCTAAACCCATTATTTTATACTCATCACCATATTTATCGTATCCTAAAAATTGAGTCATGGCATGATAGAATATTCCTAAAGAATGAGGAAAATTTATTTTTTCAACTATTTTTATCTGCCTATCATTACATTCTGCCAAAGCAAAAGTTACAAAATCACCAGAACCATCAATTGACAATCCATTAGCAATAGAAAAATTTGAAGGATAATACGCAGATGCTATATGTGATTTATGGTGTTCAATAAAATGAAATTTAACATTTTTATTTAAATGTAATTTTTGTTTTATAATTCTGCTTAAACTATTTTTTTTTCTTAATCGTTTCAAACTGTTATTTTTGTTTAATTTAAAATTCTTTAAAAAAAAAAATCCTTTACTTATTAGATTACTAAATGGATTAGTATTAAAAGCTATATCAGTAATTTGGTTTTCATTTAAATTTGAAATTTTTAAACATTCTAAAATCGCATTAATTGGAAAACTCGCATCATGTTTTATTCTTGTTATACGTTCTTCTTCTATAGCAGCTATTAACTTATCATTAATAATAATACAAGCAGACGAGTCAGCATGAAACGCATTTATACCTAAAATAATTTTCATTGATTTATTTTAAAAAATTTGGGATTTTTCTATAATTGACATTTATAAAATTTTTTTTTTCGAAAGTAATGTTTTTGAAATACCTACTATCAACAAGAATTTTCATATTATTACTTAAACATTCCAACACAAAGATGCTGTAAATATTATCAGCATATGCAATTGTGTATTTAGATTTTTTTTGAAGGTTTTTTACACTTTTGTTATTGATTAATCCATGATTTTTTACATTTTTAATATCTAGGAAATCACCAATGACATGAACTTTAGAATTCAATTTTATTAAACTTTTAATAAATGAGTATGGAAAGAAGTT
>NZ_JBNGZG010000079.1:0-2327 GCF_052049815.1 Candidatus Pelagibacter sp.
AAATATTTTTTTTGAATAATCCAAAAATAGTTTCTTTTTCAATTTGAGATTTAATTTTTTTTTTATTAATTTTAAATGAATTTTTATGAGTTACATAAACTCTTATTGATCCACCCTGAGCTTCAATCAAATCAAAATCAACTACTTGCATCTGTATATTTTTAAAAAAATTTATCAAAGGTTTCAATGAGTGATAAGACATGTGCTCATGATAAATAGTATCAAACGTTAATTTTTTTATTACATCTTTTAGGTAAGAAACTTCAAATATGAATATGCCATCATTAGATAAAATATTTTTAACTCCACAGGCAAAATTTTTTAAATCAGGAACGTGTGCAAATACATTATTTGCGGTTATTATCTTAAATGATTGATATTTTTTTTTTAGCTTGAAACTATTCTGATAATTAAAAAAAATCGTATTTATATCTATCTTTTTTTTTAAATTTAAATTTCTTAAATTTTTTGCAGGCTCTACACCAACTACATTTTTAAATTTATTATGAGTAAAAAAGTTTAAAAATGTACCGTCATTGCAAGCAATATCTAATATTTTATCTATTTTTTTATTTAATTTAAATTTTTTTGTTATTTTAAGATAAAAATTTTCAAAATGTTTTATTAATACAGGAGAAGTTCCACTGACATACATATAATCTTCAAACATTAATTTTGGATTTATAATGTATTTTAATTGTAAATGTTTACATTCATCGCAAGAAACACAAACTAAAGGAAAAAATTTTTCTTTTTGATTTAAGTTTGAAACATATGAATTAGCAAGAGGTGTATTTTTAAAATTTAAAACTTCTTTTAGTTTTGAGCTTCCACATAAAACACAATTTTTTCTAATTTTATAATTTTTGCTCAAGGCTAGAATTTTTTAGTGTCATCCATAAAATCAATTCTTACAGTATCTTCCTCATAAGTTTTTTGATCTCTTGGGTTTTTACTAACAACTAAAATTTCTGTTTCTTTTGTATATAGCATCGCATGATCTATCATTGGACCTGTAAATAAAAGCTGACCTTTTGTAATAATTTTTTTTTGTATTTTTTCATCAACACCAGTCCTTTTAAAATAATATTCAAATTCACCTTTCATCACATAAATAAAATGCCAGTCTTCCTTATGGTAATGATTTGCTCTCCACTGATTTGGTTTTGTATATATTAAAGAAGCACTTTTCATATTTAAATCACAAAGAGGCTGTATAAATCCTCTGTCATCACCAAATTTGTCTTTTAATTCAAGCAGATCAGCATTTAAATATTGTTTTGTATAATCATCTGACATTTTTTTTCTCCATAAGTTTCTAACAGTTATTATTAATTTTAAACACCTTGTACAAGTTTTTTTTTGAATTAATTAAAAAGTTTCTCACAGCTATTTTTCTGTATGTTGTATCAATTTGTTTCAATTCTATGCAATTTGGTAAATTTTTAATATCATCCGTAATTATATATTTTATTGATTTTTTTTTTAAAAAATTTTTTAAGTTATTTTTATTATTTAAATTATAATTATTTTGTATATTCAGATATCTCGCAGAAAAAATATTTTCATTAAAAAAAATTGATTGTCTATCTAGGCTTAAGTCCAAGATATTACCGTCCAAGTTTACTTTATTTATTTGTTTATGATTATAATATGAGTAACTAAAATTATTCATATATTTTTTTACATCATAAATCACATTGTATTTGATATATGATAAATAAATATACATTAACGCAATTGAGGTAATTACAAAAACTTGTGAAAATATGAAAAATTTAACAACTTTGTTTTGAGATGAAAAATAATAAGCAAGAATCAAAAATGCTTCAAAAAAATATCTTGGTAAAGCTTGTCCTGTAGAAAAAATACTCAAAATAATAATTAAAGGTATAAAGAATGTACTCTTTAAAAGTTTAAAATCTAATAACATAATTAAAAAAACTAGACCTAAAGAGCTTGATAAATAATTTATTTTAAATGAAATAAAAGGCCTTAAGTATTGAGAAATTTCACCTGGATTAGAGATCCAACCTTCCGAAGTTCTAATTGAATTTTGAAAAGCTTTGTAAGACTCTAAACCATTTCCTAAAATTTCATCAAAAAAGGGAGCTATTATATTACCAAAATATATATGCTTTATTATAAAAATAGGAGAATATACTAATAAGAAACTTATAAAAAAATATAGAATAATATTTTTCCAGTCATTTTTATTTTTCAAAAAAAAATAGCAAAATAGAATAAAAGAAAATATCAAATAATAGAATTTACCTGACGAAAAAAAAGTTAATAATAATGCAAATATAAATATTTCAAATTTATTT
>NZ_JBNGZG010000080.1:0-2214 GCF_052049815.1 Candidatus Pelagibacter sp.
ATTTTTATATTTTTTATAAAAAAATTTTTTTTCGTAATTAAGCATTAAAAAGTATATTTTATGTCCATACTTTATTAATTCTTTGTATAGAGAAAAAGATCTAGATAAGTGGCCAGAGCCATTCTTTACATTACAATCAACTCTAAATAATATTTTCACCTTGAAAAAGATCTTGTCACCATAAAAGATTCAGCAAAGTTTTCAAACATTTGGGAACCTCTCAGCTTTGCAAGATTTAAAACATTCTCATAAGATCTTGAATGTGGTGAAGTCCTCATTTCATGATCGTACTTTTTTAAAGCTTTTAATTTTAAATTGATTGTCTTGTTAATACATTCAAAATGATTAGGAACAAATGTTTCCTGGACTCCATAATGATAATCTGTGCTTGACAGTACTTCAAAAGCAAAAATTTTCCTTACACTGTTTTTCTTTGTGGGTCGGCAAGCAGTTAACACAGCTCTAGCCACCATTTGGTGATCAATATTTAAATCTCCATGAAAATGAGTGTAGATAGTATCTGGTAAAAAACTTTTGATCTTTATTTCTATTTCTTTAATTAAGTTTAAAATCGGAACATTATCAAATTCATTATCTGGAAAATCTAGTATTTGTAATTTTTTCACTCCAATCAGCTTATTAGCAACTTGAGCCATTTTAATATTCTTAATTAAATCTTTTTTTTTATTTTTAATATTTTCTCTAGATAGGATACCTTTTGACATTATTAATGTATTTACAATTGCTTTTTCTTTTAAAATTTTTTTTGCTATAGTTGCACCACATCCAAGCACTTCATCATCTGGATGTGCAGCAATAACTAAAATTTTTTCTCTCATAAAATTAGTTCATTCGATTGAATGGTTTTTTTGGCAAAGGTCCATTTAAATTATTAATTAAGTAATTTTTTTCACTTATATTACCAGAAATGTTATCTAATATATCATTTAAATTATCTAAATAATTATTCACAATATCTTCTTCGTGAGCTACAGATGTATAAATTGAGTTGCTAAAGAGATAACCTCTTTTTAACATTTCTTGTGTTAGATAAGCATTTAAATATTCACTGTTTTTTGTTTTAAACTGAAAATTTGTTAGAGCTGGTAAACCTAAAAATTCAATTTTTAGTCCATGTTGTTTGGCTACATTAGATAATCCCCTTCTAATATACTTACCAATATTAGTAATTTTATTCCATGAGTTTATTTTTCTCATTTCTTTTAATGTAATCAATCCAGCTGAAAAACCAATTCTCTCTGACCAAAATGTACTGCTAATAAAACTCGATTTAACATTTTCCATAACTTCTTTTTTTCCAACACAAGCCGTAATAGGATAACCATTTCCTAATGCTTTTCCAAATAAAACAATGTCAGGAGTAATACCATATTTCTGATAAATTCCCCCATAATTAGATCTGAAACCAGAAGTACACTCATCAAAAATTAGAACAATTTTCTCTTTATCACAAATTTTTCTAAGTTCTTTTAAAAAGGATCTTTTGGGCTCTATATTTCTATAAACCTCTAATTTTATAACTCCTATATTTTTATCTAGTGCGATTAATTTTTTTACAGAATTAATATCATTAAATTTGAATGTGTATGATTTATTGGATAAAAATTTAGGTACACCTGAAGTAAAAAAGCCACTCATCAAATGATTATTTAGATTCTTTTTATTTTTTAAATTTGCAGATAAATACCAATCATGCCATCCATGGTAACCACAAAATGCCACTTTATCTTTACCAGCTGCTGCTCTTGCTATTCTTATTGCAATCGAATTAATTTCACCACCGGTTCTAGCAAATCTCACCATATCAGCCCACTTATTCATTTGAATTAATTCTTTTGCTAAATCTAATTCTTCAAAACAGTTAAGAGTGCTCATCGACCCACAGTCAATTTTTTTTTTTACAAAATTATCAACAATTTTATTTGAATATCCAAGAATATTGGTTCCAACACCCATCAAAGAAAAATCATAATATTTCTTTCCGTCTAGAGAAGTTATCATACAACCATTAGCTTTTTTATAATATAGTGGCCATTGATTAGGTAAAATATATTTTGGATTTTTTGAAAGCATTTGATTTCCTGTTGGAATAATTTTTTCAGCTTCAAAAAAAGAATATTTTTTATTTATCTTATTCAATCCATAATTTCTTTTAAAGAATTTATTTTCTAAAAATAATTCAGGATTTTTGTT
>NZ_JBNGZG010000081.1:0-2201 GCF_052049815.1 Candidatus Pelagibacter sp.
AAAAAATTTTCTTGAATATAATTTTTATATAAAAAAATTTCATAAACAGAGAGTTATGCATATTACAAATTTTAATTATAGATTTAATGGTAGACTTCATTACAATACTGGTCGACGTATTAATAATGGTCTCGTAAGATTAGGTCATAATGTTATTACAATTAGTGACCGAGATATACTAAATCAAAAAAAAGGAATTGCAGATTATAATGGATCAAAATCTTTACAAAAAATAATTATTGAAAATTATAAAAATTTTAAGCCAGATATAATTATGCTGGGGCATGCGGACTCTGTAACACTTGAAACTTTAAATTTTTTGAAAAACCAAAAAACTTTAATTAGTCAATGGTTTTTGGACCCCTTAGGTAGATATGGACCTGATTACAAAAATAATAAGAGAAGAATTACTGAAAAAACTGATTATATTGATAAGACTTTCTTAACATCTGATCCAAAAAGTTTAGATTTCAAAATTAAAAACAGTTACTTTATACCAAACCCGGTCGATGAATCTTTTGAAGTTCTAAAGAATTATACTCAAGAATGCGAAAATGATTTATTTTTTGCAATGAGTCATGGTGTTCATAGAGGTCAATTAAAGAAAGGTAAACACGATGACAGAGAAAGAATTATAAACAAATTGATATCTGACAATCCAAATATAAAATTTGATATTTATGGAATGAATAATATTCAACCAATATGGGCAGATCAATTTCTTGAAAAAATTTCAAATTCTACAATGGGTTTAAATTTAAGTAGAGGTAAACCTGTTAAATATTATAGTAGTGATAGAATTGCTCAATTAGTAGGCAATGGACTTTTAACATTTATAGACGACAAAACTTACTTAAAAGAAATTTTTTCTAAAAATGAGGTTATTTTCTATAAAAATATTGATGATCTTGCTTATAAAATTAATAAATATAAGAAGGATAAATCAGAAAGAATAAAACTAGCTAAACGAGGTAGAGATTTTTATTTTAAGCATTTGAATTCAACAAAAGTAGCTGATTATATGATAAAAGAAATTCTTGATGTAAAAACCAAAAATAATTTTATATGGGCAAAATAGCAGTAATAACTGGAATTGGTGGACAAGATGGTTCTTATTTAGCTGAGCTTCTTTTAAAAAAAAAATATAAGATTTATGGAATTTTAAACCCAAAAAAAAAAATAAATCTTAAAAATTTAGAATCAATTCAAAAAAATATTTTTTTTAAAAAAATTGATATTAACAATTCAAAAAAAATAAGAACATTAATTCAAGAAATAAAACCGAATGAATTTTATCATCTTGCTGCTCAAAGTTTTGTAAATTATAAATTCGAAGATGAATTTTTTAAATTAAATCCAAATATAAATGGCACACATTACATACTTTCTTCAATAAAAAAATATTCACCAAATACTAAATTTTATTTTGCAGCTTCATCGGAATTATTTGGCAATCCAATCGAATCCCCACAAAATGAAAAAACTAAATTTAATCCAAGATCTGCTTATGGTATTTCGAAAGTTACCGGTTATCACCTAACTAAAAATTATAGAGAAGCTTATAATCTCTTTGCTTGCTCTGGGATTTTATTTAATCATGAGTCTCCAAGAAGAAATATAGAATTTGTGACAAGAAAAATAACTTATAATTTAGCTTTAATACTTAAAAATAAAAAAAAAAAAATTGAATTAGGAAATATTAATGCAAAAAGAGATTGGGGTCATGCTAAGGATTATGTTGAAGCTATGTGGAAGATGCTTCAACAAAAAAAACCTCAAGATTTTGTCATAGGAAGTGGTAAGATTCATACTGTTAAAGATTTCATAAAGTTAGCTTTTAAAAGAGTTGATCTCAATTATAAAAAATATGTTAAAATTGATAAAAAATTATTTAGAAATAAAGAAAATTCAATACTAAGAGCTGATTTTTCTAAAGCTAAAAAAATTTTGAAATGGAAACCAAAATATTCTTTTAAACAATTAGTTAATGAAATGGTTGATTCCGATATTAAGTAAAAAATTAAAAAAAAATATTTAAATTGAAAAAAAAAATATTAATTCTCAAGAATGATAGGACAGGGGATCTTTTTGTTTCTCATAAAGCTTTAAATCGTATTTTATGCAAACATTACGATGATGAAATAATTATGTTTTTATCTAATGTAAATTACAAATTTAGTTTTTTATTTCCAAATATTGAA
>NZ_JBNGZG010000082.1:0-2094 GCF_052049815.1 Candidatus Pelagibacter sp.
ATAATAATTTTTATTGTTTAAAAATACTGATTTTAATTCATTATTAGAGACTTCATCTTCATCATTAATACCTAAATAAACAACATCTATCTTGTTATCTTCGATAGAAATATAATTTTGTATTTCTTTTTTGGCATAATATGAATCTACAATTAACTTATCACAGAATAGAATTGATAATTGCATAAAATACTTTGTTAATAAATTTCTCAATATATTACCAGGCATCATAAAAAAATATACCCAGGGTAAATTTGAATGTAATGCCAATATAAATCTAATATTAAAAAGTTTTAGAGTTAATGGACCATAATTCATTGGTGAATAAAATTGTTTTACATTTAAAAATTTTAATTCAAAAGGAAGAATAAATTGCATCCATAAAAATTTGATAAGAGAATTTTTTAGAATATTTGATTTGATTAAAACTTTAATATTTTTATTTTTAAAATCAATTAATTTAGAATAATCTAGACAAGTAATTATATAAATTTTATTATTTAAGTTTTTATTCTTAAGATGTTTACTAAAGTATAAATTGTATGATTTAGTCCCACTGGCAAGACTTGTACCAATCATATCAATAGCTGTTATCATTTTTTATCTAAAATTTGTTGATAGTGTTTAAATTTATATATATTAAATTATTTGATTGATAAATAAAATCTTAGAGATAAAAATTTTATGATTGGTTTTGAAACTATTGGAAATGCTACAGTTACTGTGTTTGATAATAGTCCAATACTAACGACTGATCCGTGGATTTATGGAAATCCTTATTTTGGTAGCTGGAAACATAAATACGAAATTCCTAAAGAACAACTTGAAAATATCTTTAATTCAAAATTTATTTGGCTTTCTCATGGTCACCCGGATCATGCTGATCCTGAATCATTTAAAATTTTTAGAAATAAAACAATTCTAATAAGTGCTCACCATGGGGATAGGATTTATAATGACCTTTCTAAAGATTTTAACTGCATAAAGTTAATCAATAACAAATGGTATGAATTATCAAAAAATGTAAGAATAAAATCTTTTGCAGATTGGAATCAAGATTCTTCATTACTTATCGAAATCAAAAAGAAAGACATTTTATTCAATTTGAATGATGGGAAGGCACTAGGATGGTCCAGAACAATAAGTAATATAATAAAGAATTATGATAATAGGTTTCTATTAAAATTAATCAACTGGGGTGATGCAGACATGATTAATTTTTATAATCATCATAACGAATTCATAAAACCTTTGGCTGCTGAAAAAATGCCATGTGGAGAAAGTTATAGTTATTATATGAATAAATGGAATTGTAATTTTGCCATACCATTTTCTGCATTTCATACTTACAATAGAGAAGACTCAATATTAATGCAAAAATTTGTGACACCACTAAAAGAACATTATGTAAATTTTGATGAAAAAGTTGGAAATTTGTTACCTGCTTTTATTAGGTGGGATACATTAAAAAATGATTATGTAAAAATTAATCCCAAAGAATCTGACAATAAAACAGTTAATTCTCTAAAATTTGGTGATAATTGGAATGATGATCTAGATAAATATGACAAAAAAATTATAGAAAAGTATTTTTTAAAATTTGAGCATATTAAAAATAAATTTGGATTTTTATCATTTAAAGTTGGTAAAAGTGAGTTTAATTTAAAATTTTCAAAGAAAAAAACAGGAATTATTTTTAATACGCCAAGAAATTCATTAATTTTTTCTATTAAGCATCAAATTTTTGATGACTTATTGATAGGAAATTTTATGAAAGTGCAAATGGTTAATATACATAGCTTATATCCTGATTTTACACCATATGTGTCCAAATATGGCGATAACGGAAATGCACATTCAAAAAAAGAATTAGATGAGTATTTTAAATATTATAAGTATTCATCTGCAAATTATTGGATCGATTATCTTCAAATTAAATCTGAAGAAATAATAAGAAGCAAATTAGAAAAATATAGAAACTTTTATAACATAGCACGAAAAATTAAAAGGCGATTTAATTAAAAAATAATTTAAATTTAAAAAAATTTAATACCAATATTAAACGGGGATGCAGATGAATTTGTTTATGAATTG
>NZ_JBNGZG010000083.1:0-2076 GCF_052049815.1 Candidatus Pelagibacter sp.
AAAAAGCTATTATAACTGGAATTACTGGTCAAGATGGTTCATATTTAACAGAATTCCTTTTAAATAAAAATTATATTGTACATGGTATAAAGAGGAAATCTTCATCATATAATACATCCAGGATAGATCATATCTATAACTCAAAAAGATATAAAAAAAAATTTTTCTTACATTATGGAGATCTAATTGACTCAAATGCAATTTTTAATCTGGTAAACAAAATTAAGCCAGATGAGATTTACAATTTAGCAGCACAAAGTCATGTTGGTGTAAGTTTTGAACTACCAAATTATACTGCTCAAGTGAATTCTATTGGGACTTTAAATCTCTTACAAGCCATAAAAGATTGTGGATTAGAAAAAAAAACAAAATTTTATCAAGCTTCTACTTCGGAACTTTTTGGTGAAATTCAAGAAAAAAAACAATCAGAAAAAACGAAATTTTATCCTAAAAGTCCATATGCAACATCAAAATTATTTGCTTATTGGATAACAAAAAATTATAGAGAATCTTACAATATTTTTGCCTCTAATGGCATTTTATTTAATCATGAGTCACCTCGTAGAGGTGAAACATTCGTGACAAGAAAAATTACTTTAGGTTTAGCAAGTATTATTAACGGATTAGAAAAGTGTTTATATTTGGGTAACATTTACTCATTAAGAGATTGGGGCCATGCAAGAGATTATGTTGAAATGTGTTGGAAAGTATTACAGGTAAAAAAACCTGATGATTTTGTGATTGCAACTGAAAAACAATACTCAGTTAAGTTTTTTGTGGAAAGATGTTTTAAATATTTAGGAATAAAGATAAAATGGAGTGGTAAAGGTCTTGCTGAAAAAGCAAAAATTATAAATTTTGATAAAAAAAAATATCCAAAACTTAAATTAAATATGACAGTTATAAGAATAAGTAAAAAATATTTTAGGCCAAACGAGGTTGAAAATCTTATTGGAAACGCAAGTAAAGCAAAAAAAATTTTAAAGTGGAAATCAAAAACTTCCATAGATCAATTAATTAAAGAAATGATTGATCAAGATTTAATAAACAAAAAATAAATTTTTTGAAAAATAGAGTTTTAATTACTGGTCAAGAAGGGATGGTTGGAAGTTCTATTTATGGTTACTTAAAAAAGAAAAGATTAAAAATTATTGATTGTAAACGTAAAGATCTTGATTTTACAAACCAAAGTCAGGTAAAAAAGTGGTTTAAAAAAAATAAGCCTGATATTGTAATCAATGCAGCTGGTAAGGTAGGGGGTATTTTAGATAATAAAAACTTTCAACCTGACTATATTTATATTAATGCGATGATTGGCCTTAATATTATTCAAGCGTCATTACAAAATGATGTAAAAAAAATTATTAACTTGGGATCTGCATGTATTTATCCAAAGTACCCAAAACAACCAATCGATGAAAACGAATTATTATCTTCGAAGTTAGAATCAACAAATGAAGGATATGCACTCGCAAAAATTATTACTTTGAAATATTGTCAGTTTTTAAAAAAGAAAGAAAAAAAAAACTTTATTTCTCTAATGCCAGCAAATCTATATGGAGAAGGAGATAATTTTAACTTACAATCCAGTCATGTATTGCCTGCATTGGTAAAAAAATTTGTAAATGCAAAGTTTTATAATTTAGATAGTGTTGAGGTATGGGGTTCAGGTAAAGTCAAAAGAGAATTTTTAAATGTTGAAGATTTATCAAGAGCTGTTTATTTTTGTATAAAAAAGAATACGAATTTTGATTACTTGAATGTAGGTAGTGGGGAACATTATTCAATTAAAGCAATAGCAAAAATGATAAAAAAAATAACAGGATACAAAGGAAAGATAAATTATAATGTTAATTATCCAGATGGAGTTAAAAAAAGATTACTAGATTGTGAAAAAATTAAAAGCTTAGGATGGAAACCACGCATTAATTTGATTTCTGGTCTAAAAAGATATTGCAAATATTACATTAAAGATGTTTTTCCAAAAGAAATTTAGTTTCTTATTTTAAGAAAAATAATCAAGTAAGCTAGAACTGTAAGAAATATATTAAGAATATTATTAATATTATAATTGTC
>NZ_JBNGZG010000084.1:0-1995 GCF_052049815.1 Candidatus Pelagibacter sp.
GAGTTTTTAAATTTTAGCGTAAAATTAATTTTTTTAAGATAATTAATATTCTTTAATATTTTTTTTAACATTTTATAAAAATTTTTAATAAATTTTTATCCAATATTGTTTCAAAAGAAGACTTAAACCATTCGTGAAATAATTCTTGTTATTAATCCTAATTGTCCAGCTTCTCACAAGATCTCTTTTTTGAGGGTATAATTTTTTTTTCATATTAAATTTAAATAATTTAACTTTATAACTTTTACATATAGCTTTAATAAATTTTAAACTAAATATATTCCAGCCACTTTCTAATACATGAGTGTTATTTGGATTTTGATATTTAATGTAAACATTATAATCAAATTCATTAAAATGATGAAATAAATATATAATTCCATTTTTGTTTTTCATTTTTATTAAATTTGATAAAAATTTTTTTGGATTATCAGTTATACCAATAACACCAGAACAAATAACAAAATCATATTTTTTTTTTATAGATGTTTGAAATATATTTTTCTTAATAAATCTTATCTCATTGCCAAGTTTTTTTTTCGCTTTTAAAAGCAAATCTTCTCTCACATCTACTCCAGTAAATTTAATATTCTTAAATTTTTTCTTTAATAGATACAATAACTCTCCGTTTGCACAACCAACATCTAGTAAGGTGTATATTTTATTTTTTGAGATATCTTTCTTTAACTTTTTTGCTAGGTATAAAAAATTCTCTTTTGCATTTTCATATCTATTCTCTTTTAAATATAACTCATCATGTGTTCTTACATTTTTTTTCATAAATTAATCTAAACTTAAATTCTTAAATTCTAATATTTTTTTTCTTAATATAAATTTAGTAATTAGATCAGGTTTGCCAGATTTTTCAATAATTCCATTGTTTATATAAACCACCTTATCCATGTATTTGAGATTAGATATTTTATGAGTAATTAATAAGACAGTTTTTTGTTTTTTTAATTTATGAATCGAATTCATCACTATCTTATCATTCTCTGGATCTAAATTACTTGTTGCTTCATCTAAAAGAATTATTGGTCTGTTTTGGTATATTGCTCTAGCAATACCAATTCTCTTTTTTTGACCACCAGATAATTTTATACCTCTTTGACCCACATTTGTATTGTATCTATTTTGTAATTTATTAACAAACTCATTACAGTTAGACAATTCTAAAGCTTTGTCTAAATTTTCTTTGTTAAAATTCTTCGAGTCCCCCATAGTGATATTATTCATAATATTATCATCCAATATAAATGGTTCCTGTGGCAAATAACTAACAAGATAATTCCAATTATTTTCAAGTTCATGAATATTTATTTTATCAAATGTAATTTTTCCTTTAGATGGTTTGTACAAACCTAAAAATATATCACCCAAGGTTGTTTTACCCGAACCAGAGGGCCCAATTATTCCTACTGCTTCATTGGCTTTAAATTTTAATGATAAATTTTTTATAACTTTTTTTTTTGATGAATAGCCAAAAGAAATATTTTGGAAAGAAATAATTCCATCTCTTTTATAATCAACTTTATTTTTTTTATTTAAATTAAATTTTTTAATTTTTTTTTTTTTTAATTCGCTAGATATCATTTCAAAAGAAGGTTTGTAAAATTGTAGATTAACCATTATTGACGATATTGCTGAATAACTTGGTATTAATCTGATTAAACAAACTGCATATAAAGAGACTAATGGTATAATTTTTGAACCAAGTAAATCATAACTTAATAAAATTATACTCAAACAAATAGATACTGCTAAAAATTCAAAAATTAATCTAGGCAATTTATTTAACACCTCAATTATGATGACTTGAAAATTAGTTTTATTCAAATAATGTTCAAATTTATTAATAAACGGTGTTAAATTATTAATAACCTTAATTTCCTTAATAAAACCAAATGATTGATCAAGAATAAAAAACAACCTATCTCTATTCTTAAAATGTATTTCACCTTTTTTTTTTACTGATTTTTTTAATAACAAATAAAA
>NZ_JBNGZG010000085.1:0-1992 GCF_052049815.1 Candidatus Pelagibacter sp.
ATAATGTAGCTTTAATTTATAGAAATTATTCAAATAAAATAAATATTAATGATTTAATAAAATTTAAATTTTTTTGTAAAAAAACTAAAAGAAAGTTATTTGTTTCAAATCAAATTGAATTGGCATTTAAATATAAGCTTGATGGAGCCTATATACCATCTTTTAATAAAAAAATTTATTTAAAAGACTATATTACAAATCATAAATTTAAACTAATAGGCTCAGCTCATAATTATAAAGAAGTATTAATTAAACAAAAACAAAAAGTTAGTTTAATATTTTTATCGCCATTATTTAAAACTCAAAAAAATAAAAATTTTTTAGGAATATTTAAATTTATAAAATTATGTAATTTTTCAAAAAAACCAGTGATTGCACTTGGTGGTATTAATAGTAAAAATATAAAATTATTAAAATTAATAAATTTATATGGTTTTGCAGCGATAAAATTTTATAAGAAAAAATGATAACAAATGAACAATGAAACCAAAAAAAATATCGATATTCTTATAAGAAAATTTAAATTTGGAAAATTTCGCGAAGTAATTAATGAAACTATAATTCTTCTCAAGAAAGATAATAATGATTATTTGTGGAACATCCTAGGTTTATGTCATCAAAATTTAAATTCTTTTGAAAAATCTATTGAATGTTTTAACAATGCAATAAATATAAATCCTCAAAACATCGCTGCTATTAACAATATTGGTATTTCTTATAAAAAATTGAAAAAATACAAGCAATCTGAAGAATATCTAAAAAAAGTTTTATTAAAAAACCCTAATTATATTAACGCTTTAGTAAATTTAGGAAATTTAAAAAATGAAACTTATTTTTTTAATGAAGCATTAAAATATTACAATGAAGCTTTAAACTTAGATAAAAATAATTTTTCTTTATATTTAAATATTGCAAATATATATGAAATTAATAATGAAATAGACCAAGCGAAAGAATACTTAAATAAATCTCTTAAAATTAATCCATCATTCACGAAGGCAGATCATAAGCTTAGCTTATTACAAAATTACAAAAAAAAAGAAAATGAACAACACCTTACTGAAATGCTAAATAAACTTGATAATGATCTTATAAATAATTATGAAAAAATAAGCTTATATTTTGCTTTAGCAAAAGCATATGAAGACAATGAAGATTATGCAAAATCTATCAAATACTTAATGGAAGGTAATAAATTACAGAGAAGATTTCTAAGTTACAAGATTAGTTTCCATCAGAATTTATCTGAACAAATTAAATTATTATTTAATAATTTAAATTTAAAAGACTTTGAAAAAAAAGAGAATAATCAAAAAAGAATTTTTGTTTTGGGTATGCCTAGATCGGGCACAACACTAGTTGAACAAATATTATCTTCTCATTCACAAACATGTTCAATCAGCGAGTCTAATTTTTTGCCTGAAAAGATATTAAAAAATATTTACAACAAAAATAAAGAAGAAATTTCTAATTTTTTAAATTCTAATATAAACGATGATTACATAGAATTTTTAAAATCATTTAATATAGATAACAAAATTATTATAGATAAAACTTTGCAAAATTTTTGGTTTATTGGCTTTATATTAATTTATTTTCCTAATTGTAAAATTATACATGTTCATCGAAACCCAAAAGATAATTGTTTATCAATTTTTAAAAACTTATTCGATACCCCTGAAGGATGGTGTTATGACCAAGATGAATTAGCTCAATATTATCTTTTGTATAAAGATATAATCGAATTTTGGAACAATATGTTCCCAGAGCAAATTTTCAATTTGAAATATGAAAATCTTATAAATGATCAAGAAAAAGAAATAAAAAAATTAATTGAATATTGTCAATTAGATTGGGAACAACAGTGTCTTAAATTTTATGAAAATAAAAATCCGATTAAAACATTAAGTGTAAATCAAGCTAATAAACCGATGTATAAAAGTTCAATAAATAAATCTAAGTATTATGAAACTAATTTAGATAATTTATTTT
>NZ_JBNGZG010000086.1:0-1986 GCF_052049815.1 Candidatus Pelagibacter sp.
ATTTTTTTTTATATTCATCTGAAAAATAATATTTGCCTGTAAAAAAAAGAAATAGAAAAATTATAATTGTAAAAATTAAATATTTTATTTCTTTCAGCATTACATTTTTTCAGGTGTTGAAACACCAACAATTCCCATTCCAGATTTTATTAAATTCGAAATAACCTTTAAAAAAAGTAATTTTTCATCAGATATTTCTTTATTTTCATTTATGAATCTTTTTTCTGGATTATCTTTACCTAAATTCCAGTATGAATGAAATTCAGATGAAAGTTCATATAAATAGCTAGGCACCCTATGAGGTTCCAACTTCTTACAAGATGTATCAATACATTTTGGCCATTCAGATATTTTCTTTAATATCTTTATTTCCTCTTTTGAATATTCAAAATTAAAATTTTTTATATCTAAATCTTTATTGATATCTTTTCCTAAATGTCTAAATACAGATGAAATCCTAGCGTATGCATATTGCACATAATAAAGAGGATTATCTTTTGATTTTTCAATTACGTTATCAAAATCAAAATCTAATTCAACATCACTACTTCTGTTTAACATAATAAATCTCGTAGCATCTTTACCAACTTCATTAATTAAATCATCAACAGTAATATAATCACCTTTTCGTTTTGACATCTTAAAAGGTTTATTGTCTTTAATTAATTTAACTAACTGGCTAACTTTACAAATTAATTTATTCTTAGAATTTGAAAGCGCATCAACAGAAGAAGTAATTCTTTTAATATAACCAGCATGATCAGCGCCAAGGATATTGATTAAATAATCAAATTTTCTGTCTAACTTGTTTTTATGATAAGCAACATCGCTAGCAAAATACGTCCAAGATCCATCAGATTTTTGTAAAGCTCTATCTTTATCATCTCCAAAATCTGTTGATTTAAAAAGTAGCTGATCACGTTCCACCCAATTTTTATTATCTTCTCCTTCGGGAGCTTTGATTTTTCCTGTATAAACAAAGTTATTGTTAGTTAGATATTTAATAACATCTTGAACTTCATTATTTGCAACTAATTTTTTTTCACTAACAAAATTATCATGAATAATGCCAAGACTTTCTAAATTTTTCTTTATCAGTTTTAAAGCTTGTTCGATTGATAATTCAGTAAGCTTAGAAGAAATTTTTTCATAATTGCTAAAATCTATATCTTTATTCTCAGATGAAATATTTTTTGCAAAATCAATTAAATAATCGCCAGGATATAAATCTTCATTTTCAATTGGAAATTTTTCACTAAATAAAATTTCTCTAATTCTAAAATAAACAGACCTAGTAAAATTAATTATCTGATTTCCATAATCATTTACGTAATATTCTTTTGTTACTTTATGATTATTAAATAATAAAACATTAGAAATAACATCACCCAATATGGCACCTCTGCAATGGCCTACATGTAATGGTCCAGTTGGGTTAGCAGATACAAATTCAACTAGATAATTATGTTTTTTTTCTTTTTCATTTTTTCCAAAAGATTTTGAATTTCCTAATATCTCTTTTGAAAAATTAGTCCAAAATTCTGGTTTCAAATTGATATTAATAAATCCTGGTTTGACTACTTCAGCCTTTTCAATCATCTTATCTTTTTCAACTAAAGATTTAGATATTACATTTCCAAGATCTATCGGAGACTTTTTGTTTGCTTTTGATAATACCATTGCAACGTTAGTAGAAATATCACAATCAAATTTTACAGGTGGTATTTCTGCATTTATACCTTCTAAACTTTCAGGTAAAATAATTTCATTATTTTTTGACAAAGTACTCAATACATCTTTAATTTTATCTAAATATAAATCAAAAATATTCATTTAAGACCTTTGTTTAAATTAATTGCATATCTGTCTGTCATACCAGAAATATAATCTGCTATTGCTCTGTATTTATCTTTAGAAAGTTGCTTTTTAGAAATATATTTAAGAGGTTTATTTTTAATTTTATCAAATAAAATCTTAATAATTTTT
>NZ_JBNGZG010000087.1:0-1756 GCF_052049815.1 Candidatus Pelagibacter sp.
TTTAATTAAATCTTCATTTTCAGAAATATATTTTGGATTTGTAATCTGATATTTGTTTCTAAAATTAGATACTTTTCCACTAATTGTAACTATTTTTCCTAAAGGTAATATTTTTTTAATATAGCCTTCATAACTATTAAAAAATATACATTCTAATTGTCCTGTATCATCTTCACATAAAACTTTATTTGGTAAATTTCTTACTCTAGGAAAAAGATATTTTAAAGGTGTAACAGATACAGTTTGGATTTCGGAAATTTTTAATTCTTTTATTTTAGAAGTATAACTTCTGTCAGTATATGTTTTGGGCAATTTCCACAATAAATCAAAAATATTGTTAATTCCCTTTTTTCTAAGCAAACTTTCAGTTTTTTTTCCAACACCTTTCAAATTTGAGAGGTCTGATAGTAAATATTTATGACTGTTTTTATTCATTAGAATCACTAATATAATTTATCAATGAATAACGATATAGATAATTTAAAAAAAAAAATCCTTTATAGATCTACCTATCGAGGAACAAAGGAAATGGATAATCTAATTAGTTCATTTGTTAAAAGTATTATTAATGATTTAGAAGATGATAATTTAAAACAATTAGAAAAATTTCTGGATATAGACGATGATAATTTATTAAGATTCTATAACAATATTGATAATCACATTAATTTAGAGGAAAATGAAATTACTAAAAAATTTAAAAATTTTAAGTTAAATCAAAATTGAATGGCGGAGAGACTGGGATTCGAACCCAGGAAAGAGTTGCCCCTTTGCCGGTTTTCAAGACCGGTGCTTTCAACCGCTCAGCCATCTCTCCGTGGTGAGTGTTTTATTATCATAATTATTTAATTCAACAAGAAAATCATTTAAAGATATATCAATCGTTTTATTATTAGATAAATGAATAAAGATTTCAATAAAGGTCTGTTTTTAACTAGTTTAGGCTCTTTCTGGTGGGGGTTTATTGGGGTAATTTATTTTGAAGCTATTTCATTTATTGGATACATGGAAGTTATAGTTCATAGATGTTTATGGACTGCAGTGGCATTATTAATAACCACAACATTTTTTTTTAAATGGGATGAATTTTTAAAAACAATTAAAGTAAAGAAAAATTTATTTAATCTATTTATTTCCGGTTTTCTCATTTTTTCAAACTGGTCAGTGTGGATTTATGCTGTAGCAACTAACAGAATTATAGATGCTAGTTTTGGATATTTTATTATGCCAATAATAAGTGTTTTATTAGGTTTTGTTTTTTTTAAAGAAAAATTAAATCAAAAAAGAATAATATCTATCTCTCTAGTTATATTCTCAATATTTTTCTTAATTTTTTTTAGTATTAAATCAATTCCTTGGGTTGGATTACTAGTAGCAATTAGTTGGGCTTTTTATAATTTATTTAGAAAAAGAATTAATGTTCAAACAGATATAGGTTTATTAATTGAAAGCTTATATATTTTGCCAATTGCTTTAATTGTTTTCTATATGATTATTGATAAGGGTGTGAATGATTTTAATATAGAAAATCCATCTTTGATGTTATTTTTAACATTAGCTGGTCCAATGACGGTGATACCTTTATTCTTATATGTAAGAGGTGTTGAATTGTGTGGATTAGGTCCAACAGGAATGGTTTTTTATATCACCCCAACTTTACAATTTTTGTTAGGATTTTTTTATTATAATGAAGAATTTTCAACAACTAAATTTGTTAGTTTTATTATTATATGGATTGCTGTATTTATTTACTTAA
>NZ_JBNGZG010000088.1:0-1715 GCF_052049815.1 Candidatus Pelagibacter sp.
CTAAGAAAAAATATATTATTGGATATGGTGCTCCAGCTAAAGTTACTACATTTTGCCATGTATTCAATCTTAATAAAAACCATTTTGATTTAATAGTAGATGATAATCCTTTGAAACAAAATAAATTTACTCCAGGAAAAAATATTAAGATTATTAGCTTAAAAAAGTTAAAAAAATTAAATTTTGATTACATCATTATACTGGCATGGAATTTTTCAAAACCAATAACTAAAATACTAAAACAAACTTTTAAAAATAAAAAATTTAAGATTATTATTCCTTTTCCAAAATTTAAAATTATTTAATTAAATCTATCTAAAATTATTCTTTTAAATGCATGTAATCCAACGTCCCAAGTACATTTTTTTCCATCTTTGTAAGTTCTAGACTCATAAAAAACTGAACACTGTCCAATGTTTTTAGTTTTTTTTATTGCCTGACAAATTATACTAAAGTCATATTCAAATTGATCTGCATTTCCATCAATATCCAACCATAAATTTTTATCAAACAATCTATAACAACATGCGCTATCTTTGATAGAAGTATTATAAAGTGTATTCATGAGGAATGTTAAAAGATTCACTGCAAATTCTCTAAAAAAAAAATACGGATGAGATATAGAAGTTTTCATATTTCTATAACCTATTACAAATTCTTTATTTTCATTTAATGCAATTTTTAAAAGTTTATTAATATCCTCTGGATCATATTCTAAATCTGCATCTTGTATTATTATAAAATCACCTGATACATAATTTTTAGCAATTTTTTGTGAATCTCCTTTTCCTTTATTTTTTTTTTTATAAATTGTTTTAACAAATTCATAAATCTCAAAAGATTTGATGATTTCAATTGATCCATCAGTGGAACAATCATCTATGATTATTATTTCTTTGCTAATGTTACTATATAATTTTAAATTTATTAATTTATCTAAGATTGTTCTTAACGTTTTATGTTCATTGTAAACTGGAACTATAATTGACAATTTTTTCATAATTTCATATTCATTTGGTTAAGAGAAGCTAAAGACAGTCAAAAAAAAATTAAAATTGAAAATTAATACAACTAACTTAATAAATTGTAATAAATTATACATCTTAATGCACTGAAACCATCCTTCCAAGTTATTTTTTTTCCATCAGAATATGTTCTACCATAGTATTTTACTCCAACTTCATAAATTCTTATATTTTTAATCTTAGCGATTTTAGCAGTAATTTCTGGTTCAAAACCAAATCGGTTTTCTTTTAAATTTATTTGTTTTATGATTTCTGTTTTAAAAACTTTATAGCATACTTCCATATCTGTAAGATTTAAATTGGTGAACATATTCGATAACACGGTTAAAACTTTATTACCGATAGTATGCCAAAAATATAGAACTCTTTTTTCTTCAGATCCAATAAATCTAGAACCATAAACTACATCGGCTACTCCATCATTGATTGGTTTGATTAATTTTTTATAATCATTTGGGTCATACTCCAAATCAGCATCTTGTATAAGAACATAGTCACCTTTAGCTGCCTGGATCCCTTCTCGTATGGAGTAACCTTTACCATAATTTTTATTATTTAGAATTAAATGATCAATTTTGTTTTTTAATTCATTTTTTAAAATATCTCTTGTCCTATCATTTGAAAAATCATCAATAACTATTATTTCCTTATCAAATTGATTTTGTAACTTAACTTTATCAATTATTTCTT
>NZ_JBNGZG010000089.1:0-1629 GCF_052049815.1 Candidatus Pelagibacter sp.
ATTTTGCTTTTACTATTATATCTTCTATTAAAATTTATGTTTACATCTTGAGTTTTTAAGGTTTGTTTACAATTTATCAAAAAATCAGCGAGTATTTTAAATCCTTTAGCAAAAAAAAATTTTTCATTTCTTAAATAAATTTCCTTATTAAACATGAAAAATCCACTCATAGGATCTTTTGTTTTGATATCAAAAATTTTAAAACAAAATATTAAAAAAATTGAAACATACCTTCTTATTTCTGAAAGACCTTTATTATTGGGTTCAAATAATTTTCTTGTTCCAATAACAATATCTAATTTATTATTTGATATTTTTTCATACATAGCAGGTATATATTTTGGGTCATGTTGAAGATCTCCATCCATAATTAGAATTTTTGAATATTTTGTTATTTTAATTCCACTTATACAAGATTTACTTAAATCTCTTTTTCCAGATCGGAATATTGGTTTAAAAAAATTATATTTTTTTTTTAATTTTTTTAGTAACTTTCTTGATCCATCTAAGGATGAGTCATCCACAAAAATGATCTCAAATTTATAATTTTTTATTGTATTTTTTATTTTTTTAGTAAGAGGTAAGATGTTTTTTTCTTCATTAAATATAGGTATTACAATACTTAATTCTTTACTCATCTTTAAAGTTTTTTTCCTGAATAATCTGATTAACAGTTTCTCTTAAATAAGGGTTTAATTCAATTGCATCTTTAAAATGTTTTTGTGCAAGTTCATTTTGACCAAGTTTTTTTAACAAAACTGATGAATTGTACAGAGCAGTTGCATGCATTGGATTATGCACTGTTGCTAACATAAAATTACCCAAAGCATCTTCTGTTCTGTTTAATTTATCTAAAACTAATCCTTTTAAAAAATAAACATCATCAATTTCGGGATCTGTAATTTTAATTTTTGCTGGTTCGTTTTTATATTTTTCAATTAGCTTGTCAAAATCAGCAAATATCTCATCTATAATCAATAATGAGTTTTCAAATTCGTTGTAATTAAAAAAATATTTAGCTAGTTTAAATTTTAGAGGTGGATCATAAATGGTTTCGTTTTTATAGTAATCCAAAAAATATTCCTCACCATATAAATTTCCTTTACTTTTGTAGTAATTAACAAAACCTAAAATATAGTCATATCTTTTTGGATATAAGTTATGTAGCTGATACAGATTAAACAAGTATTTTTTTTCATTATCCTCTACAATCGCGTTAGCTAATGGAACTGTAAAATTATAATGATAATAATTTTCAGGACTATTTTTGTAAGCTTCAACAAAAAATTTTGTATTATATTCATATACTAAACTTCTGTCTTTTTTGATTATCGCAAATAAAATTAAAGTCACTAGTAAAGAGCTAGTGATTGCTACATTAAAATATTTTTTTTTCAAAAATTTAATTGAAAGCCAAGCAAATAATATAGATAGCGATGGTATTGAATTATATTGATATCTTTCTGCGAGTTTTGAAATTAAAGGAAATCCTTTTTCAATTAAGTTGAATAAAATTGGCATACTTAATGTAGCTGCTATCCAAATCATAATTATCATCAAAAAAGGATCTTTAAATTTGAAAAGATTAATGAGTGATAGAATAAAAATACAAATAAAAAATAAAAAAAT
>NZ_JBNGZG010000090.1:0-1486 GCF_052049815.1 Candidatus Pelagibacter sp.
ATTCTTAAAATTTTTGAAATTATATAAAGATATTCCAAAATATTTTACAATTTTTTTTTGTTTTAATTTTTTTAAAATTTTTTTTATTCTTAGCTTATTTTTTTGTGTTAAAATATCTGGATCATGTATCATTAAGCAATAAATTTGTTTTATCTTAGTTTTTCTTAAAAATTTGTTAATTTTAATAAGATCATCACTTTTAAAATTCAGCTTTAATATAATTCTGCAATTTCTAAGATCTAATTTTTCTAATTTCTGAATACACCTTTTATACTCTAGTGAAGTTTCTATAAAATAATTTTTATTTTTTTTTAATGTTCTAAGACTTTTTTTGAAATCATTAAATGATAAATAATTATTAAGTTTTCCGTAATTATTTTCTAGATTTGCAGTACCTAAAATAAATTTTGTAATCAAAATAATTTTATCTTAACTAGATTTTTTCAATTTTTTTAGTTCTACTTTTAATTGCTTGACTGAAAAAAATTCTTTATTATTTTGAGAATTATACTCAAAATTTTTACTCACTTTTCTTCCTTTTTTATTTTTTAAATTTATTTGATAAAAATTTTTTTCTAAAAATTTATCTATTGATTGATAGATGACAAAAAAATTTTTAAATTCTAATGTATTTTGTACTTCTTCATTAGGACACATAACTTCATGAAGCTTTTCACCAGGTCTTATCCCAATAGTTTTGACTTTTGCTTTTTCATCAATTGCTTTAATTAGATCCGTAATTTTAAACGATTTTAATTTAGGTATAAATATTTCACCACCTTCCATAATTTTGAAACAATTTACAACAAATTTTACACTTTCATCCAAAGTAATCCAAAATCTTGTCATTCTTGGATCAGTTAATGTTAATTTTTTTTTATCCTTTAATAATTTTCTAAATAAAGGCAATACTGACCCTCTTGAATCTGCTACATTACCATATCTAACTACAGAAAAAGTTGTTTTATTTTTACCTTTAAAATTATTTGCAGAAATGAAAAGCTTATCAGAGACCAATTTTGTTGCACCATAAAGATTTGTTGATTGCGCGGCTTTGTCTGTTGATAAAGCGATAACTTTTTTTACATTATTTATCAAAGCTGATTCTACAATATTATTTCCTCCATTAATATTTGTTTTAATAAATTCAAATGGATTATATTCGGCAGTATCGACTTGTTTTAAAGCTGCTGCATGTACAACAAAATCAACATTTTGCATAGCCATAATTAATCTTTCTTTGTCTCTTACATCCCCAATAAAAAATCTAAAAATTTTCCTTTCATTATACATTAAATCATCAGACATTTCTTTTTGTTTCAATTCATCTCTTGAAAAAACAATTATTTTTTTTGGAACATATTTTTTTACTAAATATTTACAAAATTCTTTTCCAAAAGAGCCTGTGCCACCAGAGATAAAGATAGTTTTATTGTTGAACATATATTTTATTTATACTCATATTTTAAAAAATTTAGAACTTTTA
>NZ_JBNGZG010000091.1:0-1223 GCF_052049815.1 Candidatus Pelagibacter sp.
ATGATATTTATTCGGTAATGTTTGTGTATGCATGATTCAATTAAAAATCTTAATATAATTAAAGAACAAATAAACACAAAAGAAAGCAATGTAAACATCATTGCAGTTAGTAAAACTTTTCCAATGAGTAATATTGAGCCTTTATTAATTAGTGGTCATATGCATTTTGGTGAAAATAAAGTTCAAGAAGCGATAGAAAAATGGACAGAAATAAGGAAAATTAAAAAAAATTTTAAGTTACATATGATTGGCAAACTACAAACAAATAAAGTTAAATTTGCAATTCCATTATTTGATTATATTCACTCAGTTGATAATTGGAAACTTGCTCAAAAAATTTCTCAAGAGCAAGAAAAATTAAAAAAATATTTAAAAATATTTATACAAGTAAATATTGGTAATGAAGATCAAAAAAGTGGAATTAATAAAAAGGATTTATCTATTTTTTGTAAGAAATGTATTAATGAATTAAACTTAAAAATTATTGGATTAATGTGTATCCCACCTCAAAATGAAGATCCAAAAAAATATTTCAAAATTATGTTAGATCTTAATAAATCATTAGGATTTGAAGAACTTAGTATGGGAATGTCATCTGATTATGTCGATGCAGTTAAACATGGAGCTACGTTTATTAGAGTTGGATCAAAAATCTTTGGAGAAAGATCTTAGTTAATTTTAATTTTAGTTTTTTTGTTTATTAATTTAAGTAATACTAATAAGTCACTCTTTTTTAAAGCAATACAGCCTAATGTTTTTTTATAATTTTTTGTAATATGTATAAAGATTGCACTACCTCTATTTTTTACCACTTTTTTTGTGTTGTAATTAATTAATATGACAATGTCATATGTGCCATCATTTCTAAACATTTTTTCATGACTTACTTTTTTATTTATCTTTATAAGTTGATTATAATATTTACTATTTATATCATCACACCAACCCATATTTTTTTTAATAGAAATTTTTTTTAATTTAGTTTTAAGATTAATAAACTTATCTGCTCTATAAAAAACTGGTCCTAATTCATATATCCCTGTTGGTGTTTTAAGATCACCCTCTTTCTTTTTGGATGTAAGTCCTTTTTTACCAACACAACATTTAAATTCAAATTCATCAAATAAAAGGGTATCTTTATTTTTTAAAACTATTTGCATTTTATGAGTACAAAAAATTTAATTGTTTATAACTCAAATATATTATTTGAGATTTTAGATGAA
>NZ_JBNGZG010000092.1:0-1222 GCF_052049815.1 Candidatus Pelagibacter sp.
AATTCTAAATACACAGAATCGTCATTCAATATTAAAGAGGAATAATCTATAAATTCTTTTTTATTTTTAGCTATAAAACCAGTATAACCATGCTTCACTCTTTCATATAAACATCCATATCCCATTGTGACAATAGGCACACAGAGCTCCCTAGCCTCATCAGCTGCTAAACAAAAAACTTCTGTTTTATGACCAGGAGTTATAAATAATTTTGAATTTTTTAAATCTTGTATTAATAAATTAATATCTCCTTTTGTTCTCAAATATATATTATTTTTGATGTGAATATCTTTTAATTGAAATGGTGGATTAATAAACAACTTGGATTTTGTGCACAATTTCTTTATTTCAATCCATGATGATAACAGATATTCAATATTTCTGTCAGATTTCGTTGTAAAAATTGCATTTTGTTTAGGAATAAAATCCTTTTTAATTTCAGTATTAATGAAATCAAAATCTGGTGCTAATTTTAAAATTTTTTTTCCAAACATAGATGTGAAAAAATTTCTATTTTTATAGTGATATTCACCTTCTAAAATCATTGTTGGTTTATACTTAATAAAAGGAATAAGTTGTTTTTTTCTTATAAACTTTTCAATGGATTGAATACTATGAGACCATAAATAATTTTTTTTACAATTTAATATTTTAAATAAATTTGCATCAGACATTGCAATAACAAAATCTGCTTTTATTGACTTTTGAATTGAAGAAATATTTTTCCAAAAAACATTGTTTATTTTGATTTCTTTAGTTGTATTATTAAATACACATATTTCAAATTTCATATCTTTTGCTAATTGATTTGTAATGTTTATTAATGTTTTTTCAGACCCACCTATCTTAGGGTTGTTTAAATCAGAACCATTATAATCAAATGAATTTTCTAAAAAGAAAATTTTTATTTTATTTTTCATAATTATTTTTTAATCTTTTTGAAAATTTTAAAATTGATTTTGATAAGTCTTTTTTTAATACAAAAAATTTATAATTATTTGGTGGAAACCATTCTTTGCAGGAGATTACTTGTTCAATAAAGTTCTTTTTAGATTTAATAATAAAAAACATTAATGCCGTCACATCTTTATTGAGAAAATAAGCCATATGTGTCATTATCCCTTCTGGACATATAACTCTTGAAGATTTGTTGATTAAATCAAATAAATTGTAACCATCTATATTTTTTAAAAAAATAATTTTTTTTTTATTAATTTTTTTT
>NZ_JBNGZG010000093.1:0-1215 GCF_052049815.1 Candidatus Pelagibacter sp.
ACATGTGTCTAAGAGACAGCTATTATTCAATCCTTATCAAATAATTATAAAGATAAATATAATTTCAAAAAATATAAAAAAATTACCAAAGATTTAGATTTAAAAATAATTGGAATGGGCGGTTCTATTTTAGGCGCTAAAGCTATATATGATTTTTTAAATCATAAGATCAAAAAAAAAGTAATATTTATTGACAACTTAAGTGATCAAAAAATAGAAACTAAAAAAAAGTACTTAAATCTAGTTATTTCTAAATCTGGCAATACATTAGAGACTATATCAAATTTAAATTTGAATTTAAAAAAAAAAGACAAAAATATTTTTATTACAGAAAACAAACCTAGTGAGTTAACTACTATAGCTAAAAAATTAAAGTCAGAAATAATCGAGCATAATAATTTTATAGGAGGGAGATATTCTGTTTTATCCGAAGTAGGCATGCTGCCCTCTGAAATAATGGGATTAAATCCAAAAAAATTTAGACAACTTGACAACTTAATTAAAAATAAAAACTTTTTAAATTCACTAATTTTAAATGTTCAAAATATTTTAAAGCATTATGAAAACAAAAAATATAATTCAGTTATTATAAATTATAGTAACAGATTAGATGGTCTATTTAATTGGTATCAACAATTAGTTGCAGAAAGTTTAGGTAAAAAGAATAAAGGAATATTACCTATGATTTCAAAAATGCCAAAAGATAATCATAGTGTAATGCAATTGTATTTAGATGGCAAAAATATTAATTTTTACACTTTCGCCTTTGTACATGAGAAAAAATCAAATTTTATTAAGAATTCAAATTTGTTAAATGATTTTAAATTTTTAAGAAACAATTCTGTAAATAAAATTCTTTCTATTCAAAAAAAAGCTACAGAAAATGTTTTCTTTAAAAGAAAAAAACCTTTTAGAACTTTTGAGATAAAAAATATCAATGAAGAATCTATAGGTGAATTATTTTGTTTCTTTATTTTAGAAACAATTCTTTTAGGGCGTGCTTTAAATGTAAATCCTTACGATCAACCATCTGTTGAATTAATAAAAAAAGAAACAAAAAAAATTTTTGGCTATAGATAATTTCCAAATATTATTTTTGAAATCCCATAAACTCTTTCTTCAATTATGTTAAAGTTTTTTGGAAATTCATCTTTTTCTTTTTTATGTCGATGAACAATTATTATTCCATTTTTTTTTATTATTTTTTTTGAATAG
>NZ_JBNGZG010000094.1:0-1171 GCF_052049815.1 Candidatus Pelagibacter sp.
TATAATTGGACCAATTCTTAATTCAGGTGGTAGATTGAATAAATCTCATTTACCAGTAAATCTGATTACTTCTTCAAATGAAACTGATACCAAAAAAATTTCAGATAATCTTATTAATTTAAATAATAAAAGGAAAGATATTGAAAAAAAAATTATTAGTGAAATTGATGAAAAAGATTCAATATTAATTAAAAATAAAATTTTAGTTATAAAAGATACAAGTATTCCAGAAGGTTTAATCGGTATAATAGCTACAAGATTTCTTGAAAAATTTAATAAAACAACAATTGTGATTACACAATCTGGTAACTTATTAAAAGGATCAGCTAGATCAAACACCGAAATTAATATCGGCTCAATTATTAACAATGGAGTTATAAATAAAATATTAGATAAAGGAGGAGGTCATCAAATGGCAGCTGGTTTCTCATTAAAAAAAAATAATTTTAATGAGTTTAAAAAATATTTAAGCAATTATAAAATTTCAAATATAATTAAATCAAATTATTATATCTCTAAGATTTCTTCATCAGCAATTAATTTAGAATTTATTAAAGATATAAATAAATTATCTCCATTTGGAAATGCTAATGAAAATCCTGTTTTTCTTTTAGAAAATTTGAAAATACACAAACCCAGAAAGATTAATGAGAATCATATTTTTTGTTTATTAAAAGATGATAATAAAAAATTTTTTGATGCGATAGCATTTAATGTAATGAACACTAAAATCGAAGATTATTTGCTTAATTATAAAAACAAAATAAAAGTTTTATGTAAATTTAATTTATCTGGACTAAAAAATAATAAGATTAATATTCATATTGTTGATATTATTATTTAATTAAACTTGATAAATTTTTACTTTTACAATAAAAGACTAGCTTCTGGTCCCTTCGTCTATCGGTTAGGACACGTGGTTTTCATCCTCGAAAGAGGGGTTCGATTCCCCTAGGGACCGCCATTATTTATGACAAATTTTTTTGTCTACATGTTAAAATCAATTTCTTCTGCCAAAAAAAAAACATATGTTGGTTATACCAATAATCTTATTAATAGATTAATTAAACACAATACAAATAAAGGTGCCAAATATACAAAAGGAAATTTATGGGAACTGATATATTTCAAGAAATTTGATAATAAAAAAGAAGCTATGAGTTATGAATAT
>NZ_JBNGZG010000095.1:0-1136 GCF_052049815.1 Candidatus Pelagibacter sp.
GTTTACCGATTGCTTATTATTTATCAAATCTATTTAGCAATCATGAAATTATAGAAAGAATTCTAACAAGAGAAAACGTTCTTAAATATGAGGGTATTGATTTTGAAAGTGCAAGAATTGCAATGTGGGATTATTCAATAAAATTGATTTTGGAAAACCCTTTTTTTGGAAAGGGTCCAGGTAGTTATTATATTTCAAGTTTTAACGATATGATGGTTGGAAACCTACATAAATTATTAGTACATTCTCAACCTCATAATATTTTATTTCAATTTTTATTGGAATGGGGTTTTGTTGGTACTATTCTTATTTTTATATTATTTTTAAGGCTATTTTTTTTATCTATTAAAAATTTAATACAAAAAAAATTATTAGTTATTGTCCCATTTTGTTTGAGTTTAATTTCACTTTCAATACATAGTTTAGTAGATGGAACATTTTTTCATCCCACTTTTACTTTTTATATAGTTGTTTGTATAAGTATTCTATGTTCTGAAATTCATAAAATTAATCAACACTTGTAAAATTATAAAATTAAATTAATAAGACTTATTTATGTTAAAAGATATTTTAGTAAATGCTTCCAATCATATAATCGGAAATAAGTTTAAAATCAAAATTTCACTTGCAACAATTATTAGTGGGGGTCATATTTTAATTGAAGATCTACCAGGAACTGGAAAAACTACTTTTGCAAAATCAATTACATCCTCATTAAATTTAGAATTTAAAAGGATTCAATTTACCTCAGATCTCTTACCTAGTGATATATTGGGTTATACTTATCTTAAAAATGATAAATTTGAGATAAATAAAGGACCAATTTTCTCAAACATTATACTAGCTGATGAATTAAATCGAGCTAGCCCAAAGACACAAAGTGCTTTTCTAGAAGCTATGGAGGAAAAAACAGTAACTATTGATAAGAATACCTTTAAATTACCTAAACCTTTTTCAATAATAGCTACACAAAATCCTTCAGATTTATCAGGAACATCGCTACTTCCTGAATCACAATTAGATCGTTTTTCAGTATCTTTTTCTTTAGATGATTTAAATTATGAAGAAAGGATCCAAATTTTAGATAATACAAAAAAAATTGATTTTAAAAATAATGAAAATTTTGATTTTATTAA
>NZ_JBNGZG010000096.1:0-1121 GCF_052049815.1 Candidatus Pelagibacter sp.
AATTTTTATTTACAATTTTAATTTCTTTTTGAATTAATTCATTATTTATTTGATTATGTTGTTCTTTATTTAAAACAATTAATGCTACTAAATATGGTTTACCATCTCCATATACTAATGCTTGTTCAATAAAATCGATTTTTGTTAAATCATTTTCAATTTTTATTGGAGAAATGTTGTCTCCTCCTGGTGAAATTAAAATATCTTTTTTTCTATCAGTTATTTTTAAAAAACCATCTTCTATAACACCAATATCTCCAGTATATAGCCAGCCATCTTTCAAAATTTCTTTAGTTTCTTTTTCTTTCTTCCAATATCCTTGCATTACATTTTCTCCCTTTACAAGAATTTCTCCATCCTCTGCAATTTTAACCTCATTTCTTTGAAAAGGAGGGCCAACTGTTTCTATTCTAATATCATGAATTGGATTACAGCTTACAACGGGTGATGTTTCAGTGAGTCCATAACCTTGTAAAGTTGGTAATCCTATTGAATTTAAAAATATACCAACCTCTTTATCTAGGGCTCCCCCTCCAGATATAAATGCTTTGAGCGATCCCCCAAATTGTTTCTTTATTTTTTTTCTTACTAATATTTCACATAAAAAATTTTGAATTTGCTCTCCAAAATTCAAATTTTTTCTTTCTAATTTTTTCTTGCCAAGATTTATTGTTGCATTAATTATTTTTTTTTTAAATCCTTCTGCTTTATTAAAAGTTGAATTAATTTTTTGATATAAATTTTGATAAAATCTTGGAACGGCTGTCATAATTTCAGGATTACAGTCACCCATATTTTTTATCAACTTATCAATACTTTCTGCGTAAAAAACTTTTGCACCAACAGCCATTTGGACAAATTGAACTGTATGCTCATATGAATGTGATAATGGTAACCAAGTTAAAAAGTGTGGTTTAGGGGAAACAAATTCTTTTAGTAAAGTATAGGCTCCTTCACAATTATTTAATATTCCTCCATGACTTAACATTACCCCTTTTGGATCACCTTGCGTTCCTGAAGTATAGATTATACATGAAGTATCTTTTCTTCTTATATCTAAATTTAAAAAATTTATCTCTTTTAAATTATTCTCTGCAAAAATTGAGTTAATATTTTCTATA
>NZ_JBNGZG010000097.1:0-1061 GCF_052049815.1 Candidatus Pelagibacter sp.
TTTTTAATAAATTGGTTGAAAAAATTATATCCTCATATCTAAATTTTAAAATGACACAACTTATTTGATAAAATATTGGAAATATATATTTACGTAAAAAAAAATTTGAATTTTTTTTTTCAATAAATTTTGAGCCACCTGTAATTGGACCTATAATTGTTTTGGGTGGGAGTAGTAAAAAAATCAAAAAATTCCATAATGGTAGATAATTTACATAAGCAACACGTATACTTTTTAGATAATAAAACCAACAACATATAACGCCTAAAAATGGAGTAATATATTGAAACTTATTTATAAATTTATTTTTTATTAAATGTATATGGTTTTTTTTTTTTAATTCATTTACAAAAAGATGTGCAAGATTTCCTTCTCCCGAAGATTTTGAAAAATCACACGCCCACACATATATTTTTTTATTAGTCAATTTTTAAAAATCTTATTTGGTTATACTTATTATATATTAATTTGTTTTTAGTATAAAAATAAAATGTAGATAATAATCTATAAGTTCTTCTAAATGGATCAGTTTTTAGTCTCCATAAAAATTCAAAGTTTCTCATAAATTTTGGAACAGTTTTTTCTTCACCAGAAGCAATTGATAATGATGCTCCTATACATATTATTTTAAAGCATTTTAATTTTTGAGATAAAAAATCAGCAAATTGTTCTTGTTTTGGAGTTGGAAGTGTTATTAATATTAACGTTTCTCTAGGGTTTATAATATTTATTTTTTGTTTAATTAATTTTTCTATCTCAAGATAAGGTAATTTGACATGATCTATTTTTAATTTAAATTTTTTAATCAAATATTTTTTTGATTTGCCAGTCATATTTCCAATAACAGTTATTCTTTTAATTTGTTTCGGCAAAACTAATTCATCTAATATTTGTCTCCCAGGTTTTTTTTCTAAATTAATATGTCTTTTTGCCCATATACCATCCATCCAGTGATAAAGATCATAATTAAGATTTAATTTATTTATTCCAAAATAACCAAGATAGGCAAGATTTAGCCCTGATAGAATAAATCTTTTTTTAATAATTAATGAATTTACATT
>NZ_JBNGZG010000098.1:0-1043 GCF_052049815.1 Candidatus Pelagibacter sp.
ATAATTAAAATAGATTTTGTATATGAATATCTTGATATTAATAAATGATGCAAGTGGTTTCTATCAGAACTTAAAGGATTTTTTTTATTGAGTAATCGAGTAACGAAAAGCCTTACTAAATCAATACCTGGCAACAACATAAAAACCACAATTTTGTCTGCGCCATTAAAATAACTTAGGTTGTAAAGTTTAATGAATATATAGCTAATAATAAATGAAAGATAAAGTGTTCCGCTATCTCCAAGAAAAGAATAATCTTTGTAATTTAAGTATAAAAAACAAAATAAAGAAATAATCAATATTTTTAGAAAAAATGTATCAACGTGAAAAAATAAAATAGAAATTAAAATAATAAGAGAATATAAGGTTGATTGTAAATTAATACCATCAAACATGTTAAAAGCATTCATAAAAACTAAGAAGCAAAATATAGTAAATGGAATACTAAAATCATTTAATTCAAAAACACCTAGATAAAATGAGAATTTTATTTCACGAATTATAAAATCGGTATTTATTAAAAGAAAAACTAATATTATTGAGGATAGAATAGCAAATTTTTTGTTGGCTTTAATATTGTATTTATCATCAAAAAATCCCAATAAAAAAATTGAAGAAGAAATAATTATAAAAATAATCAACTCATAAATATTATTAAATAAATATTCATTCAAAAATAAATTCGGAAAAAAAAATAAAAAAATAAAATAAAATGAAAGATTAATAAATAGTATTGTTCCACCAGCGAGTGGTGTAGGATTTTGATGATATTTTCTTTTATTATCTGGCTTATCAATATTTAATTTAAATATTTTAATTTTATTAAAATTGTAAAGAATTAATAAGTTCAAAATTACGAAAAATATAATTATCATTTTTTTATTTTAGAATTTATTGTTATTTGTGACAAACAAGTTAAAAAAACGATTAAATCAATGCTAAACACTGCATAACCACTTTCAAATATTGATCTCAATAAAGAAATTAAAACCAATAAATTTAAATAATAAACATAAGCATTTTTGAAACTATTCTTTAAAATA
>NZ_JBNGZG010000099.1:0-983 GCF_052049815.1 Candidatus Pelagibacter sp.
AAGAACCAGATAAAACACCTATCTTAACGCCATCTATATACTGAAGATTATCTACAAATGCTAAATTACCAACAAATAAACTCATAGTAAAACCAATACCAGTTAATATTGAAACACCATAAATACTTAACCAATTTGAATTATTTGGCATCTCTGCAAATTTAAATTTAATTGATATATAAGAAAAAAATAGAACTCCTATTTGTTTTCCAAAAAATAAACCGAGCAATATTCCTAATGGAACAGGATTTAATAATGCATTAAACGTTAATCCACTTAAGCTTACACCTGCGTTTGCAAATGCAAATATTGGCATAATGATAAATGCAACATATGGTGAAATAGCATGTTCAATTTTTACAAGTAATGAAAAATCTTTATCTCCAATTCTATGTGGAATAGTAGTTGCTAATAAAACTCCAGCAATTGTTGCATGTACTCCTGATTTATATGTGAAGTACCACATAAATAATCCAACTACCAAATAAGGTGTAAATATTTTGACTGAAAATTTATTTAATATTAATAAGATAATAAACGACAATAATATGAAACCTAAATTCATTATACTCAAATCACCAGAGTAAAAGAAAGCAATGATTAATATTGCTCCTAGATCATCAATGATTGCAAGGGCTGTTAAAAAAACTTTTAAAGATATTGGTACTCTTGAACCGAGTAAAGACAGAATACCTAAAGAAAAAGCTATATCTGTAGCGGAAGGGATTGCCCATCCATTAATTGTTTCTGCATTACCATAGTTAATAACAACATAAAATAAAGCCGGTATTACCATTCCGCCGACTGCAGCAATAATTGGAAGTAAAGCTTGTTTTAAATTAGATAATTCACCTTGCAAAAATTCTCTTTTTATTTCCAATGTTACAAAAAAGAAGAATATTGCCATTAAGGCATCGTTAATCCAATGATGAATAGAAAGTTTCAGTCCAAATTCATTTATTCCTGTCTCGGATACACATCTC
>NZ_JBNGZG010000100.1:0-1031 GCF_052049815.1 Candidatus Pelagibacter sp.
AATTTCATTCTAATCGTATTTTTGTTAAAATCTAATTTAAATTTTTTCAAATTTTTTCTTAAGTTCTTAACTTCATGTTTAAAACTTGAAAATTTAAAGTTAACTCCAAAGTACTTTTTAAATATTTTTGAATCTACCAAGTAATTTCTTTTATCTGTTGACTTATTTTGAAATTTTATGATTTTTTTATTCATTTTTAGTGTATTACATATCTTATAAGCAATGGATTTGATTGTTGAATTGAATGAGACTATATTACAAATAAATGATGGTAAATTATTTTTAGCAATTAAGATATTATATATCTTACAAACATCCTTGACTGATATAAAAGGCCTAAATTGATTACCATCTCCATCAACAGTTATCATCCTTTTTTTCATAATATTTAAAACAAAAATATTTATTACCAAATCTAATCTCATCGCATTAGAAAAACCAAATAAAGTTGAGTTTCTTAAAGAATTTACTTTAAAGTTATTGTTTTTTAATTTGTAAATTGCAGTCTCTGCTTTCAAATTAGCTTTTGCATAAGTACTAATTGGTTTTTTTGCACCATTTTCATAGACTTTTTTTTTGCTGAATCCATATACTGAACAAGTTGAATTAAAAATATATCTTTTTATGTTTGCTTTTTTAGCTGTCCTAGCAAATTTCAGTCTGTGATGATAATTTACTAACCAGGTATGTTTTTGATTTAATTCTGAGGATGGATCATTTGAAATTCCGTTTAAATCACAAACTATTTCAACATCTTTAAAATCTTCAACTTTAACTTCTGAAATATTTTTTTTAATAAATTTTAAATTTTTTGAATTATTTAATTTATTTCTATTTTTATATAACCAAGGGAAATATAGCTTGTCATACACAATGACTTTATATTTTTTAAGTAAATCTTGTGTTAACTCAGTTCCGAGATATCCTGCGCCACCTGATATTAATATAGTCTTCATTTTGAATTTATCTAAATCCATTAATAAATTTCATATTAAAGTAAAGAATTTTTTGAATTAAAGTAGTAAAATTTT